>JAFAUH010000251.1 GCA_019243445.1 Streptomycetaceae bacterium | reverse complement strand
GGCGGCGCGGCTTGCTGTTCGCTTTGAGCTTGCCCCTGTTGCTCCCGTTTCTGCCGCCCTTGTCCCCTCCGCTGCCCACGCCCCGGTCTCCTCACCTCGCCAACAGTCGTATACACACGCTCACGCGAACGCGCAAGCGACGAAAGTAGCACCAGGTCCAGCCTTTAATTTCCTAAAATCGCACAATTTCGGTACGTGAGAAGTCCCACGCACCCTCCGGGAACCGTTCGGGCATCCCCGTCGATCGTTTGCGGCCCACAAAAAGTCCCACCCCAAAAAGCCCACCCCGATTTCCCTGATCCATCCCCTCTATGACACCGTTGATGCCGTCCAACCCACGGGAAAAAATCCGACATAAAGGACTTCCCGCACCACTCTTGGAGGAGCGCACGTGCTCACCGTCGGTGATAAGTTCCCCGAGTACGACCTGACCGCTTGCGTCGGCATCGAGGCCGACAATGCCTTCGCCCAGATCAACCACAAGTCCTACGAGGGAAAGTGGCGTGTGGTGTTCTTCTGGCCGAAGGACTTCACCTTCGTGTGCCCGACCGAAATCGCCGCTTTCGGCAAGCTGAACGAGGAGTTCGCCGATCGCGATGCGCAGATCCTCGGCGTCTCCGGTGACTCGGAGTTCGTGCACCACGCGTGGCGCAAGGACCACAAAGACCTGCGCGACCTGCCCTTCCCCATGCTCGCCGACTCCAAGCACGAGCTCATGCGGGCGTGCGGTGTCGAAGGCGAAGACGGCTTCGCGCAGCGCGCCGTCTTCATCATCGACACCAACAACGAGATCCAGTTCACGATGGTGACCGCCGGGTCCGTCGGCCGTAACCCCAAGGAAGTCCTGCGGGTTCTGGACGCGCTGCAGACCGACGAGCTGTGCCCGTGCAACTGGAGCAAGGGCGACGAGACCCTCGACCCGGTCAAGTTGCTGGCAGGTGAGTGAGCGTGGCGCTCGGTGAGCTGAAGTCCGCTCTTCCCGACTACGCCAAGGACCTCAAGCTGAACCTCGGTTCGGTGATCGGCAACAACAACACCTTGTCACAGCAGCAGCTGTGGGGCACGGTACTTGCTTGTGCGATTGCCTCACGCAGCCCGCACGTGCTGCGTGAGCTGGAGCCGGAGGCCAAGGCCAACCTGACGCCCGAGGCGTACACGGCGGCGAAGTCGGCGGCTGCGATCATGGCGATGAACAACGTCTTCTACCGCACCCGACACCTGCTGTCGGACCCGGAGTACGGCACGCTTCGCGCGGGCCTGCGGATGAATGTCATCGGCAATCCGGGTGTGGACAAGACCGACTTCGAACTGTGGTCGCTCGCAGTCTCCGCGATCAACGGCTGCGGGCAGTGCCTGGACTCCCACGAACAGGTACTGCGCAAAACGGGAGTTGACCGCGAGACGATCCAGGAGGCGTTCAAGGTCGCCTCCGTGATCCAGGCGGTCGGCACCACGCTCGACGCGGAAGCGACACTCGCCTGACCTCCAGTGGAGGGGGGTCGAGGACTTCGTCCTCGACCCCCCTCCACTCCCCCGCCCCCTACTCCTCGCCCGCGAGCGGCTCGTTCGGCCTCCGAACAGGGGCGGTTTCGATGGCTGTCGCGCCGTGCAGACCCGACGCGCGACGCAGCGCAACCTCCTGGTTGTGCCGGCGCAGATATCCGACGACGGTGTTCACCACCGCCACCAGCGGCACCGCGACCAACGCACCGCCGATCGAGCCGATCAGCGATCCCGTCGCGACCGCGAGCACCACCGCCAGCGGATGCACCCGCACCGCCCGGCCCAGGATGAACGGCTGCAGGATGTGGCCCTCGATCTGCTGCACGGCCAAGAGCACCAGCAGCACCATCAACATGGTGAACGGCCCATGGGTCACCAACGCCACAATCATCGCGAGCGCGCCTGTGACCACCGCGCCGACCAGCGGGATGAACGCTCCCAGGAAGATGACGACGGCCAACGGCACCGCCAGCGGCACGCCCAGAAGGTAGATGCCGATGCCGATGCAGGCGGCGTCGATGAACGCCACCACCACCGTGCCGCGCACATAGTGCGTGAGCGTGCGCCAAGCACGCGGACCGGCGCCTGCGATCCCCTCTCGCGCCTCCTGCGGGAAGAGCTTGAGTATCCAATTCCACACATTCCACCCGTCGTAGAGCAGGAAGAGCGTGGCGAACATCGCGAGGAAGGTGCCGGTGAGCATCTCGATCACCACGGTGACGCCCTGGAGCCCAGCCGAAGTGATCTGATCGGCGTTGGTGCCGATTGCATGGTTGAGATTCTTGGTGATCCGATCGATCTGCGCCTCGGTCACATGCAGCGGTGAGTTGAGCAGCCACTTCTTCAACTCAATCACGCCATCCTGCAGCCGCGTCGACAACGTGTCGATGTTCTCCACGACCTGCCAGACGACAAACCACCCCACCAGGCCTATCACGACAAAGCCACCGATGAAGGTTACGGCGGTGGCCAGGCCGCGCGGCAGCCCGATGCGCTTGAGACGGGCAACGGTCGGCTGGAGCAATGCGGTGATCAGCAGCGCCGCCACGAATGAGAGCACGACGAGCTGCACCGCGCTGATCACCCGCATCAGGACATAGAGCACAGCAGCGAGCACCAACAGCCGCCAGCCGACCTCGGCGGCAACCCGCATTCCCCACGGGACGGCTTCAGCGGGGGGACGCGGAGGGGAGACGGCAGGCGGGTAGTCCGGCGGCGGAGGCACGTGATCGGCAGCTCCGCCCCCGGCTTCCTCGGCTGCTCCACCCCCGGAGTCGGCTGATGCAGCATAGCTGGCACCGGCTTTCGCCCAGCCTTTGTAGAGACGGCCGACGAATGCGGCGAGCCGCCCGGAGAAATCGGGGCGATCTGAGCGCTTCTGCGACATTGCCTTCCCCCTACCCTTGCCTGCGCGGACCTCAGCCCGCTGCAGCCACCGCAGCCGCCGCTCAGTACCAGTTGTCGCTCAGTACCAGTTGTTGCTCTCCCAGAACAACTTTGCCTTGCAAGGGCTGCCGTAACGGCTGTTCATGTAGCTGAGGCCCCACTTTATCTGGGTGGCGGGATTGTTAAGCCAGTCGGACCCCGCGGAGGCCATCTTGCTGCCGGGCAGTGCCTGGACGAGGCCATAGGCGTGGGTGTAGGGGTTGGTCGCCTGATAGTTCCAGCCGCTCTCCCGGTCCACGATCCAGGAGAAGCACTTGTACTGCGTGTCATCTCCGATGATCTGCTGGGCCATCGTCTGGATGCCGGCGATGGTGTAATCAACGGTCTGCAGGAGGGATTGCTGCGTCTTCTCCTCAGCCTTCTTCTCCGCGGCGGCCTTCTTCGCGGCGGCTTCCGCGGCGGCCTTCCTGCGCGCGGCTTCCGCGGCGGCCTTCTGCGCCGCGAGCTCGGCTTCGGTCTGCTGCCACTGAGCCTGCTCGATGAACGAGGCGGCCTGCTTGTCAGCCTGCTGCCCGGTAGTGATGACGTTCAGCAAAGTCGCGTCGGCAGCCTCGACCGGCTGCGAGGCGGCGGCGGTCGGCTCGCTGCCTGAGGCAACGCCTACGACGGCACCCACGGTTGTGACCGCAGTGGCTGACGCTACGGCGATTCCTCGGACGGAGATCCGGCTCACACAGTTTCCTTCCAGCATCGTCCGCGTGGTGACCGAGCGGACGCAATCGTGCCCCTGACTCCGGCCTCCCTTGAACCGGACCTGAATCCGGCTGGTCACTGGAGGCACTGGCCCGGCGCGATCCCCTCACGGGGTCCACGAGATGCTGGGCGGCTCACAACGGTGACGCTGTTCAGTTCTGTTGTCCTGCACCGTTGGGGGTGTAGGCGTGTCGTGAGCGGGGGCCTGACAGGTTCACACCCTGCCCGAGGGCCACGCAGTAACGCAATTCTCCGTCGCGTGGGAAAGCTCACACGCCGTTTCAGCCGCCCGTTTCTGGAGATGTGCGCGTGTCGTGCTCAGACATGAGTAGACTGCTGCACCCTTCGCGGGTGCAGCAGTCTTCTCCACCTTATTCATATCCACTGCTTTACTTACGGTGCAGTTGACGCCCAGCGCGCTACGACTGGACGTCCTCCAGCATTTCCGTAACCAGCGCCGCAATGGGTGACCTCTCCGAACGGGTGAGCGTCACATGGGCGAACAGCGAATGACCCTTGAGTTTCTCGACGACGGCGACTACGCCGTCGTACCGCCCCACTCGCAAATTGTCCCGCTGAGCGACATCGTGAGTGAGAACTACCCGCGACCCAGCCCCAATCCTGGACAAAACGGTCAAAAGGACGTTTCGTTCGAGTGATTGGGCCTCATCGACGATCACGAAGGCATCGTGCAGCGACCGCCCGCGGATGTGGGTGAGCGGCAGCACCTCCAGCATTCCGCGTTCGACGACCTCCTCTATCACCTCCGCCGACGTCACCGCCGAGAGAGTGTCGAAAACCGCCTGCGACCAAGGGTTCATCTTCTCGGACTCGTTGCCCGGCAGATAGCCCAACTCCTGTCCGCCAACCGCATACAGCGGGCGGAAGACCATCACCTTGCGGTGCTGACGCCTCTCCAGTACGGCTTCGAGCCCAGCGCACAACGCGAGCGCCGACTTGCCGGTGCCGGCCCGGCCGCCGAGTGAGACGATCCCGACGTCGGGGTCGAGGAGCAGGTCGAGAGCGATGCGCTGCTCCGCGCTGCGACCATGGATGCCGAACGCCTCACGATCGCCGCGCACCAGGCGGACCTTGCCGTCCTCTGTCACCCGTCCGAGTGCCTTGCCGCGCTCGGACTGCAGCACGAGACCGGTGTGAACGGGCAGGTCCTCCGCTATAGGCAGAGTGATCGGCTCATCAGCGAAGAGCGCATCGATGTCGTCGCCTGCGACCTGGAGCTCCGCCATTCCCGTCCAGCCCGAAGTAATGGCAAGTTCAGCCCGGTATTCCTCTGCGAGCAGGCCGACCGATGACGCCTTGATGCGCAACGGAAGGTCCTTGGAGACGACGGTGACGTCATAGCCCTCGGCCTGCAGATTGCGGGCGACGGCGAGGATGCGGGAGTCATTGTCACCGAGCCGACCGCTGTGATTCAAAAAGGCGGGCGGAAGTACAGCCGGATCCGAGTGGTTGAGCTCGACCCGCAGTGTGCCGCCGACCTCCCCGATCGGGATGGGCGCGTCAAGACGCCCGTGCCTGATCCGGTATTCATCGAGCAGTCGCAGCGCTTGACGGGCGAAGTAGCCGAGCTCGGGATGGTGGCGCTTGGCCTCCAACTCCGTCACCACGACCACCGGGAGCACCACTTCGTGCTCGTCAAAACGGGTGACGGCGTTGGGGTCGGCCAGCAGCACGCTGGTGTCGAGGACGTAGGTGCGCCGGTCGCACTCCCGGCGGTTCTTACTGGTCACCATGGGTGGACGGACCCCCTCGGGAGAGATCGGGCTGCGACGCACGGCCCACCGCGCCAGTAATTGCTGTCACGTGAGCGTGCGTCGCCAAGTACGGGGCGGGGCCTCAGGGCCTGACCGCGGCCCTGCGGCGTGACGCGGTCCGATGCCATCGGGTGACAGCACGTCCGTATGCACGTTGTATGCAAGGGGCCTCCCGGGCGGATGGCATCCTGCCACCCGCTTGTCTCCGACGCCCGTGGCTCGGGTGCCGGTCTGAGGAGGTTATTCCCTTGGGGATGTGGGGGCATGCCCGCTGTGGCCAAAATCGCTTCCGGAACGCAGGAGTAATGCAGGGAGGTATGGGGACAAAGCTTCACAAAACACTCTCCGTCGCGCTCCTGCGCGCTCCTGCCCGGGCGTCAGCCCGCCCTGGCTCTTGGAGGGTTTCCCGGCTCGCTGGCCTCTGGCGGTCTTCCTGTCCGTTAGTTGCCGTAACGGCGGTGGCGGGCGGCGTAATCGCGCAGTGCGCGCAGGAAGTCGACTTTGCGGAACGCAGGCCAGAAGACTTCGCAGAAGTAGTACTCCGAGTGCGCGCTCTGCCAAAGCATGAAACCGGAGAGCCGCTGCTCGCCCGAGGTGCGGATGAGCAGATCCGGATCGGGCTGACCTCGGGTGTAGAGGTGTTCCGCGATGTGATCGATGTCCAGGATCTCGGCAAGATCCTCGATGGACGTCCCTCGGCTTGCCTCTTCCAACAGCAGGGAGCGCACGGCGTCGGCGATCTCTTGTCGGCCGCCGTAGCCGACTGCGACATTGACGAGCATCCCGTCCACCGCGTTGGTGGCCTGCTCCGCCTCCTTCAGCACCTGCTGGGTGCGCGAGGGCAGAAGGTCGAGAGTGCCGACGTGGTGGACACGCCACCGTCCGTCTTCAGCCAGACCGGTGACGGCGCTCTCGATGATGCCCAGCAGCGGGTCGAGCTCTTCGGCCGGACGGCTCAGATTGTCAGTGGACAGCAGCCACAACGTGACCACCTCGACGCCCGTCTCCCGGCACCAGCCGAGCAGCTCGGCTATCTTGTCGGCACCGGCCTGGTGGCCCTGTTCCGTAGTGCCGCCGGCGGCCCGCGCCCAGCGCCGGTTGCCGTCGAGAATGACTCCGATGTGCTTGGGCGCCTGCGCACAGTCCAGGTGGGCCTCGATGCGACGCTCGTAGAGTCCGTAGACCAGATCGCGCAGATTCCTCATCGTGTGCAGCCCCTCGAACTATCGACACCCCGTCGCCACCATACTGCGGCTTTACGACCGGCAACGACCGGAGTGTGATCGCATCAGATCACTTGCCGACCTGCTTATACGCCTGCTCCCGCTGCCCCGAGCAGCACTCCGCCCAACGCCCCGAGCAGCATGAACGGCCCGAACGGGATCGGAGTCTTGCGCCCCGCCCGGCCGATCCCCAGCAGGATCAGCCCCGTGACTGCGGCAAGCACAAACCCGGCGAACGTCCCGGCGAAAAGCACCGGCCAGCCATACCAGCCCAGCACGAGACCGAGGGTGGGCGCCAGCTTGACATCACCGAACCCCAGACCGGATGGGTTGATCAGCAGCAGCACGAAATACGCCGCCCCGAGCACCACCGCGCCGAGCAGCGCCCGCGTCCACGACCCGCCGTGCCCGGGCAGCACCGCGGCCACCCCGAGCGCAACCGCCGTGCCGGCGCCAAGAGGCAGGGTGAGGACATCAGGCAGCCGCTGTACGGCGAGGTCGATACGGGCCAGCAGCATCGCGGGCGGTACGAGCAGCAGCCAGGCCACCAGCTCGGGCCGGGGTCCGGTGGTCACGGCGAGCGCGACGCAGACAAGCGCGCTCAGTGCAGCCGCCCCCGCCCCGGCGGTGGCGGACTCCATAGCGACCGTCTGACGGGTGAACCGATGCGGCATGCGCGCGAGCACAATCCCGCTGCCGACCCCCCACAGGGCGGCCACAGTGCCGACTATCACGCTGCCGACTCTCACACCTTGGGCCACGTCTTGACGAGGTTCCCCTTGCCGATAGTGCCGATCTGAATGCTGTTGGCGATCCGGTACATCGTGTCCACCCAGCTGCCCGCCCCCTTGCCGGAGGCAGTAATCAGCACGACGACAGGCCGGCCGTTCGCCGCCTTGGTGGTGACTTCGGTCACACGACGCGGCAATCCGTCCGTTGTGGAGAGAAATGCGTAGTTCATCTGCCTCGAAGGGTGCCCGCCGAGCGTGAACGGCGCGCTGGGCTTCACCGTCATCTTCCGCCCCTTGGGCGTCGGCGGCTCCTTCGCCAGCACCTCGACATCGGCGATCACGCTGCCGTGCTCCTTCAGCTGCACCGCAGCCAGCACACCCGCAGGCAGATCGGCCGCTGGGATCTCCCGCCAGGCCTTGGGAACAGCGATAGCGATGCCATCTGCATTGAGGTACGTCCAACCATCCGGCGCACCCTTGCCCACAGCGCATCCCGCACTTGCCCCACCCAGCAGCAGGACGGCCCCAACAACCGCCGTCGCCCACCGCCTCGTTGTGCCGATCGAACTGCTCACACTCACCCTCACTCAGGCAATCCAATCCAGGATGCGGCATGACCTTGTGCATCGACTGGAGCCCTACGTTAACCACCTGGCGGCCCAGCCCTTGAACGGGCTGCACTTTCGATCACATTCCGTTACCAGCGTTACCTCATCGTCACGTATACGTGCATTCGATCAGGAGGGGGCGATGCAGGTAATGCTCGTGGCAGGTGACGCTCGACGCCCGGAGATGAAGAACGGGCCGATCCGCGGGGTGGGATGCGGATCGGCCCGAGGGGGGGACTTTTAGTGTAGCGCACTATGAGGGATTTCAGGACCACCGTCTTCCCCTCAGTCTTCCCGGTCTTCTTCCCGGTTTTCCACCTTGACGCACGTTGACGAGAGCCGCAGAGCGTTGGCGAGGGCCCGCGTCCACTTCGTCGGAGGTTTCCGACGGCAGTCAGTTCGCCCATACGATAGGCATGCACATGCATATGGTGATCACGTAGTGGGAACAGGCGCACGCGGGAGATCGCCGATGGACGACGGAGCACTGGACGCGCTGCGCGCCGAGCGTGTGGATTTCCGGTTCAAGGGCCTGCCGCCGGACGCCGAGGGCCTGACGGTTGGTGAGCTCGCCGCGCAGCGCCGTCTGCTCTTCGACGGCGGCTTCACCACTCCCCTGCTGACACTCTGCGGACCCGCGCTCGACCACAATCTCGCACAGCTGGGGGCGTTCGCCGCCAAGCACGGGCTCGCCTTCGCCCCGCACGGCAAGACTTCGATGGCTCCGCAGCTGTTCGCCCGCCAACTGGCGCACGGCGCCTGGGGGATCACGGCGGCGATACCGTCCCAGATGCGGATGTACCGGGCGTACGGGGTGCAACGGATCTTCCTTGCCAACGAGGTGGTGGACGAGGCGGCACTGCACTGGCTCGCCCGTGAGCTCGACGCCGACCCCGGCTTCCGGTTCATCGCGTATGTGGACTCGGTGCGCGGCGTCGAGCTGATGGACGCGGCACTGCCACGGCAGATCGACATCCCGGTAGAGGTCGTCGTAGAGCTGGGTGCGCCGGGCGGGCGTAGCGGCGTACGCGGCGAAGCGGTCGCCTTCGAGGTTGCCGAGGCGGTCGCTGCCTCCGCCCGCCTGCGGCTGGTCGGTGTCGCCGGATATGAGGGCGAGATCCCGGAGCAGACGGAGCCGGCGGTGCGGGAGTGGCTCCATCAGCTGGTCGGGCTGGTCCGGCGGTTCGACGCGGCGGCCCTGCTCGCGGACGCCGAAGAGATCGTGGTAAGTGCGGGTGGCAGCGCCTGGTTCGACACGGTGGCCGAGGCGCTCGTAGCCCTCACCGGGCTGTCGAAGCCTGTGCTGAAGCTGTTGCGTTCCGGTGCGTATGTGACGCACGACAACGGCCGCTACCGTGCGGTGACCCCGTTCCGGGACCGGATACCGGGCGAGGGCTCGCTGCAGGCGGCGTTCCGCCTGTGGACGCAGGTGCTCTCGCGCCCCGAGCCGGGCCTCGCCGTGGTGAATGCGGGCAAGCGCGACGTGTCGTACGACATGGACCTGCCCGAACCGCAGCTCGTACGGCGAGCGGGCGGCCCTCCTGCGCCGGCGGACGGGATGCGGGTGACGCGCCTGGCAGACCAGCACGCGTTCGTCGAACTCCCCGAATCCTCACCGCTTGCGGTCGGGGACTGGCTGGCACTGGGCGTTTCGCATCCGTGTACCACCTTCGACAAGTGGCAGCTCATTCCGCTGGTCGCCCAGGACGGCACCGTCACGGACTACATCCGGACATTCTTTTGAGCTTTTGAGGGCAGGTGCTGGGGTCTTCGAGGTTGTCGGGGGTCGATCGGGGTCGTTGGCCAGGACCGCGGGTGGCGGAAAACACCGAGCACGCCGCGTTATGCACCCGTAAGGTGTCGAGCATGCAGGTCACCCAGTCGGCAAAGCTCGCAAACGTCTGCTACGAAATTCGTGGCCCGGTGCTCGAGGAGGCGATGCGGCTGGAAGCTGCGGGCCATCGCATCCTCAAGCTGAACACGGGCAACCCCGCACCCTTCGGCTTCGAGTGCCCGCCGGAGATCCTCGAGGACATGCTGCGCATGCTCGGCGACGCGCACGGATACGGGGACGCCAAAGGCCTGCTGTCCGCGCGTCGCGCGGTGATGCAGCACTACCAGACCAAGGGCATTTCGCTCGATGTCGAGGACATCTACCTCGGCAACGGCGTCTCCGAGCTGATCCAGATGGCCATGCAGGCACTGCTCGACGACGGCGACGAGGTGTTGATCCCCGCACCCGACTATCCGCTGTGGACCGCCGCGGTCTCGCTCGCAGGCGGTACGGCGGTGCACTACAGGTGCGATGAGCAGGCCGACTGGCTGCCGGACCTCGCCGATCTCGAACGCAAGGTCACCGACCGCACCAAGGCGATCGTGGTGATCAACCCGAACAACCCGACGGGCGCCGTGTATGACGACGAGCTATTGCGCGGGATCACCGACATCGCCCGCCGACACAGCTTGATCGTCTGCTCGGACGAGATCTACGACAAGATCCTCTACGAGGACGCCACGCACACTCCGACCGCTGTGATCGCTCCCGACCTGCTCACTCTCACCTTCAACGGCCTGTCGAAGGCGTACCGGGTGGCGGGCTACCGCAGTGGCTGGCTTGCGGTGTGCGGCCCGAAGTCGCATGCCTCGAGCTACATGGAGGGCCTGACGATCCTGGCCAATATGCGGCTGTGTGCGAACATGCCGGCTCAGCACGCGATCGCCACGGCGCTCGGCGGCCATCAGTCGATCAACAGCCTGGTGCTGCCGGGAGGGCGGCTGCGGACCCAGCGGGACGCCGCGTACGAGGCGCTGACGCGCATCCCGGGCGTCACGTGCGTCAAGCCGAAGGGTGCGCTGTACGCGTTCCCACGACTCGATCCGAATGTGTACAAGATCAAGGACGACCGGCAGATGGTGCTCGACCTGCTGCGTACCGAGAAGATCATGATCGTGCACGGCACGGGTTTCAACTGGCCCGAACCGGACCATTTCCGCATTGTCACGCTCCCGCGCGCGGAGGACCTCACGGAGGCGATCGACCGCATCGGGTGCTTCCTCGACGGCTACGCGCAGCCGTAACGACCTGGGGAACGCCCGGAGGAACGCCCGAGGGCCGGATCATCGAGGCGATCCGGCCCTCCGATGGGATCCGGGGGATCAGCCGAGGCGCTGCACCAAGGCGCGGTATTCGTCCCACAGCTCCTTGGGCGTGTGGTCGCCGAAGGTCTCCAGGTGCCGGGGGATGAGTGCCGCCTCCTCGCGCCAGATCTCCACGTCGACGGAGAGCAGCAGTTCGAGGTCGGCCTTGTCGATCTTAAGGCCCTGGGTGTCGAGTGCGTCGTCCATCGGCAGCACGCCGATCGGGGTCTCGACGCCCTTGGCCTCGCCGTTCAGCCGCTCGACGATCCATTTGAGTACGCGGCAGTTCTCACCGAAGCCGGGCCACACAAAGTGGCCGTCCGCGTCCTTGCGGAACCAGTTGACGTAATAGATCTTCGGGAGCTTCGCGGCGTCCCCTCGCTCGGCGGCCGTTCGTCCGATGGTGAGCCAGTGCGCGAAGTAGTCACCCATGTTGTAGCCGCAAAACGGCAGCATCGCGAACGGGTCGCGGCGCAGCTCACCGACTTTGCCCTCGGCTGCGGCCGTCTTCTCACTGGCAACGTTGGCGCCGAGGAAGACCCCGTGCTGCCAGTCGAAGGACTCCGTCACCAGCGGCACCGCCGAGGCCCGCCGGCCGCCGAAGAGGATCGCCGAGATCGGCACGCCTTTGGGGTCTTCCCACTCGGGCGCGATGATCGGGCACTGCGCGGCGGGGACGGTGAAGCGGGCGTTGGGGTGGGCGGCCGGGCCCCCTCCCGGAGACGCAGCAGAGGCCGGCGTCCAGTCATTGCCCTTCCAGTCGATGAGGTGGGCCGGCGGCTCTTCCGTCATGCCCTCCCACCACACGTCGCCGTCGTCGGTGAGGGCGACATTGGTGAAGATCGAGTTGCCGTACATGGTCTTCATCGCGTTGGCGTTGGTGTGCTCACCAGTGCCGGGCGCGACGCCGAAGAAGCCGGCCTCGGGGTTGATCGCGTAGAGGCGGCCGTCCTCGCCGAAGCGCATCCAGGCGATGTCGTCGCCGATGGTCTCCACTGTCCAGCCGGGGATGGTCGGCTCCAGCATCGCGAGGTTGGTCTTGCCGCATGCGCTGGGGAAGGCGGCGGCGACGTACTTCGGCTGCCCCTTTGGCGGGGTGAGTTTGAGGATGAGCATGTGTTCGGCGAGCCAGCCTTCGTCCCGGGCCATGACCGAGGCGATGCGCAGGGCGTAGCACTTTTTGCCGAGCAGGGCGTTGCCGCCGTAGCCGGAGCCGTAGGACCAGATCTCGCGGGTCTCCGGGAAGTGCGAGATGTACTTCGTCTGGTTGCACGGCCATGGGACGTCTGCCTGGCCGTCGGCGAGCGGGGCGCCGACGGTGTGGACGGCCTTGACGAAGGGGCGATCCTCGCCGAGCTCTTCGAGCACCGTGCTTCCCATACGGGTCATCGTCCGCATGGAGACGGCGACATAAGCCGAATCGGTGATTTCCACGCCCATCGCGGACAGCGGGGAGCCCAGTGGGCCCATGCAGAACGGGACGACGTACATCGTCCGGCCGCGCATCGAGCCTTTGAAGATGTCGCCGAAGATGGCGCGCATCTCGTCCGGGGCCTTCCAGTGGTTGGTCGGTCCGGCGTCCTCCTCCTTTTCGGAGCAGATAAACGTCCGGTCCTCGACGCGTGCGACGTCGGAGGGGTCAGAGGCCGCGTAGTAGGAGTTGGGGCGCTTGACCGGGTCGAGCTGCTTGAAGGTCCCCTTGGCGACGAGTTCGTCACACAGACGCTGATGCTCTTCCTCGGAGCCGTCGCACCACACGATCTCCTCGGGCTCGGTCAGGGCGGCTATCTCGCCGACCCATGCGATCAGATCCTGGTGATTGGTGGGAGCCGCATTGCCGCGCGCCACGATCGCTCCGTTCCGCCCGCCGTGCGCATTCATGGGTGAAGTGCACTTTTTCGGGCGTCAGATTGTTGAGGGGTGAGGGGTGTGTTGCCCCTTGGGGGCTGCGACCCGGATGCTTCATGGCCGCTCATCCGGTGCCGACCGCACTCATATGAGTGTCGGGGGTTCACGCCAATCTGTCCAGGGCAAAGGCCGTGAGCCTTGCCACTGAAGCCACGTTCATCACCTACCTGTAACTTACGACCTGGGGAGCAATGGGGAGCAATGGGGAGCAATGGGGAGCAGGCTCCCGACGCCCTGCGACTGAAGCCTCCTGCGTTGTCGTCGGTCAACGACGCTCCGCGTCGCCTCCCTCCTCCGCCTTGGATTCGAAGCCGCATGACGCCACTCGCTGATCCACTCCCTATTGCTCCCCAGGTCGTTACGGTTGCGTAGGTAGCATGATTCGTATGACTGCTGCCGAGGAGACTCCCGTTGCAGCTCCGGCCGCCCGGGAGCAGCTCGCCGCCCCACTCAAACCCAAGCTGCGAGGATGGCTGCACGCCGGGATGTTCCCGGCGGCGCTATTCGCCGGAGTGGTACTCACCGCGCTCGCAGACAGTCCCCGCGGACGCATCGCCTGCGCTGTCTACACGCTCTCCGCATGCCTGCTCTTCGGGGTGAGCGCCCTGTACCACCGCGGGAACTGGAGCCCGAGCACCACCGCGGTACTGCGCCGCCTCGATCACGCCAACATCTTTCTGATCATCGCCGGCACCTACACCCCGCTGGCAATCCTGCTGCTCCCCGAACGGACGGCGACAACGCTGCTCACCTTCGTCTGGAGCGGCGCGGTGGCGGGCATCGCGTTCCGGGTCTTCTGGGTGCACGCGCCGCGCTGGCTCTACACCCCGTGCTATCTGGCACTCGGCTGGGCGGCAGTCTTCTTCCTGCCGCAGTTCATGCGCACTGGCGGCGTGGCTGTGCTGGTGTGCGTGGCGGTCGGCGGACTGCTCTACAGCGCCGGGGGCGTGGTCTACGGGATCAAGCGTCCGAACCCGTCACCGCACTGGTTCGGCTTCCACGAGGTCTTCCACTCCCTGACGCTCGCCGCGTTCATCGTCCACTACACCGCGATCTCGCTCGTCGCGTACACACACCGGTGAGTCGGCCTGCTCAGGACTTCACAAGAATGGGACAGAATGGGCGCGTCAATGCCTGAGCTGCTCCTCGAGCCGTTTGGGGTCAGCGGTCGGCGCGTCGCAGGTGAAGTTGCGGCAGACATACGCGGTGGAGTGACCGCCCTGCAGCGGACGGTCTCGCAGCAGGGCGAATTCCTCGCTGCCCGGCTCGCCGACGGCGACCACCGCCCCCGGAGCGGTGGCGAGCAGGGCCGTACGGTGGAGTTCCGCGGTGGCCGGGTCGCCCTCCGGGCCGACGACAGCGACTTCACGCGGACCGTCGAATGCCGCCTCAGCGGCGGCGAGCCCCCATCCGATGAAGCGCGGCACCCGTCCGCCGAGTGCGCCGACCACACCCAGTG
>JAFAUH010000005.1 GCA_019243445.1 Streptomycetaceae bacterium | reverse complement strand
GCCCTGAGGCGAACGCCGACGCGCTGTCCGCGTTGAGTACGTCCGCGTTGAGTACGTCCGCGTTGAGTACGTCCGCGTTGAGTACGTCCGCGTTGAGTACGAAGTCCTTCGCCAAGTCGTCCGGCGGGCAGACGACGAGTGCGCGCGGGATGACGACGACAGCGACCACACCGCCTTGCTTCTGCTCGCGCAGTTGGACTCGGATGCCGTGCCGACCCGCCAGGCGGGCCACCACGGACAGGCCGAGTCCCGCTTGTGCCCCCGGCCTGTCCGGATGCGGCTCATCGAGCAGCTGGTTGAGTTCGGCGAGTCGGACTTCGGGGACGCCGGTACCTTCGTCCTCGACCGAGAGCATCACCTCGCCGTTTTCCAGAAGCCAGGCATAAACGCGGACTTCGGACTGCGGTGGGGAGAACACGGTTGCATTTTCCAGCAGTTCGGCGAGCAGGTGGCTGCAGTCCTCCGCGGCAGCGCCGACGAGCTGGGCACCTGGCAGGAACGCGATCTGCACCCGCTCGTAGCGGTCGATCTCGGAGATGCCGGCCCGTACGACGTCGATCAGCGGAACCGGCCTGGCGGCCTCGCCCGCCGTGGACTGCGCCCCGGCGAGGACGAGCAGGCTCTCACTGTTGCGCCGTATCCGGGTGGCAAGGTGGTCGAGCTTGAAGAGCGTGGCCAGTCGCTCGGGGTCGTGCTCGTGGTCCTCCAAGCCCCCGATGAGGGCGAGTTGGCGTTCGACGAGCGCGAGGCTGCGCAGCGTCAGGTTGACGAAGGTGGTGTGGATGGCGTCTTGCAGCGCCGTGATGCGTTCGGCGAGTGCATCCTTCTCGGCGGCGAGTGCGGCCTGCCGCTGCCGCAGTTCGTCCCGTTCCGCGGCGGCGGAATCGCGGGCGTTGACCAGGCGTACCTGCTCCTGCTGTTGCTGGACGGTCTCGGCGCGCAGCTGGGCGACATCCTGTGCGAGGCGCTCGAGGGCCAGTGCGACGGCGGTGAACTCATGCTTGTCGCCACGGCCGAACGGCATCGGGGGCTGCGGATCGCGAGCATAGCGCTGCAGCGCGGCGAGTGGACCGGTGATGGCGCGGGTGCTGTGGGCGCCGATGCCCAACGCGAGCAGCGCGCACAGGGCAACGAGCGCGATGCGCAGTTCCAGCGCGGTGACGTCGTCGTCCCGCAGTGTGGTGAGCCGGGTGGTGTCAGCCTGTGCGAGAGAGTCCTGCACAGCGCGCATCCGGTTGAGCCGCGCGGACAGTATGGTCTCTGTATCTGAGCTCTTGAGGGCGGTGTCGGCGCTGGCCAGGTTCAGATAGGGCTTGGCGGTGAGCCGGGCAAGGTAGTTCTCGGCGGAGGTGACGTCGCGGCCGGTGACGGTCTGCGCGTACTGGGTCTGGGCGTTCGCCGAGGCGGTGGCGGCGAACTCGGCGAGAGCCGCCTGCTCGGCGACGCGGGCCTGTTGGGCATCGGTGACGAGCGGCGCCTGGCTGCCGCCCGTGGCGAGCGCGGCGACGAGCAGTCCGCGTTCGGCGGAGGCCTGCGAAACGGCCCGGGCGAGTGCCGGGCCCGCGCTGGTGTCCGGGGAAGCGGCGCGGGAGGGCAGCGCCCGGGCAAGGGCACCGCTGACGGCATCGAGTGCGTCCAGCAGCGGGGTGTACGAGTCGAAGACGTCCTTCGCCGAGCCGGGGCCTGTCAGCGCGCTCTGCCGGATGTGTTCCAGGCCGCCGAGGGCCCTGCGCGCGGTGGAGACAACGCTCGCGAGTTCGGGGGAGCCGCCGGTGTCGAGTGCGGTGGCATCCTGGGTGACGGTGGCGGCCTGGCGGTCGACGCGTTCGCGGTCGTTCTCGCTGAGGCCGAGACTGAGGGCGGGGCCGAGGCCGGGGTCGGGACCGGAGGCGCTGCTGCGGCCGTCGGCAACGAAGGCGGCCATTTCGTCGCGTTCGTCGGCGAGCGAGTGGGAGAGCGTAATGGCGTCGGTGTTGAAGCGGGTGAGCCGAAGCAACCGTCCCGACTCCGAGAGGTCTTCGACAGCCGTAGCGAGGCCCGGGGCGCCGGCCGCGAGCACCGCGATCACGGATATCAGCAGGGCGGTGAGCAGCCGCTGTCGCGTCCGCTTTATCCGCATTGTCCGCACCGGTTCTCGCACTTTCTGTCTCGTCCGTCGCTGACTTCCGAAGTGACGACACATCACAGTTGGGCACCAACCTTGTTCACGGCCGTGCTGCCGCTCCCGGCGCTCCCCCGATGCGTTGACGTTGCGTTGTGTGCTTGTGTGCTTGTGTGCGTACCACGCAATCGCGGCGTGGCCCCCGAAGAAGTCAACAGCATGTCGAAGTCTGCCTTCAAATCGGCCACGACGCAGGGCAGCTGACAGTAAAGGCCACGGCTTTGAACTCACGGCGGCCTCCTGGTAGAAATGCCCGCCCATCCTCACGGTCCTGGCCGCGGGGCGGTGCGGGAGCGATGGATTATTTCAGGTCAGATTTACTGCGAACCCGTCTCGCTGTTGTTCAGTCAGACTGTTTCCATGCGCGTCGAGACCGCCACAGAGCCGGGCAGTGCCGTATCAGCCGCCGTGACATCGGCCGACTCCGTCGGCGGGCGTCGGCGGCTGCAGCGGCTCAACGAGGACTTCGCCGCTGTCGCTCTGCCCGCCTCAGGGCAGGGCGGGGCGCTGGTCCTGTTGGACGGTGTGACCCCGAACCGAGACGGCACGGGCTGCATCCACGGAGTGCCCTGGTATGTCGCGCGGCTTGGTGGAACACTGCTCGAACTATCCGCTTCGCGACGTGATGTGACGCTGGCGGACTGCCTCGCTGAGTCAATCGCGCGCACCGCCGGGTCCCACGTCGGAACATGTGATCTTTCTCATACGCATACGCCACAGTCAACTGTCGTCCTGGCGCGCTGGGACGAGGAGACGGTCGAACATCTGGTGCTGTCGGACTCGGTATTGCTCATCGAGAACGGGGGCAGGGAGGTGCGGGCCGTGCTGGACGACCGTCTCGACCGGATGCCGGAGCCCGTGCGGGCGATGCGCGCAGCGGTGCGCGCGAAGGAACTGGGCTCGGTGGAACGGGAGCTCGCGGGCGCCGAATACGGGCGCATGGTGGAAGCGCTGCGCAATGCCGAGGGCGTCGAGGGAGCGTTCTTCACGGCGGCGGCGGACTCCGGGGTGGCGCAGCGCGCAGTGACGGGAGTGACGCCGCGCGAGGCGGTGCAGGCGATCGCGGCGCTGACGGACGGCGCGAGCCGCTTGGTTGAGGTCTTCCACCAGGGCGACTGGGCGCACACATTCACTCTGCTCCGCGAGGAGGGCCCGCAGGGCCTGATCGCCCGTATCCGCGCCACCGAATCGGCGGATCCCAGGTGCACCACCTACCCTCGCGGCAAGTGCCACGACGACGCGACGGCGATCCTGGTCGTCTGGTGAGCGTGCCGGACTTGTCGGCCTTGTCGACGACAAGGGGCGGGCTCGCCCGACCACTGTGGAAACTCCCAGCTGAGACGGACTCCTGTGCAGTGTCCGTACCCGCTCGGCCGTTACGCTTTCTGTTGTGACTCCCGCAGAGCTCTCCCGGACTGTGCTGTCCACGGTCCGTTGCGCCGTGGAGGCGGACGAGCTGCGGGTGGACGTTCCCGAGTGGGTTGTCGTCGAGCGGCCTCCTGCGCACAGACGGGGGGATTACGCCACAAATGTCGCGCTGCGGCTGGCCGGGCCTGCCGGGCGTCATCCTCGCGAAGTCGCCGAGGTGCTCGCCGGGCGCCTCGCCGCGTGCCCGGGGATCGCCCGTGTGGACATTGCAGAGCCCGGGTTCCTCAACATCACACTTCAGGCCACCGCTCATGCCCGGCTGGTGCGGGAGGTAGTCGCACAAGGGCTGGAATACGGCCACAATGCCTCGCTCGCCGGGGTGTGTGTCACCCTCACGCATGACGGCGAGCCCCGTGCCGCTGCCGTCGCCGAGGCGACCGGGGCACTGCTGCGGGCGTGCGGGGCCCGTACGGGGGAAGGGCCGACGGAGCTGGTGCGCGTCCGGCCCATACGCCCCATAGGTCCCGACCGCCCCACAGGTCCCGATCGCCCCATAGGTCCCCTAAACCCCATAGGCTCTCCACGTCCCGGAAGTGACGATCCGCTGCTGCGGCTCGGGCGCGACGCCTTCCGGTGGGCCATGGTGCGGCCGACACCCGAGGAGGAACCGCGGCTCGGCCCGGAGGCGGAAGTCCGGCTGCTCGCCCAGCGCGAGTCGAACCCGCTCTTCCGGATCCGGTATGCGTACTCCCGCACCCGCGCCCTGCTGCGCAACGCCCATGACCTGGGTATCGAACCGGCTCCTGAGGGCGGCTACCACCACACGGCCGAGACGGAGCTCATCGGCGCGATTGCCGATTTCCCGCGCATCATGGAAACAGCCGCCAGGCACCGCGCCCCCGACCGGGTCGCTCGTCATCTCGAACGGACCGCGGACACGTTGTGGCGGATGCACGACTGGTGTCCAGTGCTGCCGCGCGGCGACGAGAAACCCTCGGCCGCCCACCGCGCCCGGCTCTCGCTTGCCGAAGCGGCCGGAACGGTGCTCGCCGGCGGCCTGACCTTGCTCGGCATCAGCGCCCCCGAACGTCTCTGACGTACAGGCAACGTCTCTGACGTACAGGACAGAGACGTACAGACGAATATCTCTGAGGAGTTTCAGAGCCCATGTCCCGTTCCGCCCACCCTGCCGGACCTCGCCACGCCGATGTACTTCCTGAAGGGCGCTCCATGACGAGTGCAGCGCGCACCGCCGACCTGGGCGCTCTCGATGCGCGCATCTGGCCCCGTACCGTCACCCGCAACGCCGACGGCGTCGCCACGGTCGGCGGCATCGATGTCGTGCACCTCGCTGAAGAGTTCGGCACCCCCGCGTACATCCTCGACGAGGACGACTTCCGCGCCCGCTGCCGCGCGTGGCGCGAGGCGTTCGGCGGGCAGGCCGATGTCTTCTACGCGGGCAAGGCATTCCTCTGCCGGGCCGTCGTCCGCTGGCTGCGCGAAGAAGGACTGAATCTCGACGTCTGCTCGGGCGGCGAGCTGGCCACTGCCCTGTCCGCAGGGATGCCTGCGGAGCGGATCGCGCTGCACGGCAACAACAAGTCCGTACAGGAGATCGAGCGTGCGGTCGAAGCAGGCGTCGGCCGGATCGTCCTCGACTCCTTCCAGGAGATCGCGCGGGTCGCTGGGATCGCCGAGCGGGCCGGCAGGCGTCAGCGTGTGCAGATCCGCGTCACTGTCGGCGTCGAGGCGCACACGCATGAATTCATCGCCACCGCCCATGAGGACCAGAAGTTCGGCATCGCGTTGCCGGGTGGCCACGCCGCCGAGGCGGTGCGCCGCGTGCTCGGGCACGACTCGCTCGAACTCGTCGGCATCCACTCCCACATCGGCTCGCAGATCTTCGACATGTCCGGCTTCGAGGTGGCCGCGCACCGCGTCGTCGCGCTGCTCGCCCAGATCCGTGACGAGCACGGTGTGGAGCTGCCGGAGATCGACCTCGGCGGCGGCCTGGGCATCGCCTACACCCCGGACGACGACCCCTGCGAGCCGCACGAGATCGCCAAGTCGCTCACCGAGATCGTCACCCGCGAGTGCGCTGCCGCCGGGCTCACCGTGCCGCGGCTCTCGGTTGAGCCGGGCCGTGCGATCGTCGGGCCGACGACCTTCACCCTCTATGAGGTGGGCACGATCAAGCCGCTGGAGACGTTGCGTACTTACGTGAGCGTGGACGGCGGAATGTCGGACAACATCCGTACCGCGCTCTACGATGCGGAGTACAGCGTCGCGCTGGTCTCCCGCACCTCGCAGGCCGAGCCGATGCTCTCCCGCGTGGTCGGCAAGCACTGTGAATCCGGCGACATCGTGGTGCGGGACGCGTTCTTGCCGGCCGACCTCGCGCCGGGCGATCTGATCGCGGTGCCGGCGACCGGTGCATACTGCCGCTCGATGGCCAGCAATTACAACCATGTGCTGCGTCCGCCGGTGGTCGCGGTCAAAAATGGGCGGGCGCGCCTGATCGTCCGACGGGAGACGGAGGAGGATCTCCTGCGTCTCGATGTCGGTTAGCGAGATCTTGGTCTCGGATATTGGACGGAGCGCGGAATTTCCCGTCCGGTGGGTGAGACTGGGTCCACATCATGTGCTGTCGAAGCTGTTGAGAAGCGAGGTCGGATGATGCGTATGCGTCCGCTGAAGGTGGCGCTGCTGGGGTGCGGGGTCGTCGGTTCCGAGGTCGCGCGCATCATGACGACTCACGCGGACGATCTCGCTGCGCGCATCGGTGCCCCGGTGGAGCTGGTCGGAATCGCGGTGCGCCGTCCGGGCCGGGTACGCCCCCGGGTGCCGGCCGAGCTGATCACCACGGATGCGATGGCGCTGGTCAAAAGCGGGGACATCGACGTCGTGGTCGAGGTGATCGGCGGCATCGAGCCGGTGCGTACGCTGATCACCACCGCGTTCGAACACGGCGCGAGTGTGGTCTCCGCCAACAAGGCGCTGCTTGCCGCGGACGGTGCGATGCTGCACGCCGCGGCGGCGCAGCACAACGTGGACCTGTATTACGAGGCGGCGGTGGCCGGCGCGATCCCGCTGATCAGGCCGCTGCGCGAGTCCTTGGCGGGCGACAAGGTCAACCGTGTGCTCGGCATTGTCAACGGCACCACCAATTTCATCCTGGACCGGATGGATTCCACCGGTGCCGGCTATTCGGAGGCGCTCGACGAGGCCACCGCCTTGGGCTACGCCGAGGCCGATCCGACTGCCGATGTCGAAGGCTTCGACGCCGCCGCCAAGGCCGCGATCCTCGCCGGGATCGCCTTTCACACCCGGGTGACGATCGGAGACGTCCACCGCGAGGGCCTGACGGAGGTCACCGCAGCGGACATCGCCTCCGCCAGGCAGATGGGGTGCACGGTCAAACTGCTGGCGATCTGCGAGCGCAGCGCTGATGGACAGTCGGTTACCGCCCGCGTCCATCCGGCGATGATCCCGCTGAGCCATCCGCTCGCCTCCGTCCGCGAGGCGTACAACGCGGTGTTCGTCGAGGCGGACGCGGCGGGTCAGCTGATGTTCTACGGTCCGGGGGCCGGCGGCACGGCCACCGCCTCCGCCGTGCTGGGCGACCTGGTCGCCGCGTGCCGCAATAAGCTGGCGAATACCACCGGCGCGGGTGAATCCGCGTACACGCAACTGCCGGTCAGCCCGATGGGCGAGGTGGTCACGCGTTACCACATCAGTTTGGACGTTGAGGACAAACCGGGCGTACTTGCTCAGGTTGCCACTGTCTTCTCCGAGCACGCAGTGTCCATCGACACCGTCCGCCAGCAGGGCAAGGACTCTCACAACGGCGCCGCAGGCGCCTCCGTTGAGGGTGGGGGTGGGCGACGGGCGGGCGACGCCGCCCTCGTCGTCGTCACCCACCGTGCGCCCGACGCCGCCTTGTCGGCAACTGTCGAGGCTCTGCGGAAACTCGACACCGTACGCGGCGTCGCGAGCATCATGCGTGTGGAAGGGGAATGACCCAGATGAATACAACCGCCGAACACCTCCACTCGATGTCCCGCATGTCCGGCACCCCCCAGCGGCGCGCCACTCATCAATGGAGGGGGTGTATCGAGGAGTACCGTGACCGGCTCCCGGTGACCGATGCGACCCCTGTGGTCACGTTGCTGGAGGGTGGCACTCCGCTCGTTCCCGCGCAACTGCTCTCCGAACGCACCGGCTGTGACGTCTATTTGAAGGTCGAAGGAGCCAACCCCACAGGCTCGTTCAAGGACCGCGGTATGACCATGGCCATCTCCAAGGCCAAGGAGGCTGGTGCACAGGCGGTGATCTGCGCGTCCACCGGCAACACCTCTGCGTCAGCGGCTGCTTATGCGGTGCGAGCCGGGATGGTGTGCGCCGTGCTCGTACCGCAGGGCAAGATCGCCCTCGGCAAGATGGGGCAGGCGCTGGTGCACGGCTCGCGCATCCTGCAGGTGGATGGGAACTTCGATGATTGTCTTGATCTCGCCCGTGGATTGTCCGAGAAGTACCCGGTCGCACTGGTCAATTCGGTCAATCCGGTACGCATTGAAGGCCAAAAGACGGCTGCATTCGAGATTGTCGACGCGCTCGGAGATGCACCTGACATCCACGTCCTCCCCGTGGGCAATGCGGGTAACATCACCGCGTACTGGAAGGGTTACCGCGAATATGCGGCCGACGGTATGTCCACGCATGCGCCACGAATGTGGGGTTTCCAAGCCTCGGGTGCGGCGCCGATCGTCCGTGGCGAGCCGGTGCGCAACCCGCAGACCATCGCCACTGCGATCCGCATCGGCAACCCGGCTTCCTGGCAGTTCGCCGAGATGGCGCGGGACGAGTCGGGTGGCCTCATCGATTCGGTGACTGATCGCCAGATCCTCTCTGCATACCGGTTGTTGGCCTCTCGTGAGGGGGTATTCGTGGAGCCTGCCTCCGCCGCGTCGGTAGCAGGCCTGCTCAAGGCCGCCGAGGAAGGGAAGATCGACCCCGACCAGCGAATCGTGTGCACGGTCACCGGTAACGGGCTCAAGGATCCGGACTGGGCCGTCGCCGGCGCCCCTCAGCCGATCACCGTCCCGGTGGACGCGGACGCTGCCGCCGAACACCTCGGCCTCGCCTGACGCCTCGCCTCTCCTGCTCGATCTTCCCGCTTGCCGACTTCGCCGACAAGACGCCGAGGAGGTCGTAACGAGGGGCGCACACTCCCGTGTGCGACACGCAACACACGCTGAGCGTGTGCCCTATGTCGCAGCAGAACTTTCCTTCGATAGGGTGCACTCATCGGCACCGCCGAGTGCCGTTCCGGTTCGTGCCACCGGCTTCAGCCACCGGTCTTTTAAGAGCCCCTCGCACAATGGGCGGCCACAGCGATACCAGCGGCTGGCGCCGCAGGGCTCCCGCCGCCCGGACAGGGCCCGGGCCCAAGGCCCGCAGCCAATCCCGCACTTGCCTCACACAGTAGGAGAATCATCCATCGATGGCTGGTCCCGCCTTCCGCGCTGCCGCCGTCCGAGTGCGCACCCCCGCGACCAGCGCCAACCTCGGGCCCGGTTTCGACGCCTTCGGTTTGGCCCTCGGGCTGTATGACGACGTAGTGATCCGGGTCGCCGACTCCGGACTCCATGTCGACATCGCCGGCGAGGGCGCCGAGACCTTGCCGCGCGATGAGAAGCACCTGATCGTACGGTCCCTGCGCACCGCCTTCGACATGCTCGGCGGGCAGCCGCGCGGCCTGGAGATCGTCTGCGCCAACCGCATTCCGCACGGCCGCGGCCTCGGCTCCTCCTCTGCCGCCATCTGCGCCGGCCTCGCCGCAGCGCGCGCCGTGACGATAGGCGGCCACGACAAACTCGACGACACCGCGCTGCTCGAACTCGCTACCGAAATTGAAGGTCATCCGGACAACGTCGCCGCATGTCTGATGGGCGGCTTCACCCTCGCCTGGACGGAGGGCGGGGCGGCCCGTGCGATCCGTATGGAACCGGCCGCCTCTGTCGTACCGGTGGTCTTCGTCCCCGGACAGCCGCTGCTCACTGAGACCGCGCGCGGGCTGCTGCCGCGCACTGTGCCGCATGTGGACGCGGCCACCAACGCCGGACGTGCGGCGTTGCTCGTCGAGGCACTCACCCGCCGCCCGGAGCTGCTGCTCACCGCCACCGAGGACCGCATCCACCAGGAGTACCGTGCTCCCGCGATGGAGCAGAGCTTCGCCTTGGTGCACCGGCTTCGCTCGAATGGAGTAGCAGCGGTCATCTCCGGTGCGGGCCCGACGGTGCTCGCGTTCACCGAGGAGGAACAGGCCAAGAAGGTCGCCCAGGAGGCGGGGGAGGGCTGGGCAGCTGCGAAGCTGCCCCTCGACGTGAGCGGGGCCGCCGTCCTACCGCTGACGGGCAAGGGATCGGCGGGGCCGGGCTGTGCTGCATCAGCCGACTCCGTCGGCGGGACCTGAAGATGAGCTGGGGGTGCGAGCCGGTATATGACATAAGACAAGAGAAGAGCTGCGCGCGGCGGAACCGCGCCCTGTACCAGGGCAGGACGGGCCCATGCAGCTCATGCAGCCCCTACTGCGCATGTATCGGGTTCGGCTTGACCCCGATACACGATTGCCGGATACAGAGAGGGGGAATGTTTGTTGGGTCCGGTAGTGTTAACCTCAATGCTGCAGACGATGTCCCCAGGGCACGCTGTTGAGTGTCCCATCTCGGGACCGTCATTCTTCCGGGAGCCTCCCACACTGCCTGAGCAGCCTGCCTTTGCAGTGCTGAGCCCGCTCCGGAGCCGGCGCGAGCGATACGCCACCTCTGTGTGACTTCATCGCGCCGGAACTACGCAAATTCTGCCGCCGTCAGGCAGACCACCGCCCCGGATCCGGGCAGCGCAACGAAAGCCCGAATCCGGACAGCACAAACGGTCGCCGAGCCGATCAGGCCGACGCCCGCTCCAGGGAAGGATCCTTCGTGAGCGACACCACCGATCTGATGGGCGCTGCCAACGACGCTGCGCCCGCCTCGGACGCTTCTGCCGCGCCTGCCACCGGTGCTCCGCGGCGACGCCGGTCGGGAACCGGCCTCGATGGCATGGTGCTGGCCGAACTCCAGCAGGTTGCCTCCGCACTCGGGATCAAGGGCACCGCGCGGATGCGCAAGGGCCAGCTGATCGAGATCATCAAGGACCGGCAGGTGGCCGGCGGCGTAGTCGTCGACACCGGTGCGGCCGATCGACCCAAGCGCCGTAGCACCTCCCGGGCCCGCACCGGCGAGAGCCAGCGCACCGCCGCGGCGGACAAGTCCGTATCGCAGTCCGATGGCCGACAGCAGATCGAGATCCCCGGCCAGCCAGCCGGTCCGCTGCACCAGTCGGCTGCGTCGGCGGAGGCGGGCGAGCGTCGCACGCGCCGCGCCGCTGAGGAACCGCAGGGCGCCGCGAAGGGCGCCCAGCAGGCCGCTGAGACCGTGTCGGCTGCTTCTGGAGCACCTGCTGCGTCCGTACAGGCCGCTACTGCCACCGCGATCCAGACCAAGGACGGCGGACAGCCGGCAGGCAAGGCCGACAGCGGCGCCGAGCAGCAGAGCGACCGTGAGGGACGCCGCGAGCGAGGGGAGCGCGGCGAGCGAGGGGAGCGCGGCGAGCGAGGCCAAAAGGGCGAGCGCCGCGACCGCCAGCGCGACCGCCGCGACCGCCAGGAAAGCGCCGAGCAGGGCGGCCAGTCGGCCCAGGGCAGTCAAGGAAGTCAGGGCGGCCAGAGCAGCAATCAGGGCGTCGACAGCCAGAGCCAGGGAGGCCGTCAGCAGCGCCAGCAGGACGGCACCGACGACGAGTTCGGAGGCCGCCGTGGCCGCCGTGGCCGCTACCGTGACCGCCGCGGCCGGCGTGGCCGTGACGACTACGCGGGCGAGCCGCAACTGGCCGAGGACGATGTGCTGATCCCGGTCGCCGGCATCCTCGACATCCTCGACAACTACGCGTTCATCCGGACCTCCGGCTACCTGCCGGGCCCGAACGACGTCTACGTCTCGCTCGCCCAAGTCCGCAAGAACGGCTTGCGCAAGGGCGACCACGTCACCGGCGCCGTGCGCCAGCCCAAGGACGGCGAACGCCGCGAGAAGTTCAACGCTTTGGTGCGCCTCGACTCGGTCAACGGCATGTCGCCCGAAACCGGCCGGGCCCGTCCGGAGTTCGGCAAGCTCACCCCGCTGTACCCGCAGGAGCGGCTGATTCTGGAGAGCGAGCCGAACAACCTGACGCCGCGGATCATCGACCTCGTCGCGCCGATCGGCAAGGGCCAGCGCGGTCTGATCGTCTCGCCCCCGAAGGCGGGCAAGACGATGATCATGCAGTCGATCGCCAATGCGATCACCCGCAACAACCCTGAGTGCCACCTGATGGTCGTCCTCGTCGACGAGCGTCCTGAAGAGGTCACCGACATGCAGCGGTCGGTAAAGGGCGAGGTCATTTCCTCGACCTTCGACCGCCCGGCCGAGGACCACACCACCGTCGCCGAGCTGGCCATCGAGCGGGCCAAGCGCCTGGTCGAGCTGGGTCACGACGTGGTCGTACTGCTGGACTCCATCACCCGACTGGGCCGGGCCTACAACCTCGCGGCTCCCGCCTCCGGCCGCATCTTGTCCGGTGGTGTCGACTCGACCGCGCTCTACCCCCCGAAGAAGTTCTTCGGCGCCGCGCGCAACATCGAAGACGGCGGCTCGTTGACCATCCTGGCCACTGCGCTGGTCGAGACCGGCTCGCGGATGGACGAGGTGATCTTCGAAGAGTTCAAGGGCACCGGCAACATGGAGCTCAAGCTCGACCGGAAGCTCGCCGACAAGCGGATCTTCCCCGCCGTGGACGTCGACCCATCCGGCACCCGCAAGGAGGAGATCCTGCTCGCCAGCGAGGAGCTGTCGATCGTCTGGAAGCTGCGCCGGGTGCTGCACGCGCTCGACTCGCAGCAGGCCATCGAGCTGCTGCTGGACAAGATGAAGCAGACCAAGTCCAACGCCGAGTTCCTGATGCAGATCGCCAAGACCACACCCGGCAACGGCGACTGAACCAGCCCGGACCAGGGCGCGCCCCTCGATCGAGGTCTCGGCCGGCCACTCCGCCTGCTCGCGTGCGTCGCTCACGCTTTTTGGTGAGCTTCTCCGCCCGCTCTCAGGCTCCGCGGCCGGCCTCGCCTGCCGTGTCAGCGGCTGATGTCGCGGTCGGCCGGCCACTCCGCCTGCTCGCGTGCGTCGCTCACGCAGTCGGAATGCCCGGAATACATGGGGCGCGCCCTCGGTTTTGGGAGTACGGCCCAGTCCTGGCAAACTGGTCCGTCGGCCCCGGTTCACGTGACGCAATCCCGCAGCACGACCCGGCGCCCTCCCGAACCTAGGAGAACCCTTGAAGCGCGACATCCACCCGGAGTACGTCGAGACGCAGGTGACCTGCACCTGCGGCAACTCGTTCACCACTCGTAGCACCAAGACCGGCGGCTCGATCCGAGCCGACATGTGCTCCGCTTGCCACCCCTTCTACACCGGCAAGCAGAAGATCCTCGACACCGGCGGTCGCGTGGCCCGCTTCGAGGCCCGCTTCGGCAAGAAGGCCGGCTCCGCCAAGAAGTAGCGAACCAGACGGCCCCGTATCGGGGATCTACCGGGCGCGGAGTCCGGGACGGGGCCGTTGCGCCGGTTATCGGCCGTCCTCAATCCACGGGGCGGCCGGACCGGCGTTTTGTCGTCCTGCAGGCCCGCTCACAGCTCATACATGCTCATAACATAGGGAACCGAAGATGTTCGAGGCGGTCGAGGAACTGATCGGCGAACACGCCGACCTCGAGAAGCGACTTGCCGACCCGGCGGTCCACGCCGACCAGGCCGAGGCACGCAAGCTGGGCAAGCGCTATGCGGAGCTGACACCCGTCGTCGGCACCTACCGGGCCTGGAAGCAGTCGGGCGACGACATCGAGACCGCACGCGAACTCGCCCAGGAAGACCCCGACTTCGCTGCCGAGGTCAAGCAGCTCGAGCAGCAGCGCGAAGAACTCACCGACAAGCTGCGACTGCTGCTCGTCCCGCGCGATCCCAGTGACGACAAGGACGTCATCCTCGAAGTCAAGGCCGGCGAGGGCGGCGAGGAGTCGGCGCTCTTCGCAGGTGATCTGCTGCGGATGTATCTGCGCTACGCCGAGCGCGTCGGCTGGAAGACCGAGATCCTCGACGCCAACCCCTCCGACCTCGGCGGTTACAAGGACGTCCAGGTCGCCATCAAGGCCCGGGGCAATGTTGATCCAGGCCACGGCGTCTGGGCGCGGCTGAAGTACGAGGGCGGGGTGCACCGCGTGCAGCGGGTGCCCGCTACCGAGTCCCAAGGCCGTATCCACACCTCGGCCGCGGGCGTACTCGTCATCCCCGAAGCGGAGGAGGTCGAGGTCGAGGTCAACTCGAACGACCTGCGGATCGACGTCTACCGCTCTTCGGGGCCCGGCGGCCAGTCCGTCAACACCACCGACTCCGCGGTGCGCATCACCCACCTGCCGACCGGCCTCGTCGTCTCCTGCCAGAACGAAAAGAGCCAGCTGCAGAACAAGGAGTCGGCGATGCGCATCCTGCGCTCCCGCCTGCTCGCCGCCGCACAGGAAGAGGCCGAGCGGGAGGCATCCGACGCACGGCGCAGCCAGGTGCGTACTGTGGACCGTTCGGAGCGCGTCCGGACGTACAACTTCCCCGAAAATCGCATCTCGGACCACCGCGTGGGCTTCAAGGCCTACAACTTGAACCAGGTGCTCGACGGCGATCTGGAGGCCGTCATCCAGGCGTGCGTCGACGCCGACTCCGCGGCCAAGCTGGCCGCGGCGCAGTAAGACTCAGCAGCTGGTAGGACTCACCAGGGTGCAGTAAGACAGCGGGAGGCCAGGAGTGCAGTGGCAAAACGAGGGTCGCCCTCGGCGATCCCTGCTGCTCGCCGAGGTGGCCCGGGCCACCCAACGGCTTGCCGACGCGGGCGTGCCCTCTCCGCGTTTCGACGCGGAGGAGCTGGCCGCGTATGTGCACGGGGTCAAGCGCGGTGAGCTGCAGGCTGTGCCCGACGCTGATTTCGATGCGTGCTACTGGGAGGCGGTGGCCCGTCGCGAGAACCGCGAGCCGCTGCAGCACATCACCGGCCGGGCCTTCTTCCGTTACCTGGAGCTCCAAGTGGGCCCCGGAGTCTTCGTGCCCCGCCCGGAGACCGAGTCGGTCGTCGGCTGGGCGATAGACGCCGTACGGGCCATGGACGTCGCCGAGCCGCTCATCGTCGACCTGTGCACCGGCTCGGGCGCGATCGCGCTCGCCCTCGCCCAGGAAGTCCCGCGTTCGCGCGTGCATGCCGTCGAGCTCGACGAAGGCGCCCTTTACTGGACGCGGAAGAACGTCGACGGCTCCCGCGTCGTTCTCCATCAGGGCGATGCGCTGACCGCGCTGCCCGAGCTGAACGGCCAGGTCGATCTGGTGGTCAGCAACCCGCCGTACATCCCGCTGACCGAGTGGGAGTACGTCGCACCCGAGGCCCGCGACCACGACCCGCAGCTGGCCCTGTTCTCCGGCGAGGACGGCCTCGACACCATCCGCGGCATCGAACGCACTGCACACCGGCTGCTGCGTCCCGGCGGCGTCGTCGTGGTCGAACACGCCGACACCCAGGGTGGCCAAGTTCCGTGGATCTTCAACGAGGAGACGGGGTGGGCCGACGCAGCAGACCACCGCGACCTCAACAACCGCCCGCGCTTTACCTCCGCCCGTAAGGCGATGCCGTGAACGGTACGTACGATTCCCGGCGAGGGGCGGCATCCCAAGCGAATGCACCACAACCGGAGGCTGGTTACATGGCACGGCGTTATGACTGTTCCGAAGCGTCCGACCGCGCTGCCGGGCTGCGCGAAGCCGCATCGGCCGTACGCCGCGGCGAGCTCGTGGTGCTGCCCACCGACACCGTGTACGGTCTCGGTGCCGATGCCTTCAACTCCGAGGCCGTAGGGGGCCTGTTGGAGGCCAAGGGGCGTGGCCGCCATATGCCGTCGCCGGTGCTGGTCGGTTCGCCGGCCACCTTGCACGGCCTTGTCGCTGACTTCTCCGAACTGGCCTGGGAGCTCGTCGACGCTTTCTGGCCGGGCGCGTTGACCCTCGTCACCCGCCACCAGCCGTCGCTGCGGTGGGATCTCGGCGATACCCGCGGCACGGTCGCGGTGCGTATGCCGCTGCACCCCGTCGCGATCGAACTGCTCACCGAGACGGGACCGATGGCCGTCTCCAGCGCCAACCTCACCGGCCAGCCGGCACCGCAGGACTGCGACGCCGCGCAGAGCATGCTCGGTGATGCCGTGTCAGTCTACCTGGACGGCGGTCCGACCCCTGCCAGCGTGCCGTCGTCGATCGTCGACGTGACCGGCAAGACGCCGGTGCTACTGCGGGCCGGTGCGCTCAGCGCGGAACAGCTCCGGGAGGTCGTACCCGACTTGGAGGAATCCCATTGATGGCCGGGCTGCAGGGGGGCAGCCGGCCCGCCGTCGCCATACCCGGAGGGGGACGTGTCGCCGAGACGGATCGTTTCCGCGTCCTGTATGTGTGCACCGGCAGCGTATGCCGTTCGCCCATGGCCGAGCGCCTCACCCGCCTTGAACTCGACCAGCGGCTGGGGGCGGGCGCCGACCGGATCACCGTGCACTCAGCGGGCACCTGGGGCCATGTCGACGCGCCCATGGAGACGCACGCGGCCACGGTGCTCACGGAGTACGGCGCGGACCCCGAGGGATTTCGCGGCAGCGAACTGCTCGACGAGCATGTGATCGAGGCCGACTTGGTGCTGACCGCTACCCGTGACCACCGCGCCCAGGTCATCTCGATGGGCCACGCGGCAGGGCTGCGCACCTTCACGCTCAAGGAGTTCACTCGGCTGGTGCGGGCAATAGACCCTGCGACGCTACCCGACGGCGGGGTGATCGAACGCGCCCGCGCGCTGGTCCGCGCAGCCGCTGCGCTGCGCGGCTGGCTCCAGGCACCGAGCGCCGAGGCGGACGAGGTCTCCGACCCGTACGGGGCGCCTGTGACCGTATTCCGTCACATCGGAGAAGAGATCCACACCGCACTCGACCCCGTCGTCACCGCACTCACGGGAGTCCCGGCGCGTAAGCGCTGACAGGTGTGCTGACAGCTGCGCTGACAGGTGTGCCAAGAGGTGTTTTCTCGCCGGAGCAAGCCCCAGAGCCCCTCCGGAGTGCGTGGGGAGCGCAGCAATCCGTCAGCGCGCCTACAGTGGGGACAAGTCCCCATTCACGCCGGGAGCGAGTCCCATGACGGTTGCCTCGCCCACCCCCACACCCGAAACACCTGCAGCGCCCTGGGCAGCGGACTTCGCCGCGCTGCGCCGCCAAGACCCCGAGCTCGCCGGCGTGCTGCTGGCCGAGTACGAGCGCCAGTCCACCCAGCTCCAGCTCATCGCGGCCGAGAACTTCACCTCACCCGCTGTTTTGGCCGCCCTCGGCTCACCGCTCACCAACAAGTACGCCGAGGGCTACCCGGGCCACCGTCACCATGGCGGCTGTGAGCTCGTCGACCTCGCGGAACGGCTGGCCGTCGAGCGAGCCTGTGCGCTCTTCGGCTGCGAGCACGCCAACGTCCAGCCGTACTCGGGTGCGCTCGCCGTGTTGGCCGCGTACGCCGCCGTGCTCGTCCCGGGGGACACCGTGCTGGCGATGGCGCTGCCCGACGGCGGCCACCTCACCCATGGGTCGCCCGCCAACTTCTCCGGCCGCTGGTTCGACTTCGCGGGCTACGGCGTCGATCCCGAAACCGGCTTCATCGACTACGACCAGGTACGCGACCTCGCCCACGCCCGCCGCCCCAAGGCGATCGTGGCCGGGGCGATCTCCTACCCCCGGCACATCGATTACGCCGTCTTCCGTCAGATCGCCGACGAGGTCGATGCATATCTGATCGTCGACGCCGCCCATACCCTCGGCCTGGTCGCCGGGGGAGCCGCGCCCAGCCCCGTCCCTTACGCGGACGTGGTGTGCGCGACCACGCACAAACTGTTGCGCGGCCCACGCGGTGGTCTCCTGCTGTGCGGCTCGGAGCTTGCCCGCCGCATCGACCGTGCCGTCTTCCCGTTCACCCAGGGCGGCCCGCAGATGCACACCATCGCCGCCACCGCCGTGGCGCTCGGCGAGGCGGCGACCCCGGCTTTCCGGGCCTATGCCCACCAGGTCACCGCCAACGCCCGGGCACTCGCCGAGGGACTCGCGGCCGAGGGCATGGAACTGCAGACCGGGGGCACGGACACCCACCTGATCACCGCGGCCACCACCCCGCTCGGAGTCGGCGGCCTGCGGGCGCGCGGGCGCTGCGCTGCCTGCCGCATCGTCGTCGACAAGTGCGCGATGCCCGGCGATCCGGTGCCCGCCGACGGCTGCTCGGGGATCCGCGTCGGGACGGCCGCGGTCACCTCGCAGGGTATGCGGGAGGCCGAGATGGCGCAGGTCGCCAAGGCGATCGGTAGCGCGCTGCGGGAGGAGCCGGGGACGGCTGCGCGGGTCGCCGAGCTCGTCGCCGCGTTCCCGCCCTATGCACGGTGATGCAACTTCATGCACGGTGAGGAAACCGGTGATGCAACCGCGGGGCGTTCCTGGGTGTCCTCGGTATTGTTCGTGGATTCCTCGTGGCTCGTGCTCAGAGGCGAATAAGGTGTGACGCTGTGCGCGAATATCTTCTGACACTTTGCGTCGCAGCGGCCGTCACGTATCTGCTGACCGGCCCGGTGCGGAAGTTCGCCATCGCTGCCGGAGCCATGCCCGAGATCCGCGCACGGGACGTGCATCGTGAGCCGACCCCGCGGCTCGGCGGCATCGCGATGTTCGGCGGCCTGTGCGCCGGGCTGCTGGTGGCCTCGCAGCTCACCAGTCTGCGCGACGTCTTCGCCCAGACCAACGAACCACGGGCGCTGCTCTCCGGCGCAGGGCTGATCTGGCTGCTCGGCGTGCTGGACGACAAGTGGGGGGTTGACGCGCTCATCAAGCTCGGCGGGCAGATGATCGCCGCGGGCGTGATGGTGATGCAGGGCCTGACCATCTTGTGGCTGCCGGTGCCCGGCTTCGGCACGGTCTCGCTGAGCCCGATGCAAGGAACGCTTCTGACGGTGGCTTTGGTGGTCATCACCGTCAATGCTGTCAATTTTGTCGACGGGCTCGACGGCTTGGCGGCCGGCATGGTGTGCATCGCCGGGATCGCGTTCTTCATGTATGCCTACCGATTGTGGTTCGGGTACGGGGTGGAGCAGGCCGCTCCGGCGACGCTCTTCAGCGCGATCCTGGTAGGTATGTGCGTCGGCTTCCTGCCGCACAACATCCATCCGGCGCGGATCTTCATGGGCGACTCGGGCGCGCTGCTGCTCGGCCTGGTGATGGCCGCCTCCGCGATCTCGGTCACCGGGCAGGTGGACCCGGATGTGATCACCAATACCACCGGTTCGTTGCGTGACACCGTCCATGAGATGGTGCCCGTCTACATGCCGCTGCTGCTGCCGCTCACCCTCATCGCGATCCCCGCCACCGACCTGATCCTGGCGATCGTCCGTCGGACGTGGAACGGCCAGTCGCCCTTCGCCGCCGACCGGGGGCACCTGCACCACCGGCTGCTGCAGATCGGGCATTCGCACAGCCGTGCTGTGCTGATCATGTACTTCTGGTCGGCTGTGATCGCCTTCGGCACGGTGGGCTTCTCGGCGCGGTCATCCAGCATGTGGATCCTGCTCACCGTCGTCGGGTTGAGCGCCGTCGGGCTCGTCGTGCTGCTGCTGCCGCGCTTCCAGCCGCACGCGCCGCGCTGGGCGGAGGCCATCGTGCCGCCCAGGTACCGGCAGAGCCGTCGAGGTGCAGGGGCAGCGCGGCGGAAGGAAGTGCCGGAAGCGGCCGCCGAGGCTGCGGCGGCAGCGGCTTCGGGGGCGGAGGCTTCGGTCCCTGGAGTCCACGGCCTGCATGGCGCGACTGCGATAGGAGACCGCTCACGTCTTCCCGAGCGACGCCGGGTGACCAGCACGCAGCAGGGATGATAGCGATTGGTCGCTTACGTCCTTTATTGCCTTTATGGCCTTTACGGACTTGTCGTTAGCATTAGTGTGTGGATTGACTAGCCACCAGCCAATGCGGTGGAGTTTCACCTATAAGTGTGACAACGAGCACACCGAGTAGGTAAAGACCGCATCAAATATTTTGTGATACTCTTCACGAAGGCACCGACGAGTGTCCAAGGCCCCAGATGAGCGGGGATGCGACCAAGGCGCCCTTCGCCGTCCGCCTGTACTGCCGACCGCCTGTACGCTCGGTAGTGCCCCAGCCCCCGAACCCTGCCGGAGCTGCCCCCCATGCAGTCAAACGACGCCCGGATTCTCCGGGGCGCCGCGATGATCGCCGCCCCGGTGGGAATCGTCGCCACCGTCGTCAGCGCGCTCGTCAAAGGCGAAAAAGGCCTGATCGGCGCTGTGGTGGGAGTCGCCGTGGTCGCCTTCTTCTACGGCCTCGGGTTCGCGGCGCTGATGCGCCTGACCCGAGACCGGCCGCAGGTGGCGATGATGGCCGGGATGCTGATCTACGCGGTGCAAATTCTCCTCATGGGAGTCTTCATCATCGTGTTCAGCGGCACTACCTTGTTCAACGGCAAGGCCTTCGCCCTCACTTTGCTGGTCACCGCGCTGGCGTGGATCGGCGGCCAGATGCGTCACAGCCTCGCTGGCAGGATGCTCTACGTCGATCCCGAGCCGTCGGTGCCCGCCAAGGAGACCGAGTCCGCTGAGGAGGCTGCGTCTCCCCGCCGACGCGGGGGTGTTCCGACGGGATCTGCTGATGGGGCGTAAGAGGTGCGTAAAGAGTCTTGATTCCAGTCTGCTATCGTCCGGAAGAGCATCCAGCCGTGGGGGCCCCTCTCGCTCGAAGAGGGTGCCGCCCCCTCGGCCAGCGGTGTACTCCGACATCAGCTACTGCCGCAGCAGGGACATCAGCTACTGCCGCAGCGGGGACATCAGCTGCTGCAGCAGCACGGACGCCAGCCGCTGCCGCGGTGGGGATCCAAAGCTGCGGCGGCAGTGCGGATCCCGGGTGCCCGGTCTTCGATGCAGGCTCCCCGTGGACACCGGTGGCACCGCCACGCCATGTCCGCAGCGCCGACCAGCGGCCTCACCAGCCGCGTTGACACACAGGGTTGCAGTTACTTATGCGTCACGACGAAGGAGTCACGGGTGAGTGCCCACACGCTGCCGCTCGCTGAGGGCGGATGCCACATCAACGCGAACTGTGGCTTCCCCGCGCCGGGCCTCAACTCGTTCGACTTCAAGCCGATCTTTTCCATCGGCAGTATCGACTTCACCAAGCCGATGCTGCTCGCGGTCATCTGCATGTTGATCGTCGTCGGATTTTTCTGGACCGCGTTCGCCAAACCGAAGCTGATCCCCGGGAAGCTGCAGCTGGTCGGCGAGATCGGCTACAACTTCATCGCCCGCGGCATCGCCCGCGAAGTGATCGGCAAGAAGGGCGACAAGTACATCCCCTTCCTGATGTCGATCTTCTTCTTCGTGTGGATCATGAACATCATGTCCATCATCCCGCTGGCGCAGTTCCCGGCGACCTCGCGTTTCGCGTTCCCGGTCGCCCTCGCGGCGCTGGTGTGGATCACCTATATGTTCCTGACGTTCAAGACCCACGGCCTCAAGGGCGGCGTCAAGAACCTGGTCTGGCTCGATGGCCTTCCCAAGCCCATTGCGCCGCTGATCGTGCTCCTGGAGTTCATCCAGAACGTGATCACCCGCCCGTTCACCCTCGCGGTGCGACTGTGGGCCAACATGTTCGCCGGTCACATGCTGATCGTGATGTTCAGCGTCGCCGCCTGGTACCTGCTCACTCCCTCGTTCATGGCGGCCATCGCCGGTGGCTCTTTCATCCTCTCGGTGGCCATGACCGCGTTCGAGTTGCTGATCCAGTTCCTTCAGGCGTACATCTTCACGCTGCTCGCGTCGATCTACATCAGTGGAGCGCTTGAAGAAGGTCACTGATCACTGATCGCCGATCGCAGCCTCCGCCCCCATCAGACTTCCGCTGGGAAGCCCCCCATCGGACCGCATCACACAGGAAGACAGGGAAATGTCTGCCGACCTCGTTAACATCGCTGCCACCACTGGACTCAGGGGCAACCTGGGCGCCGTCGCCTACGGTCTTGCCGCCATCGGCCCCGGCGTTGGCATCGGTCTCGTCTTCGGCCACTCGATCGAGGCCATGGCCCGCCAGCCCGAGGCCATGCCGATCATCCGTACCAACATGTTCCTCGGCTTCGCGCTCTGTGAGGTCCTGGCGCTCCTCGGCCTGGTCGTCCCCTTCATCTTCGCCTGACCTGGCCGACCAGTAGCCACACTCGACGAAAGGTTCAGACATGATGACTTTCCTGGCATCGGGGGGGCCGCAGAATCCGCTCATCCCCGAGCCCACGGAACTGATCATCGGGCTGCTCTGCTTCTTCATCGTCTTCGGCGTCCTCGGAAAGAAGCTCCTGCCGAACATCCAGAAGACCCTGGAAGAGCGGCGTGACGCGATCGAGGGTGGCCTGGAACGTGCGGAGGCAGCACAGGCCGAAGCCACCCGGACACTCGAGGAATACAAGGCCCAGCTCGCCGAGGCACGCCACGAGGCAGCCCGGATCACCGAGCAGGCCCGCGAGCAGGGTGCGATGATCATCGCGGAGATGCGCGAGGAGGCCCAGCGCCAGCGCGAGGCCATCATCGCTGCCGGCCACGCGCAGATCGAGGCAGAGCGCCGTCAGGTGACCGTCGCGCTGCGTCAGGAAGTCGGCCGCCTCGCCACCGACTTGGCCGGCCGTATCGTCGGCGAGTCCCTCGAGGACGCCGCACGCCAAAGCCGGGTTGTCGACCGCTTCCTGAGCGACCTTGAGGTCAAGGCGGAGCAGACACAGGGTGCCGCCACGTGAGCAACACCACACGTCAGTCGAACGCCGCCGCCCGTGAGCGACTGGAGGCGCTGACGGACAACACCCCCGTCCGCGTCGTCAGGCTCGCCGAGGAACTGGCCGCCGTCACGGCGCTGCTCGACCGCGAGGTGTCGCTGCGCCGGATCCTCACCGACCCGGCGCAGGCCGGCGAGGCCAAGGTCGGCTTGGTGCAGCGGCTGCTGGCCGGGCAAGTCGGAGACGAGACGCTCGACTTGGTCTCCGGGATGGTCCGGTCCCGCTGGTCGGCCTCACGTGACCTGGTCGACGCGGTGGAGGAACTCTCCTCCCTCGCCGAGATCATCGGCGCGGAGCGCAGCGGAGCCCTGGACGACGTCGAGGACGAGCTGTTCCGCACCGCGCGGATCGTCGCCTCCGCCCCCGACCTGCGCGCCGCGCTCAGCGACAGCAGGGCGACGGGCACAGCCAAGACCGAGCTGGTCCGCACCCTGCTGAGCGGTAGGGCGCACTCCGTCACCGTCCGGCTCGTCACGCGCCTTGTGGCACTTCCGCGGGGCCGTAGCCTGGAAGCGGGGCTCGATGCCCTCTCCAAACTGGCCGCAGCTCGCCGTGGTCGGGTGGTCGCGGTGGTGACGACAGCGATTCCAGTGTCCGACCGACAAAAGCGTCGCCTCGGCGCGGCGTTGGCCACACTGTACGGCCACCCAGTGCACCTGAACTTGGACGTGGACCCTGAAGTCCTCGGCGGGATCAGCGTGCGGGTCGGCGACGAGGTCATCGACGGCACGGTCGTCGGCCGCCTCGAAGAGGCGACGCGGCGGTTGGCCGAGTAATCGGCCTGGCCGGCCGCGGAGCATGGGGGCGGGCGACCGCAACACCAGCTGCTGACGCAGCGGGGCGAACAGACTAGACAGCACGGAAGCGGCCCTGGTTGGGCCGTAGCGGGCGGGGAAAGCCCCTGACCTGCAAGAAACTTCGGGCCCAACAAGGAGAGCAGGGAATCCAGATGGCGGAGCTCACGATCCGGCCGGAGGAGATCCGGGACGCGCTGGAGAACTTCGTCCAGTCGTACAAGCCGGACGCGGCCTCGCGCGAGGAGGTCGGTACGGTCAGCGAGGCCGGCGACGGCATCGCAAAGGTCGAGGGACTGCCCTCGGCCATGGCGAACGAGCTGCTGAAATTCGAGGACGGCACCCTCGGTCTCGCCCTCAACCTCGAGGAGCGGGAGATCGGCGCCGTCATCCTCGGTGAGTTCAGCGGTATCGAGGAAGGGCAGGCCGTCCGCCGCACCGGCGAGGTGCTGTCGGTGGCCGTTGGCGAGGGCTACCTCGGCCGCGTCGTCGACCCGCTGGGCAACCCGATCGACGGCCTCGGCGAAATCGAGACCGAGGGCCGCCGCGCCCTCGAACTGCAGGCCCCCACAGTCATGCAGCGCAAGTCGGTGCACGAGCCGATGCAGACCGGCCTGAAGGCCGTCGACTCCATGACCCCGATCGGCCGCGGCCAGCGCCAGCTGATCATCGGCGACCGCCAGACCGGCAAGACCGCCCTGGCCGTCGACACGATCATCAACCAGCGCGACAACTGGCGCTCCGGCGACCCGGCGAAGCAGGTCCGCTGCATCTACGTCGCCATCGGTCAGAAGGGCTCCACCATCGCCTCCGTGCGCGGCGCGCTGGAGGAGTCGGGTGCCTTGGAGTACACGACGATCGTCGCCGCCCCGGCGTCCGACCCCGCCGGCTTCAAGTACCTTGCCCCTTACACCGGATCGGCCATCGGCCAGCACTGGATGTACCAGGGCAAGCACGTCCTGATCATCTTCGACGACCTGTCCAAGCAGGCCGACGCCTACCGTGCTGTCTCCCTGCTGCTGCGCCGCCCGCCGGGTCGTGAGGCCTACCCGGGTGATGTCTTCTACCTGCACTCCCGCCTGCTGGAGCGCTGCGCCAAGCTCTCCGACGACATGGGCGCGGGCTCGATGACGGGGCTCCCGGTCGTCGAGACCAAGGCCAATGACGTGTCGGCGTTCATCCCGACCAACGTCATCTCCATCACCGACGGTCAGTGCTTCTTGGAGTCCGACCTGTTCAACGCGGGCGTGCGCCCGGCGGTGAACGTCGGTATCTCGGTCTCCCGTGTCGGTGGCGCGGCTCAGCACCCGGCTCAAAAGCAGGTTTCCGGCCGCCTGAGGGTGGACCTTGCCCAGTACCGCGAGCTCGAGGCGTTCGCCGCCTTCGGCTCCGACCTGGACGCCGCCTCCAAGGCGCAACTGGAACGCGGTAAGCGCATGGTCGAGCTGCTCAAGCAGGGCCAGTACGCCCCGTACCCCGTCGAGGAGCAGGTCGTCTCCATCTGGGCCGGCACCAACGGCAAGATGGACGATGTGCCGGTGACGGACATCCGCCGCTTCGAGCGGGAGCTGCTGGACTGGATGGGCCGGGAGAAGAAGGAGCTCCTGACCAGCATCCGCGAAGGCAAGAAGATGCCCGACGAGACCATTGAGGCCATCTCCGAGGCGGTCGACACCTTCAAGAAGCAGTTCGAGACCTCGGACGGCAAGCTGCTGGGTGAGGGCTGAGCATGGGCGCCCAACTTCGGGTCTACAAGCGCCGCATCCGCTCCGTCACCGCCACCAAGAAGATCACCAAGGCGATGGAGATGATCGCCGCCGCCCGCATTGTCAAGGCGCAGCGCGCGGTGGCGGCCTCCACTCCGTACGCCGATGAACTGACTCGTGCAGTGACGGCGGTTGCCACCGGCTCCGGCCACAAGCATCCGCTCACTACCGAGGCGGACAACCCGGTCCGCGTCGCGATCCTGCTCATCACGAGCGACCGCGGTCTGGCGGGCGGTTACTCCGCCAACGTGATCAAGGCCGCCGAGCAGCTCACGGAGCGGCTGCGCTCCGAGGGCAAGGAGGTCGTGCCGTACATCGTGGGCCGCAAGGGTGTCGCGTACTACAACTTCCGCGGCCGGGACATCGCCGAGTCGTGGATGGGTTTCACCGACAGCCCGACGTACGCGGACGCCAAGCGGGTCGCCGACCCCCTGATCGAGTCCGTGATCACAGGCGCGGCCGAGGGCGGTGTCGATGAGCTGCACATCGTCTTCACGGAATTCGTGTCGATGATGACGCAGACGCCGGTCGGCCGCCGGATGCTGCCCCTCAGCCTCGACGAGGTCGAGACGGAGGTGAGCGGCGGCAAGCTGCGCCCGCTGTACGAGTTCGAGCCGTCCCCCGAGGGCGTGCTGGACGCGCTGCTGCCGCGGTATGTCGAGAGCCGGATCTACAACGCCCTGCTGCAGGCGGCGGCCTCCGAGCACGCCGCCCGCCGCCGGGCGATGAAGTCGGCGACCGACAACGCCGAAGAACTCATCAAGTCGCTCTCGCGGCTTGCCAACGCGGCCCGCCAGGCCGATATCACCCAGGAAATCAGCGAGATCGTCGGTGGCAAGGCTGCTTTGGACGCTGCCATCGCGGGGAGTGACTGATAACTATGACCACCACTGTTGAGACGACCCCTGAGGCGGTCGCCGCGACGGGCCGTGTCGCGCGAGTCATCGGCCCGGTCGTCGACGTGGAGTTCCCCGTCGACGCGATGCCGGAGATCTACAACGCGCTGCACGTCGAGGTCGCCGACCCCTCCGCAGCCGGAGCGAAGAAGACCCTGACCCTCGAGGTCGCCCAGCACCTCGGCGAGGGACTGGTCCGTGCGATCTCCATGCAGCCCACTGACGGCCTGGTCCGCCAGGCCGTGGTGACCGACACCGGCACCGGCATCACTGTGCCGGTCGGCGACGTCACCAAGGGCAAAGTGTTCAACACCTTGGGTGAGGTGCTCAACACCGACCCTGAGTCGGTCAAGGGCTCCGAGCGCTGGACCATCCACCGCAAAGCCCCCAACTTCGACCAGCTCGAGTCGAAGACGGAGATGTTCGAGACCGGCGTCAAGGTCATCGACCTGCTCACCCCGTACGTCAAGGGTGGAAAGATCGGCCTGTTCGGGGGCGCGGGTGTCGGCAAGACGGTGCTCATCCAGGAGATGATCTACCGCGTCGCCAACCTCCACGAGGGCGTGTCGGTCTTCGCGGGCGTCGGTGAGCGCACCCGTGAGGGCAACGACCTCATCGAGGAGATGACCGACTCCGGCGTCATCGACAAGACCGCGCTGGTCTTCGGCCAGATGGACGAGCCGCCGGGCACCCGTCTGCGGGTCGCGCTCGCGGGCCTGACCATGGCGGAGTACTTCCGCGATGTGCAAAAGCAGGACGTGCTGTTCTTCATCGACAACATCTTCCGCTTCACGCAGGCCGGTTCCGAGGTCTCCACGCTGCTCGGCCGTATGCCCTCCGCAGTGGGTTACCAGCCGAACCTCGCCGACGAGATGGGCATCCTGCAGGAGCGCATCACCTCCACCCGTGGTCACTCGATCACCTCGATGCAGGCGATCTACGTCCCGGCGGACGACCTCACCGACCCGGCCCCGGCGACCACCTTCGCGCATCTCGACGCGACGACGGTGCTCTCCCGGCCGATCTCGGAAAAGGGCATCTACCCGGCCGTGGACCCGCTGGACTCCACGTCCCGCATCCTGGACCCGCGCTACATCAAGCAGGAGCACTACGAGTGCGCCATGCGTGTCAAGGGCATCCTGCAGAAGTACAAGGACCTCCAGGACATCATCGCCATTCTCGGTATCGACGAGCTGGGTGAAGAGGACAAGACCACGGTCTACCGCGCCCGCCGCATCGAGCGGTTCCTGTCGCAGAACACCCACGTGGCGAAGCAGTTCACCGGTGTGGACGGCTCCGACGTCCCGCTGGACGAGTCGATCACGGCGTTCAACGCCATCGCCGACGGTGAATTCGACCACTTCCCCGAGCAGGCGTTCTTCATGTGCGGTGGCCTGGACGACCTCAAGGCCAACGCCAAGAAGCTGGGCGTCTCCTGACGTCTGGCACCCGGGTTGTGGGGAGAGGGCGCGCCGAGAGGAAGCGCGGCCTCCAAGGGGGCGGGCTTAGTCCCGCCCCCGTCCCACGCCCAGTTATCCTGTGACCCATCACCTGCCTTAAGCCGGCAGGTGGAGACCCGAGGAGCCATCTTGGCCGAGCTGCACGTCGAGCTGGTCGCCGCCGACCGCAAGGTCTGGTCGGGCGAAGCCACGATCGTCGTCGCGCGCACGGCGTCGGGCGACATTGGCATCATGCCGGGCCACAGTCCGCTGCTCAGCGTGCTGGAGTCCGACCCTGTCACCATCCGTACGACCGACGGCGGTACCGTCGTCGCGGCCGTGCACGGAGGATTCATCTCGTTCTCCGACAACAAGCTCTCGATTCTCGCCGAGATCGCCGAGCTTGCCGACGAGATCGACGTCGAGCGCGCCGAGCGTGCGCTTGAACGTGCCAAGTCGGAAGCGGACGCCATCGCAGAAAAGCGCGCCGCCATCCGGCTGCGTGCCGCCACAGGCACGCACTGAAAGACCGGTCTCGGGCCGCGGACCGCCGATGAGGGCCGGCCCGCGGCCCAGCCGCAGCAAAAGTGTTGGCTTGTTGAGGTTGAGTAAGCGTCCGGCAGCCCCGGACTCGAGGCGAGGAGGTCAGTGGACATGGTCCTCGCTTTGCAGGTGTTCATGACCGCGCTCGTGGTGGCTGTGCTGGGCCTTTTCTTCTTTGGCCTGCGCCGTCGGCTGATCCAGCGGGCCGGCGGTACCTTCGACTGCAGCTTGCGCGCGCTCCGTGACGGCAGCGCGGTGGAGGGTGACCTCGGCAGGGGATGGGTCTACGGGGTGGCCCGCTACAGCGGTGACCGCGTCGAATGGTTCCGCGTCTTCTCGTACGCGCCGAGGCCGCGCCGGATGCTCGAGCGCGACGCGATCGAGGTCGTCGAGCGCCGTCATCCGCAGGGTGAGGAAGAGCTGGCCCTGCTCTCCGACGCCGTGGTGCTGATCTGTATGTACCGGGGCACCCGCCTGGAGCTCGCGATGAGCGACGACGCACTGACCGGCTTCCTCGCCTGGCTGGAGGCCGCCCCGCCCGGCCAACGCGTCAACGTCGCTTGAGAGTCCGGGTCGCGAATGTGCGGTCCTGGGCGTGAGGAAGCGCAGCCTGCCTGCGTTCGCATGCATTGCAGGCAGAATTGCCCTATGACCGCGATCACGGTCCGAGACGTCCCGGATGACGTCTTCGCGGCCCTCAAGGTCCAAGCCGCTCAGGCCGGAAAGTCCCTCCAGGAGTACGCACTGCTCCTCTTCCAGTACGATGCCGCACACCCCAAACCCCTGGTAGAGCCCGCGCAGACCGGTGAGACACACGGGCAGCGCGCCGTGCGCCGTGCGCGTGGGAGCGCCAACAATCCTGAGACATGGGGCATGTCCACCGACGAGCTGATGGAGCTGCTGCGCGGTGAGTAAGACCTTGGTGGACTCCTGCGTACTGCTGGACATGCTCGGCAACGATCCGAAGTGGGGAGACTGGTCGAGCGACGAGCTGGGTGGGGGCATGCATTCCGCGCGGTGCGGGACCCGCGCCCAGATACGGATCAGTTGGAGCGGAACTCTCCATGCTTGACGGCCCTGACGAATGAGGTCCAAAGCAATGTTGGGAAGGTCAGCCCGGGTTCGTCAGGGTTCTTGCTGTCGCGTACCGGAACTACGCCGGGGAAGCCTTCGGCGATCTCGACGCAGTTGCCCCCGTTGGTGTTGCTATAGCTGCTCTTGCGCCAGCAGGCGGTGCTCAGGTCGGGGGTGTGTCGCATGGCTTGTAGTCCTCCATTGCCTTCTGAATCAACTCTGCCGACTCCGCCAGCGAGAGGGAGTTGGCTCGCAGTACCTCGTACTGGCGCCGCCACTTCTGCACCGATTCTGGATCCTCGTAGAGGTGGCTGACCTTGATGCCTTCTTCGTAGGCCACTGTTGAGCCGTCGGGGAGTGTCAGCAACGTCAGCGCGCCGCTCATCAACGAGTGCGGTCCCGCGGTGAACGGCATGACTTGAACCTTACTGTGCGGAGTATCCACCTGCTCGAGCAACCAAGCCAGTTGCTCATACATACACTCCCTGCTGCCGACCTGGCGCTGCAGTACGGACTCGTCAATGATCGCCCACCGGAGCGGAGGAGAGTCCGAGCGCTGCCGTTCCTTCCTGGACATCCGGGCAGCGACGCGCTCCTCGATCTGCTCTTCCGAGAGGTCCTCCTGGCAGCTCAGTAGCGCACGAGCGTACGCCTCGCTCTGCAACGGACCAGGCACAACCTGGGGTTCATAGTTTTCGATGCCCGTGGCCCGCGCCTCGAAGTCCATGAACCGTCGGTACTGGTCCGGATGTGCCTCGCGCTTGGCCAGTTCGTAGAGTCTGCCGAACAACCCGTCTGTTCCGAAGGCTGCGTCGAGCTTTTCGGACAGGTCGGGCGGCGGCATCAGTTCAGCGGTCTCGACGCGGGCCAAGCCTCATGAATTCATGAGGCTGGTGGCCGTGTGGGCGGGCTGGGCCTGGATCGCGTTGCATGGCAACAGCACGCTTGCGACCATCGCGCTGCTCGTCGTCACTCTCGCCATTGGCATCCTGTACTTCGGCCGGGTCATGAAGGCGGTGTCCTCCCGTGACGCGAAGGAGACAGACGCGGAGAGCATCGGCCAGTGACCGTCGTACCTCCTTCCGACTACCGCCTGTTCGTGCCCGACGGATGGTTCCGCATCGCCCTTGATCCCGCTCTGTGGGAAAAGCGGATCCATGCCTTCGTCGAGCGACGGTTCCGCGGCGTCGACAACGCTCCACACACCAAGCAGCAAGTCCGGGACCAGCTGTGCGAGCAAGCCGTCACCGCCTATGCCAACGGCGGCACCGAACTGTATCTGTCAATGCTGGCAGCAGCGGGCATCCCCATCGCAGCCGGTCTCGTCGTGAGTTATTCACCACCGCCTGACGGCGGTGAGCATCCACCGCTGGAGCGAGTGGTAGACAGCCTCACGGACGGTGTCGCGGAAGTGGTGACACTTCCGGCAGGCAAGGCAGTACGCCACTACTACCAGAGGCAACCGAGGCCGGAAGATCCCGCCATGGCCGGGCTCACCCTTCCCGTCACGCACCTCGACTTCCAGGTACCGGTGCCAGGTACACCCGGACGTCTGACGCTGTCGTTCTCCACTCCTGTGGCGCCTCTCGCCAAAGCCCTCATCGTACTTTTCGACCAGATTGCCCGAACGCTGAAGTGGGTGCCCTGATGCCCATTACCAGCGCGTCAGACAACCCTTTGGCTTGCTCCGACGATTGGCGGATCATCTTCAAGGGACCTGTGGCGGCGGTCCCGCTTCCGGTGGATGACGACAAAGATCCGCGCCCGTGGGCTTCGACGGTGACCAATGCACTGCTTGCGGGCTACCCGGACGTTGACTCCGATACTGCGTCCACTTTGGCCGATACCCTCGTCGATGCGGCGCTCGACTCCCGTACCCGCAAGCCCCTCTTTGCCTTCTCCTTCTGCCCTGATCCCACGAGCGGGGAGCTGGCCCGGATCGAACTGCGCCAGATCGTGGCCCTGCCCGATCAGCGTGAACCGACGCTCGACGCTTTGCGGGACTACTTCGCGATGTCGACGCCGGACGGTATCGACGAACCGGAGATCGTCTACGGGGATCTGCGGATCGGCCGCACGGTACGCGTACGCCGGAAATTCGCAGCGGCCACCGACGAATTCGGGGATGCACTGGTAGTCCAGACAGTCGTGTACGTGACGTGTCCCGAGAACCCCGTACGGCTGGATTGCGCGGTGGTGCTCTTCATGAGCTGGACGGCTGTCCCGCACAGCGAGCGGCTTTTCGAACTCGCCGACCAACTCGCCGAGACCCTGAGGCTTCGTCCACGTAAGTAACAGAACAATCTGCCGTGAACTGGCCTATGCCTCCTGCTTTTACCGGTTCTCGCCGGGCACCCAGAGCACGTCGCCGCGCTCCTTGTTGGCCGTTCGCGCCAGGATGAGCAGCAGGTCGGAGAGGCGGTTCAAGTATTTGGCGGTGACTGGGGCTGCGCGCTCGCCTCGTCTAAGGGTAGAGTCAGTCTAATCCCACACATTCGAGCGACGGCAAAGCGGCTATAGGCTTGCGAATCGCCTCTTATGCAAACTTTCAGCAGGTAATCGGAGCGTCATGGCGGCTGGCTTGATGTGACGGTGCGTGTGTAGTTCCTCGCTGAACTCGCCGCGTCCGCCGGTGTGGTTGGATCGTGGTGTGCCGGACGTGGAGTCGATGACGCGAGATGAGCTG
>JAFAUH010000230.1 GCA_019243445.1 Streptomycetaceae bacterium | reverse complement strand
CACGGACACACATCCATTTTGTGGATTTTCCAACGGAGTCGTGAACGACCGGGCTTGCGGCCTTCATGAAGAGGGTCATGTGCTTGCGACGCGCTCCGTTCCGTCCTTCCGTTCATCATTTACCTCCCTCAGTGGTCGAAGCCTGGGCAGTGCCGGCGTAGGCGCGTTCCACCTCGTCTTTGAGCGACTCCCAGATCTGGTGGTGGAGTTCGAGGAAGCGGGGATCGAAGCGGATTTCCTGGACCGCACCGCGCGGCCGCGGAAGATCGATGTCGTAGCTGCCCTTGATCGTCCCGGGGCGCGAAGTCATCACCACGACGCGGTCGGCGAGAGCGACGGCCTCCTCCAAGTCGTGGGTGATGAAGAGCACCGAGGGCTTGAGCTCTTCCCACAGACCGAGCAACTCGTTCGACATGATCGCCTTGGTCTGCACATCCAGGGCACCGAAAGGCTCGTCCATGAGCAGGATCGACGGCTCGTTGATCAGTGCCGCCGCCATGCTGGCGCGTTTACGCATACCTCCGGAGAGCTGGTGGGGGTGGTGGTCCTCGAAACCGGCGAGGCCCACCCTGCGCAGCCAGTCCCGGGCGGAGGCGTGCGCCTTCTGCTTGGAGACGCCGCGGAACATCGGGCCCATCGCCACGTTGCCGAGCACCGTCTTCCACGGCAGCAATGCGTCGGCCTGGAACATGAAGCTGATGCCCGAGGTGATCCCCCTCACTTCCTGCCCGCCCACGTGGACCGTGCCCGCGCTCGGCTGGTCGAGCCCGGCGACCAAGCCGAGCGTGGTCGACTTGCCACAGCCGGTCGGTCCGACGACGGCGCAGAACTGACCTGGCTCAACGATGAAGTTCACATCCCGCAGCGCGGTGAACAGCTTGCCGGTCGGCGAGGCGAAGCGCCTCGTCACCCCCGACATCTCGATACGTGAGCGTTCCTGCCTCGACTCCTTGGCACCGAGATCGGCCAGCGGCCTCACTGCATGGTTGCTTCCAGCAGCCATTGCATCCGTCTCCTTTCAGCCGCAAGCACCCATGCGTTTCGCGGGGGTTTCAAGCGGGTGTCGAGACCGTAGGGCGGGTGTGGCGGGGCGACGAGTCTTGCGTGCGTTACGAGGCTTTCCCGCGTTGAGGAAGGTTGTGTGCGTTGTGCTCACTACCACTGCCCCGCGGGGGGGGTAGGCAGATCGGTTGTGGCCATGCACAATCGGGACAATGTCCCTGCACGCGCTGAATCGGATCCGTGGATGGCGCGACCGGAACCGGAAGCTGTACGCCCGCATTCTTGTGTGGCAACTGGCCATCCTCGCCCTGACCAGCGCCATCGGCTTTATCCTGCTTGCCGTCGCGCAGCGCGCCCAGTTGGACCAGGAATACGAAAACCGAGCCCTGGCCATCGCCCGCACCACCGCCGCCGAGCCACAGATCCGGTACGCCATGGAGTATGGAGGAGGCGGGAACGTGGTGCAGGAGATCGCACAGCGGATCAAGAACGCCTCCCATGCCTCATACGTCGTGGTGTTCGACCTGCGGGGGGGTCCGGCACTCACACCCCCATCCTGCCCTCATCGGCAAGGGGGATCCGGATGTGAAGGTGGACAGCGAGACACACGTGGGCATCGACGTGGGTTTCACGGGCCGTTCGGCCAATGGCAAGGCCCCACTCTTCGGCCCGAGCGGCAAACTCGTGGGCCAGGTGTCGGCAGGGATCCCGGAGAAGCAGGCCACCGGACAACTATGGAATGAATTGCCCACTTTCGGGCTTTATACTGGAATCGCCCTCGCCGTAGGCGTCATTGCCTCGTATGCTCTCGCCCGCCGGTTGAAGAAGTCGACATTCGGCCTGGAACTCGAGGACATCGCCGGGCTGCTGCAGGATCGCGAGGCAATGCTGCACGGCATCCGCGAAGGTGTGGTCGCCCTCGATCCACAAGAGAGGATCACGGTCGTCAACGACGAGGCGCGCCGACTGCTCGGGCTCGGCACCGCCCTGGGCTCCCGGCTCGACGAGGTATTGCCGGACGGGCGGCTGCGCCGCGCCTTGGACGGCACCCTCACCGGCAGCGATGTGACGGTACTCACCGACAGCCACTGCCTCGTGGTCAATCGGATGCCGGTGACGCTGCACGGCCACGAACTCGGTGCCGTGGTGACCGTACGCGACCGTACCGAACTCGTCGGCTTGTTGCGCGAATTGGACTCGGTACGTGGACTGACTGACGCCCTCCGCTCGCAACAGCACGAGTTCTCCAACCGCATGCACATCCTCGCTGGGCTGCTGGAGCTGGGTGAGCACGACGCGGCATACGAGTTCGCGGTGAAATCGGCCGGGGCGGAGCCATCGCTCGCCGAATCGGTGCGCGAACGGATCGGCAATCCGCTGATGGTGGGCCTGGTGATGGCCAAGACCACGGTCGCAGCTGAACGCGGGGTGCGCCTCGTACTCAGCGAGGACTCCGAACTCGGAGAACAGCCACCGCACTTGGATCGGTTGCTGACCATCGTCGGCAATCTCGTCGACAACGCGGTGGATGCAGCGGCCTCCGGTAGCCAAGGGTCGCCCGAGGTGCGTCTTTCAGTGGTCGAGGACCCCGCGCGGGTGACAGTACGGGTGACCGACACCGGTGTCGGCGTGCCTGCCGGGAGGCGGAATCGGATCTTTGAAGACGGCTGGTCGACTCGTCCCGGCCGCGGCACCGCGCGCCGCGGGCTCGGCCTCGCCCTGGTGCACCGTCTGGTGCAGCGGCACGGGGGCACGATCGACGTCAGTGAAGGCCCTGGTGCGGTCTTCACCGTGGTTCTGCCGCAGCCCAACGGGACTCGGCTGGACAAGGCAGGGCCGGACAGGACGAGGCCGGACCTCACAGACGGCACAGACGGCACAGACGGCACGGACACTCCGCTGACACCCCGACTGGCTGAAAAGGGAGCAGACGAGTGATCAGAACCCTCGTCGTCGAGGACGACTTCCGGGTGAGTGGCATCCACGCCGCATACGTCGAACGGGTGCCCGGGTTTGAAGTGGTGAGGCAGTCGGGGACGGTCGCCGAGGCATTGGAGGCAGTCGGCTCGCTGCAACCGGATCTGTTGCTACTCGATGTGTATCTGCCCGACGGCAGCGGGTTTGACGTGCTGCGTCAGCTCACCGGCGACGCGAACGGCGCACGTCCGGATGCGATCATGACGACCGCGGCCCGGGATGTCGCATCAGTACGAGCAGCGATGCAACTGGGCGCTGTGGGCTATCTCGTCAAGCCCTTCGGGTCCGCTGCACTTGCCGAACGGCTCACCTTCTACCGCGAGTTGCGCCACCGAGTGGACGCGCTGGACCCGCAGGCGGAGGCCAACCAGGCGGATGTGGACGCGCTGTTCAGCGCGGCCCGGCCGAGCGCCCTTCCGGCCGTGCCGGCCAAGGGCCACTCGGCACCGACGTTGGCGCTGGTGCGAGACGCGGTGCGATCGGCCCAGCGGGATCTGTCGGCAGCTGAGGTAGCGGAGGCAACGGGGGTATCGCGGGCCACCGCCCAGCGCTATCTGTCCTACCTCGTCCGGGAAGGGCTCGCCCGCCTCGAACTGCGGTACGGGGCTACAGGGCGCCCGGAGCACCGCTACCGAGCGCTGCTCTGACCGCCGGGCCCCCACCCGATCCTTTACCTCTTTTTGTTCGTCTCTCCTCCCGTGGCTGGAGAGACGACGAGCCGCAGGGGAATCAGGCGTCAATGCGCGAACGGTCCAAGGTCGCCGCAGAGCTGGTGATGAACTCCTTGCGCGGTGCCACCTCATTGCCCATCAGCAGATCGAAGGCGCGCTCAGCCGCCTCCAGATCGCCGATATTGATCCTGCGCAGGGTGCGGTGGCGCGGGTCCATGGTGGTCTCCGCCAACTGGTCGGCATCCATCTCACCAAGGCCCTTGTAGCGCTGGATGCTCTCCTTGTAGCGCACATTCCTGCGCTGCAGATCGAGCAGAGTCTGATGCAACTCGTTGTCCGAGTAGGTGTAGAGGTACTTCTCCTGCCCCTTCTTGGGGTTGGCCAGTTCGATACGGTGCAACGGCGGCACCGCGGAGAAGACACGTCCCTCCTCCACCATCGGCCGCATGTACCGCTGGAAGAGAGTGAGCAGAAGGCAGCGGATGTGGGCCCCGTCCACATCCGCGTCGGCGAGGAAGATGACCTTCCCGTACCGCGCCTGGTCGATGTCGAAGGTCCGACCCGACCCGGCTCCTATCACCTGGATGATCGCTCCGCACTCGGCGTTCTTCAACATGTCCGAGATCGACGACTTCTGCACGTTGAGGATCTTGCCGCGGATGGGAAGCAGCGCCTGGAACTCCGAATTCCGCGCGACCTTGGCCGTGCCGAGCGCCGAGTCGCCCTCGACGATGAACAGTTCGGTGCGGTTGACGTCGTCGCTGCGGCAGTCGGCGAGCTTGGCGGGGAGTGAGGACGATTCCAGAGCCGTCTTGCGACGCTGCGCCTCCTTGTGCTGGCGGGCGGCGATCCGCGTACGGGCCGCTGCAACCACCTTCTCCAGCACTGCGCGCGCCTGCTGCTTATGATCGCGTTTGGTGGAGGTGAGGAATGCCTTCAGCTCTTTCGCCACCACGGTGGCGACGATCCGCGAGGCGGCGGAGGTGCCGAGCACTTCCTTGGTCTGCCCCTCGAATTGCGGCTCGGCGAGGCGTACCGTCACCACTGCTGTGAGGCCCTCCAACGCATCGTCCTTGACGATGTCGTCCTCGGCGACACGCAGCAACTTGGTGGAACGCAGAACCTCGTTGAAAGTGCGGGTGACGGAACGTTCGAAGCCCGCAATGTGCGTGCCACCCTTGGGCGTTGCGATGATGTTGACGAACGAACGCATCGTGGTGTCGTAACCGGCGCCCCAACGCAGCGCGACGTCCACCCCGAGATGGCGCGTGACCTCAGTCGGTGTCATGTGACCACGGGCGTCGAGGACGGGGACGGTCTCCTTGAAACTTCCCTCGCCCTGGAGGCGCAATACGTCACAGATGGCTTTGTCCTCGGCGAGGTACTCGCAGAACTCGCCGATTCCGCCGTCGTATCGGAACGTCTCCTCGACCGGCTTGTCGTCGTCGAGACCGCGCTCATCGCGCACAACAATGGTCAGGCCGGGTACGAGGAAGGCTGTCTGCCGTGCGCGCTGGTGGAGATTCTCCACCGAGATCCTGGCGTCCTTGAGGAAGATCTGGCGGTCGGCCCAGAACCGCACACGGGTTCCGGTGCGCGCCTTGGCGATCTTCTTCGTCTTGCGCAGGCCGCTCACCGGGTCGAACGGGGCCTCGGGACCGAGCTCGGTGAAGATGCCCGGCACGCCGCGACGGAAGCTGATCGCGTGCGTATGGCCGCTGCGATCAACCTCGACGTCGAGGCGGGAGGAGAGCGCATTGACAACCGAGGCGCCGACTCCGTGCAGGCCGCCGGAGGCCGCGTACGAGCCGCCGCCGAACTTTCCGCCCGCATGCAGCTTAGTCATGACAACCTCGACCCCGGACAGCTTGGTTTTAGGCTCGACATCGACCGGAATGCCGCGGCCGTTGTCCCGTACTTCTACGGAACCGTCGTCGTGCAGCACGACCTCGATGTGGTCGCAGTGGCCCCCGAGCGCTTCGTCGACCGAATTGTCGATGATCTCCCAGAGGCAGTGCATCAGACCACGGCTGTCGGTCGAACCGATGTACATGCCCGGACGCTTGCGCACTGCCTCGAGACCTTCGAGGACGAGCAGATGCCGCGCGGTGTAGTTGGAGCCGTCGCGGTCCGCCCCGCTCAGCAGGGCGGTCGACGTCGCTGATGTGTCGGCGGTCACGCGGGCAGTTCCTCGCACTTCTTGCGTCGTTCTTCTGACGTTACTTCTGGCGTCACTTCTGGCGTTGTTGGCAGCGCGTACGGCTTAGAGGCCGCGCGGCGGGACCGTGGGCGGCGCCAAGGGTTGTACACCGAAGAGAGGGTACCGATGCCCGTACCGGCGCTACGCCACGACCCGACTCAGGTTCCCATGCTAGCGTTGAACCGATCATCCGTTCGATACCCCCTTCGAGTGATAGCCACATCACGTTCCCAAGAAGGCATGAACCATTTAGGCTCCGGGCACGTCCTCTTCAACAACCGGCACACCAAGCCGGAGGACGAATACCCAACAAGTGACCTAGACAGTAAAAAATACGACATCAAGGCCTATTCGCCGCCAACCGGCAACATCCGGCCGCCTCGGGCTCAACTTTCGAGGGAAAGCTACGAGCGGGAACGTTTTCGGCCTGGTTGGATGTTGACCCTGGTACGACAGCTCGTCGAGCTAGAGAAGAGGCGACGTGACTACTGTTCTGACCCCCCCAAGCCCGCTGACTGCCGCCGACCGCTGCGACCGCTGCGGCGCTCAGGCTTACCTGCGCGTCGTCCTCATCAGCGGTGGCGAGCTTCTCTTCTGCGCCCATCACGGGCGCAAGTTCGAGCCTGAACTGAAGAAGATCGCTGCGGAAATACAGGATGAGACCGAACGACTCAACGCCACTCCTACGGCGCCGGTCGACGACTGATCACCACACATCGCGCACATCGCACAACGACGAGCTCGGACCGGCGCGCAAGCCGGTGAACGGGCGGCTTCTCCGGCGAGGGGCAGCCGCCCGCCGTCGTTTTACTCACCCTCTGTACGCGATCGGACGCGCACCGAATGCGTACCGTGTACGCTCCATCGCTGAGCCCTTTGATTCGGCAACCGCCTTTTTCTGCATGACCTTCGACACCTGCGCAGCTATCGACGACACGCGCGTGTAGACGCCGGGATGTCCTCTCTGCCCACACCCCGTCCCCCACGACACGAGGCCGACAAGCCGCCCGTGCGATACCAACGGGCCGCCGCTGTCTCCCTGACAGGCGTCGCGTCCCCCAGCTGGCGTGCCGGCGCAGAGCATAACGGAAGGAATATACGTACCGCTCAGGGTGCCCGGGTAGGCGCGCAAGCACTGTGCGTCAGCGAGCAAACTCACCTTGGCAGAGCGCAGCGTCATCCCGTATGAACCGTGCCCGCTGCTGTCCCCCCAGCCATAGACGGTGGCGGAGCTTCCCCGGCTGTATGCCTGCTCGTTGTCCGGGTCGGCCATCGGGATCGTGGCGCGGCCGGCGAGCGGCAGGGCGAGCCTGATCACGGCGACATCCCCCGCATTGGTCCTCGGGTCGTAGCCCGGATTGATCCACACACTTGCCAGCGGTACTTCCTGCCCGGCCTTGCCACGCAGGTCGTACCGCCCGGCTATCACCCGCAGATCGGGCACGTCGCGCCAGTCCAGGCCGAGCACGTCACGTTGGAAGCAGTGCGCCGCGGTGACGACCACAGTCGAGTCGACCAGAGCGCCCCCGCAAAACTGGCCCGAACGCATACGCCCAAAGCGCGCCCGGCTCGCAAGAGCGACTACCCAGGGGTGTCTCTTGATGCTCGCGGGCTGTCCGCCGACCACGATCCGGTCGGCGGACGCCGGTATTGCGGGGGTGAGCAGCGGCGAGGCGACAGCCAGCAGGGCAAGCCCGCCGAACAGGGCGGCAGCTCTCCGACGACGCGGCCTGTAGCGCATACAGCCTCCTGACCATACGGATCGGCTTGAAGACTCAGCGTGTTCCACTCCAGGCGTTGGCGCATCCGGAAAGCGGCTGGCCCGACACCTCGTCGACATGCCCTGACGACGCACGCGAGGCTATCGAGCCGCAGACAGCAGCGGCCCCCGCAGAATCGCCTCGCGGGCGGAGAAGTCAGGCAGGGGTTTGAGCCCCTGGGCCCGTGCGGGGGAGGAGCCAGCGGTGGTGCTGTCCCTCTTGGCGATTGGTGGTCAGTCCGACTATCCGGTCAGTCCAGGTAGTCGCGAAGCACCTGAGAACGAGACGGGTGACGCAGCTTCGACATGGTCTTGGACTCGATCTGCCGGATTCGCTCACGCGTGACGCCGTAGACCTTGCCGATCTCGTCCAGCGTCTTGGGTTGGCCGTCCGTGAGGCCGAAGCGCATCGAGACCACGCCCGCCTCGCGCTCCGAGAGCGTGTCGAGAACGGAGTGGAGTTGCTCCTGCAGCAGGGTGAAGCTGACGGCGTCGGCTGGGACGACCGCCTCGGAGTCCTCGATCAGGTCACCGAACTCGCTGTCGCCGTCTTCGCCGAGCGGAGTGTGCAGGGAGATCGGCTCACGGCCGTACTTTTGGACCTCGATGACCTTCTCCGGGGTCATGTCGAGTTCCTTGGCCAACTCCTCCGGGGTGGGCTCGCGGCCCAGGTCCTGGAGCATCTGCCGCTGCACCCGGGCGAGCTTGTTGATGACCTCGACCATGTGCACCGGGATACGGATGGTACGGGCCTGGTCGGCCATCGCGCGGGTGATCGCCTGACGGATCCACCAGGTGGCGTACGTGGAGAACTTGTAGCCCTTGGTGTAGTCGAACTTCTCGACCGCACGGATCAGGCCGAGGTTGCCTTCCTGGATCAGATCGAGGAAGAGCATGCCGCGGCCGGTGTAGCGCTTGGCCAGCGAGACCACCAAGCGGAGGTTGGCCTCGAGCAGGTGGTTCTTGGCACGGCGGCCGTCCTCGGCAATGATCTCCAGCTCGCGCTGCAGCTTGGGGACGAGCTTGTCGGTAATCGAGAGTTTGTCCTCAGCGAACAGGCCTGCCTCGATACGCTTGGCGAGCTCGACCTCCTGCTCGGCATTGAGCAGCGGGACCTTGCCGATCTGCTTGAGGTAATCCTTGACGGGGTCGGCGGTAGCGCCTGCTGCGGCAACCTGCTGAGCGGGCGCGTCGTCCTCGTCCTCGTCGGAAAGCACAAAGCCCTCGGACTCGGGCTGGTCGGGACCGACAGGCTCATCGCCCTTGCCGGGGACGGGAACCTCGCCGACGAGTTCCTCAGCCTCAATGAGCTCGTCGTCGCTCTTCTTGGACGCAGTCTTCTTGGCGGCTGTCTTCTTGGCCACGGACTTTTTCGGCGCGGCCTTCTTGGCGACCGCCTTCTTCGCGGTCGCCGGTTCGGCGGAGGCCGCGGGCTCTTCGACGCTGTCAGCTTCGATGACGACCTCCGCGGTGGCCGCCAGCGCGGCCTTGGCGGCGGCGGTCTTCTTGACCGCGGCCGTCGTACTGGCGACGGTCTTGGTAGCGGTACGCTTCGCCGGGCTCTTGGCTGCGACGCTCTTGCGGGGCCGCTTGGGCGCCTCTGCGGCACTAACCATCAGCGTCACACCCTCCTCGTCGAGGACCTGGTTGAGGCTGCGCAGGACGTTCTTCCATTGGGTTGCCGGAATCTGGTCCGCTTCGAAGGCCCGACGCACGTCATCGCCTGCGATCTGGCCCTGAGCCTTACCCCGCTCGATGAGCGCCATCAGAGACTCGGATTCGGTGATCTCCGGCGGGAGCGTACGGGATGTGCTGGCCGACACGAACAACCTCTCGGAACGATGGGAACGACTTCCGACCGCACCTGCACTCGGCAAGGGCCGTCGGCCGCCGGCGGGGATGGTCCGGCGATAGTGGGCGGAACCGCACAGCAACACAGCACCTGGAATGTCACCTGTATTCCTTCTGCGGCACCACCTCTTACCTCATCGCGCCTTCCCGAAGAGCGTTACGCAGACCATACGTGGCCCGTGTCACACCGCGTTTCAGCGTAAAGCAGCCACCGGTCGGGAGTACTTCCGCCGAACGGGGCTGCCGCCGGGCCTCTCCTCGGGCCCGGCGGCAGCCCCCGCGCACGGAAGGCTACTGACAGCATCAGTGGCTCTGCCGCGGGCCCTGCCGCCCACTCCCAGGCTCCGCCTGCTCGCGTGCGTTGCTCACCTGCTTACGACCTGGGGAGCAATAGGGAGCGGGCCCCCGATGCCCTGCGACTGAAGCCTCCTGTGTTGTCGTCGGTCAACGACGCTCCGCGTCGCCTCCCTCCTCTGCCTTGGATTCAAGCCGCATGACGCCGCTCGCTGATCCACTCCCTATGGCTCCCCAGGTCGTTAGTTCGCCCCTCGTTAGTTCGCCCCGCCACGCCAGCGGCACATGTCATTCTCGCCCGCTCACTTGGCGCGACGGGTCAGTGCTCGCGAGGGGCAGGGACGACACGATCCACCTCCGGGTGGACGGTCAGCAACTGCCGCATGGAGGTTTCGGCGGCTGAGCCGTCGCCGGAGGCAAGGGCATCGACGATGCGCAGATGGAGTCCGACGGCGGCCTCGCTGGGGCGCTCGCAGCCGGTGGCCGGGCCGCCGGAGACCTGAAGCGCCGCGGAGACGATGCCGGACAGGTGCTCCAGCATCCGATTACCGGTGACTTGGAGGAGAAGCGCATGGAATTCGGCGTCCGCACGGGAGAAGGTGAGGGTGTCAGCCTGGGCGACTGCATGACTCATGATTTCGGCCATATCGGCGAGGCGCTGCTGGACGTCCTCCCGACCGTGGCCTGCGGCGAGACGGGCGGCGAGCGGCTCGATGGTCCAGCGCAGCTCGCACAGTTCGCGGCGCTGGTCCTCGCGTTGGGGGCCGAAGGCGCGCCATTCGATGATGTCGGGGTCGAGGAGGTTCCAATCGCTCACCGGGCGGACCCGGGTGCCGACATTGGGGCGGGCGCTGACGAGGCCCTTGGCCTCCAAGACACGCAGCGATTCACGGACAACGGTGCGGGAGACCTCGAACCGCTGGCCGATCTCCTCGGGAACGAGGGGACGGTCGGCACCCAGCTCTCCGGAGACGATCATCTGGCCGAGCTGCTGGACGAGTTGGCCATGGAGGCCACGCCCTCGGTTGCCGCTCGCACGGCGACCGACCCGGCCCATTTCGGGCTCCGCTCCGTCCCAGTTGGGTGCGGCGGAGCGATCGGCCGCCGGGATGTCGGAGTAGGGATAGCGGTTGAGCTCGTTCGGCCCACTGATGCCTGCATCAGCAGGACGGGCCGCGGTCATCATGGTGTGCGCAAGGGTACTCACGCATCCTTTGTCGGCGATGTGTTGCCGAGCCTTGAGGGCTTTGCTGAAAAGCACACGAAAGGGTGATCGGCCATCTCCCTCCAATTGACGCCCAATCGGAAAAAAATGGACTTTCTCGGAAGAGCCGTGGAAACGATGGATCACAGAAGACGGCAAGAAAGCCTCAACTCCGCTCGTCATCTGTCTCTCTAGGGGTGTATATCAGACAACTTCCTGATATGCGGCATCAATTGGCCGTCATCATCAGACTTCTGGGCGCAGCATCGGCGGATTGAGGAGCGTGGCACCACCGGCCCGGAACAGCTGAGCGGGGCGGCCGCCCTGGCGGGTGGTCGTTCCTCCGGCAGGCACCAGGAAGCCCGGGGTGCCGGTCACCTTCCGGTGGAAGTTCCGTGGATCGAGGGCCACACCCCACACCGCTTCGTAGACCCTGCGCAGTTCGCCGACCGTGAACTCCGGCGGGCAGAACGCCGTTGCCAGCGAGGAGTACTCAATCTTGGACCGGGCTCGTTCCACTCCATCGGCCAGGATGCGCGCATGATCGAAGGCGAGCGAGGCCCGCTGTTCGTCGTCGGCCCCCTCTTCTCCGTGGAGCAGATCGATGACCGTGGCCCAGCGTGCGCTGCGGGCGTCACCGCCGGCGCGCGGAGCCGGCAGATCGGGGGCAAGGACGAGGTAGGCGACGCTGACGACACGCATGCGCGGATCCCGCTTGGGGTCTCCGTACGTGGCGAGCTGTTCGAGGTGCGCCCCGTTGGTGCCGTAGGGACCGGAAGGGCCGGCTGCGGGCCTGGGGGCCGGGGGCTGGGCGTGCAGTCCCGTCTCCTCAACCAGCTCGCGGCAGGCCGCTTCCATGAGGTCTTCATCGGGCCTGACGAAGCCCCCGGGCAGCGCCCATCGCCCCTGGTAGGGCGGCTCACCCCGGCGTACCGCGAGCGCACACAGCGCATGTCTGCGCACCGTGAGCACGACCAGGTCGACGGTGACGGCGAAGGGCGGGTGAGCCGACGGGTCGTAGGACGCCATGGCGCGATCATAGTCGTCTCCCTGACGATAAAAAGCCTCCTGACTCCTCCGGGCATGGGGAGCCGGTTCCACGGCGCACGCCGTGCGCATTCGCTGACCCAAGTCACCTGCCCAGGAACGATGGCCGTCGGCACCCGCCCGGCGGCCCCGCATGCGCCGCTCACGGCTCCCCCTTTGCGTGCCCGCGTGCCTTCCTTGCCGCGCCTGGTCGCCTAGAGCGCCCAGGCCGGCGCCGTTCGCCGGGCCGGCCCTCCGGGCGGCCGTCCGGCGAGGGCCGCGGTGATCGCCCGGCTCGCCTGCCGCGTTCTTGCCGGAGGCAGCGGCGCAGCGGCTCCGGGTCAAGCCCGTGGTTGCACGCCTGGTGCAGGAGTTTGGCGAAGGTGTAGTCCGGGTCGGCGTCCAGCGCCCGGTTGAAGGCGACACGGGCGGTCGGCTCGTCACCGAGTGACCAGGAGACCCATCCGGCGAGGGTGAGCGGGGGTGCGGCATGGTCGGTGTAGGCGCCGACGCAGCGTCGGGCCAGGGCGCGCCACAGTCGGACTGCTGCTGCAGCGTCGGATTCTTCCATCCATTCCGCCACCCGGTCCCGTGCTCCTCTGTCCTGGAGGCCGAGGATGAGAGCGGCCGCCTCGTCGTCAGTGATCAGTTCGTCGTCCCGGGCGTCGTCCGCCGGGCCTTCCCCTGTCGCCGGAGCTGCGCGAAACCGCTCCATTACGGAGGCGGCCAGGCCGATCGTCTCCTCCCTGAGAACGTCGCACTCGTCCGTGGCGAGAAGGCGCGGCAGCAGTTTGGCGCAGGCTACGTCGAGCGCTTCCTCCTGCCGGCTTGCCCGCGGCACTTCGAACGGTGCGAAGCGGGCTTCCATCTCACGGAGTGAACCGCGGACTTGAATCCCGGCATACGCAGCTGCGGCTGCCATCACGGAGGTGCCTTCCCGGGTGAGCAGACCGCCCTCGGGCGGACAGCAATCGGTGTCCGGACAGCAGTAGGACCACCAGCGCCCTGCACTGATGCACAGCGCCTCGACCACGGGCACATCGAGTGAACCGCAGGCGGTACGCAAATGCTGGGCGAGCGGCCGGAGGCGTTCCATCGCCTGCACCGGTGTCTCGTTGCCGAGCGGGTCCTGGCAGAGATACACGGCGATGCCGTCGGGCCTGCCGCGACGACCACTGCTTTGAATAAGACAGTCGGCGAGTTGCGCTGCCACATCGGGCCATTCATCGGTGGTGGCCGGGATACCGAGACGCAGGCGGCCGCCGAAGCGGCCGCGCGCTCCATGCAGCGCGATCATGACGATGCTGTCGTCCGGGTGAAAACCCATCAGGTACGGGAGAGCATCGGCCAGATCGGCCGGGCCGCGCAGGGTGACCTGTGTTTCCTCTGACGGCCCTGACGGCCCTGACGGCTTTGACGGCTCTGAGGGACACGAAGAACGCGAGGAATCGGTGTGTTGGGTCATGGCGAGAAGATTTCGCGTCTGATCAGGCAGCGCTACCCCTGTGGATAACTACCCTGTGGACAACTGCCGCATATTGTCAGATTAGCCGCTTTGTCTCTCCGTGCTCGATCGAGGGACGGGTTTTCCACAGGATCCTCAACGAGTTCGCCTGATGTCAGTGGCATCAGGTTGCATGAAGGCATGAACGAATCACTGCGCTCCGCTGCCGATGCCGTACTCGGCCGTCTCGTCGGCGATCATTCCGGCGCAGCACGGCTGCGCGAGGACCAGTGGCGGGCAATCGAGGCGCTCGTCTCCAACCGGCGGCGTGCACTCGTAGTGCAGCGCACTGGCTGGGGCAAGTCCGCAGTGTATTTCGTGGCCACGGCACTCTTGCGCGAACAGGGCAGCGGTCCTACGGTGATCGTCTCACCGTTGCTTGCGCTGATGCGCAACCAGATCGAAGCCGCCCAACGCGCGGGCATCCGTGCCCGCAGCATCAACTCGGCCAACACCGAGGAGTGGAACGAGGTACAGGCCGAGGTGGCGGCGGGCGACGTCGCGGTGCTGCTGGTGAGTCCAGAGCGACTCAACAATCCGGACTTTCGCGACGGGGTGCTTCCCAAACTCGCCGCGACGACTGGCCTGCTGGTCGTGGACGAGGCGCACTGCATCTCGGACTGGGGGCACGATTTCCGGCCCGACTACCGGCGGTTGCACACCATGCTCGCCGAACTCCCGCCCGGCACCCCAGTGCTGGCCACGACGGCAACGGCGAATGCACGGGTGACCGCCGACATCACCGAACAGTTGGGGACGGCAGAAATGAACGGCGAGGGGCTCGGCGACGAAGGAGTGCTCGTCCTTCGCGGCCCGTTGGATCGCGAGAGCCTGGCCCTGAGCGTCCTGCGGCTTCCTGACGCCGCTCACCGGCTGGCGTGGCTCGCCGACCACCTCCGCACACTGCCGGGCTCAGGCATCATCTACACCCTGACCATCGCGTCCGCACAGGAAGTGACTGCCTTCCTACGCGGACGCGGTTACGCCGTCGCCTCGTACTCCGGCAAGACCGAAGACGCCGACAGGCGGGCCGCCGAGGCCGATCTACTGGCGAACCGGGTGAAAGCCCTGGTGGCCACGTCGGCACTGGGCATGGGGTTCGACAAGCCCGACCTCGGTTTTGTCGTGCATGTCGGCTCCCCGTCGTCGCCCATCGCGTATTACCAGCAAGTCGGCCGCGCGGGGCGGGGCGTGGACCACGCAGAGGTGCTACTGCTGCCAGGCCGCGAGGACGAGGCGATCTGGCGCTACTTCGCGTCGCTGGCGTTCCCTGCGGAAGAACACGTGCGCCGTACACTGCGCGTGCTGGCCGAGTCTGATCGGCCGCTGTCACTGCCCGCACTGGAGGCCCGGGTAGAACTGCGGCGCTCGCGTCTGGAGACCATGCTTAAGGTGCTTGATGTGGACGGGGCCGTGCGCCGCGTCCGTGGTGGCTGGACTGCCACGGGCCGGCCCTGGAGCTATGACGCAGAGCGCTACGCATGGGTTGCGCGCCAGCGTGAGGCGGAGCAGCAGTCCATGCGCCATTACGCGACGTCGACGCAGTGCAGGATGGAGTATCTGCGGCTCCAGTTGGACGACGAACAGGCCGTGCCGTGCGGCCGGTGCGACAACTGCGCCGGAGCCCGGTTCGGCGCCGATGTCTCCAGCAGCGCACTGGACGCGGCCCGGGTGGCGTTGGGTCGGTCGGGCGTCGAAGTGGAGCCCCGCCGGATGTGGCCGACCGGTATGCCCACGGTGGGCATCGACCTCAAAGGCCGCATACCACCGGGCGAACAGACACTCACCGGCCGCGCGCTGGGCAGGCTCTCCGACATCGGCTGGGGAAACCGGTTGCGGCCTTTGTTCGCCAAGGACGCACTCGACGGCGAAGTGCCGGGCGAGGCTGCGGACGCCGTTGTGCGGATGCTCGCCGACTGGGCCAAGGGACCCGGCGGATGGGCGAGTGAAGATTCCGGTGCACCCTCCCGGCCGGTCGGCGTCGTCACGATCGCCTCACGTACCAGGCCTCGGCTCATCGAATCGCTCGGGACGCGGATCGCCAAGGTCGGACGCATACCCCTGCTGGGCCGCGTCAGCTACGTGGACGGAGCGGCTCCGGAACGGATCCCCCGCAGCAACAGCGCCCAGCGGCTTCGCGCACTGCACGACGTCTTCACTGTCCCGGCCGAACTGGCCCGGCAGCTCGTCACGTTGAGCGGCCCGGTGCTGCTGGTGGACGATCTCGCGGACACCGGCTGGACACTCGCCGTCGCAGGCCGTCTGCTGCTGCGTTCCGGTGCGCAGGCAGTGTTGCCCATAGTGTTGGCCGTCGAGGGCTAACGACCTGGGGAGCAGTAAGGAGCCGGCTCCCTACTGCTCCCCAGGTCGTAACCGCTGACCACGGATGGGCCCGTGTCCCGGCCTCCAGGGACCGGACAGAATCAAAGCGGCGGACTGCCCCATACCGGCCATGCGGCACCAATTACCCATTGCCGCACGCCCGTACGGAAGGAAGAATTGGCCCCGATCCCCGGTCGGCTCACTGAGCCTCGCCACCGGCGCGTGCTCATGCCGCGCCACCGACCGCTCACACGAAGGGAGGACTGTGGCTTTCGGCTTCGCTCCGCACACAAGCGCGGCCACCTCCCGTCTGACACGGATCCTCGGGCCGGACGAGTGGGCGGTGTCCTCGGCACCCCTGCTGCACAATCCCCGTGAAGTCGTCAATGATCTCTTCGCCCGCCATCTTCCCTCGCCGGCCACCGCCGTGGTCGCGGTCTTCGCCCCGGACGGCAGGCCTGCCGCCAGTGCGTCGTTCGCCCAGCGGCCAGACACCACCGACGGGTGGGAACATCGCAACGCGATTCTCGCCCATCTGCGCCGCGTACTCCCCCACGATCTGCGACTGCGGACACCGGTGCGTACGGCTGTGCTGCTCGTGTGCCGGGATGGCGCTCCGGAGTGGACCGAGGCCGACGGCGCCTGGATGTGGGGGCTGCGGGACGCGTGCTCGCTGCACGGGTTGCGCAGCGGTTCGTACATCACGCTCACGCCGAGCGGCTGGCGGGTGCTCGGCGATGGCCGCGCAGGCCGCACACCACACGCCGGATCGGGGTCGCAGCGCGCCGTAGGCAGTGTGCTGCTGCACTCCAAGGACGGGGCGCCGGAGGCAGTGCGGCGCCAGACGGCACGCTGACGCGGTGGGCACGGCCCTATGGTCGTGCCCCACCGCGTCGCTCTCAGAGCAGGGTGCGCAAACGCTCAGGGTCGCCGCACACCACAAGCAGCGACCCGGCGAGCCCCATGGCCGCAGGCAGTGCGCGAGCGGACTCCTCGTCGGTGCCGCCGTTGACCGCGAGTACCACGGCAGGGCGCTTGGCGGCCCGTTCGGAGATGGCCGACGCATAGAAGACATCGCTGCCCTCGTCCTGCTGCCGCCAGTAGGACTCCTCTCCGAAGGACAGCTCGTGCTGCGCCCACGGATGGATGTCGCCAGTTGTCAGCACCAGGATGTCGGAGGGCAGCCTTCCGGAGTCCAGTAGCACGTCGACCGCCTCGTCGGCAGCCGTCACCGCGGTGGCGTCCGTGGCGGGAACGAGCTGGATCTGCACGCCCGCATCCACCGGACGCTCCTGAGCGGGGACGCCCGATACGGCAGGAGCGGATACGGCAGGAGCGGCAGGGCGGGCCGGGCCGGGGCGGCCGGGCAAGGGATGAGTACGGGCCGCACGCGGCGGGGCCGGGCGCGGGACGGGTCGGGGACCAGGAGCCGGAAGGGGGCGGGGGGCCTGCGGAGTTCGGGTTCCCGCCGCTGCAGCGCGCGGGCCCGGGACACTCTCGTGAATCTGTGGCTCCTCGGGAATGAGAGGCATGGTGAGTTGTCTATCAAATGTGCTGCGCCGACGCAGCGGCGGGTGGGTGGATCGAAAACGTACCGGTCAGAAATCGAGTCCCAACTGCTCGATCCCTTCCGCCTCATCGGCGGATGCGCGGACCTTCCGCAAGTGCCGCCACCGGGGCAGTGCGTCGAGGTAGGCCCAGGACAACCGGTGGTGCGGGGTGGGGCCCCGCTCCTCCAGCGCGACGCGATGCACCGGCGAAGGGTATCCCGCGTTGGAGTCGAATCCGAACGCAGTGTACTGGGCACCCAGTTCGGCCATGAGCGCATCACGGTGCACCTTGGCGATCACGGACGCAGCGGCGACCGAGACGCACGACTGATCACCCTTGATCACGGTGCGGACTTGCCAGGGAGCACCGAGATAGTCGTGCTTGCCGTCGAGAATCACGGCATCGGGGCGGACGGACAATCCTTTGAGCGCACGCTCGGCAGCGAGGCGCAAGGCGGCGGTCATGCCGAGTTCGTCGATCTCCTCGGGCAAGGCGTGTCCCAACGCGTGATCGCTGACCCACGTGAGGAGCTTTTCGGCGAGTGCCGTGCGACGTGGGATGGTGAGCAACTTCGAATCGGTGAGGCCCTCGGGGGGGCGTCGCAGCCCGGTGACGGCGGCGCACACGGTGACCGGCCCCGCCCATGCGCCGCGGCCGACTTCGTCGACGCCTGCGACGAGCTTCACGTCGAGGGTGGCTCGAATCGACCGCTCGACCCTGTGGGTAGGAGGTTCGTAGAGCATGGCGCTGTCAGCGTACGCCTGCGTCCGCCTCGGCTGCACCGGTCCCCCCTTTGTGACGGAAATGCCCCTGAAGCCAGTCCGGGAGCGGCTCGGTACGTCGTTCCCACTCGAGGGGAGGTGCCCCCGAGGGCCGTGCCGCCACAATGCCTCCGACGATCGCGCAAGTGGTGTCGACATCTCCCCCGGCCCGTGCCGTCGACCGCAACGCACCCTCGTAGTCGTCGAGGTGCCGTGCCACGGCCCACAACGCGAACGGCACGGTGTCGGGGGCGCTCGTACGACGTCCGCAGCCGAGGACCGCAGCTACCGTGCCCACATCCGCGTAGTCAATCATGTCACGGGCGCGCCGCAGCCCCGCCTGGACGGCGCTGCGCGGCATGAGCTCCAGCACCTCGGTCAGCAACTCCGCCGGGGCCTTTGGCCCGGGCAGATCGGCGACGAGAGCTGCCGCAGTCGCGACGGCCATGGCACCGACCACGGCCTCACGATGTTGGTGGGTGGTGTACGCGGAGATCTCGGCCTGGTGCGCGGCCTGCTCCATGTCACCGGCATACCAGGCCCCGAGCGGCGCGACCCGCATGGCGGCGCCGTTGCCCCATGACCCCTGCCCGTTGAAGATTCCCGCCGCCAGTTCGCGCCAGTCCCCGCCCTCTTGCCGGATCGCACGCAGCATCCGGTCAACGTTGGCACTGTATCCGCGGGCGGCATCATGGTGCTCGGCAAAGGAAGCAGCCAGGGTGTCCTGGTCGATCCGACCGTGTACCACGAGACCTGCCATGACCGAAGCGGCCATCTCGGTGTCGTCGCTCCACCGCCATGGGCCGGCTGGCAATCCGCCGCTCTGCAGGACGCCGTAATTGGCCGGAATGGAGAACTGGGAGCCGAGCGCATCGCCGACGGACAGGCCGCGCAGGCTGGCGAGGGCTCGTTCGTAGCGTTCATGAAAATCAGGATCAACGGTCATGGCGACGGACACTTTGACATCACCCCTCGTGAGGGTCAATCACCTTGTGCGCAAACTCACCACCTGCGCTTTCGTCATCGAATGTATCGCCGAAAAAAGCCCGACTTTGTCGCCGAAAGAGGCTCGACCGCTCTCTCCCCCCGGTATGTGACGTCCTCCCCCCGGTATGTGACGTCCAGAACTGATCCAGCGCTCAGAATCCGCTCAAACCGTCCATGCCTGCACAACGTCCACGATCTCACCCGCCACCGACAACACGTCCTCGTCGAGCCCCGCCCGCCGCTCCAGCCGCCCTATCGACTCCCCTCGGTACTTCCCGCGTTCGTTCGCGGAGTCCCACATCGACAACACCAGGAACTCACTGCCCGCACCCTCGGCGAAAATCCCCCGCAGCATCCCGGGTGATCCCGCCATCGCCGGATTCCACACCTTCTCCTGCATCATCATGAAATGCTCCACCTGCTCAGGACGTACCCGGCAATGTGCCACCCGCAGCAGATCGGCGTCCGAGAAAAGCGCTGCGAAGCCGACCTTCACCTCCTGGCGCTGTTCGAAGAGGCGCACATCGGCGCGGTCGTACGTGCCCGCTTGGACCATCGCAAGCGCATCGTGCGGACCCGCCATGAACATGTCGTAGTACGAGCGGTTCTCCCAGAAACAGAACACATGCGCCTCATCGGGCTGCCCGCGCCCCCATCCTCCGCCCTGCCCGCGGAACCCTGGCTCGCCCAGCAGCGACTTCCACGCGAGCTGCCCCTGCTCGAAGCGCGTCCGATCCAGCACACGGCAGCGCATCCACTTCACCAGCACCGCGCCATCCTAGTGCCGCCCCCTCAACGTTTTCCCCGCTCACCGCCCTGGCACGGCCATCCGCTGCGTTGCCGCATCGCCCAAAGTACGGCCCCCAGTACGAGGACCCCGCCGCGGCAGCGGCTGATGTCACAGCAGCGCCTTGCGGCTGACCGCCCCAGGACTGCCTCACTACCGGGCAAACGTTGGCGGAGGCGGCATTGGAACCACGCGCGGGGCACTCCACACCGATGAATCGATGATGAGGCGGGGTACAGACCCGAAAGCCTTTACCCCGCCAAGAAATTCACTCAATAGGGTGAGGATACGATGATCAGCTGCAACCGCTCGTCGAGCCGCAGCCCTCGCAGACGTAGCAACTACCGGCGCGGCGCATCTTCGTGCCGCAGGAGAAGCACAGCGGGGCGTCGGCGCTCAGGCCGAGTTGGATCTCGGCGAGTTCCGTCGAGGTGTGCGCCTTCTTCGAGGCCGGGCCGGTCGCCGTCATCTCGGGCTTGGACGCAGGCGCCTGCTTCGGTGGCTCGATGCGGCGCGGTGCCGACTGGGCCAGGCCCTCGACGTCGACCTCGACGTCGTCGACCGACGGCTCGTACGAACCGGTGTCGAGGTGCCGCTGACGCTCCTTCGCAGAGTGGATGCCAAGCGCTGAGCGTGTCTCGAACGGCAGGAAGTCCAACGCCAGACGGCGGAAGATGTAATCGACGATGGACTGCGCCATCCGCACATCCGGGTCGTCCGTGAGACCGGCCGGCTCAAAACGCATGTTGGTGAACTTCGAGACGTACGTCTCGAGCGGCACGCCGTACTGCATGCCCACCGAGACGGCGATGGAGAAGGCGTCCATCATGCCCGCGAGGGTCGAGCCCTGCTTGGACATCTTGAGGAAGACCTCGCCCAGACCATCGTCCGGGTAGGAGTTGGCGGTCATGTAGCCCTCGGCGCCACCGACCGTGAACGAGGTGGTGATGCCGGGACGGCCCTTCGGCAGACGCCGGCGGACCGGACGGTATTCGATGACCTTCTCGACCGGAGCGGCGGTCTCTTCCTTCGACTCGGCGGCCTTTTCTTCCTTCTTCTTGGCCGAAAGCGGCTGGCCGACCTTGCAGTTGTCGCGGTAGATCGCCAGCGCCTTCAGGCCCAGCTTCCAGCCCTGGAAGTAGATCTCCTCGACTTCGTCCACGGTGGCGGACTCCGGCATGTTGACCGTCTTGCTGATTGCGCCGGACAGGAAGGGCTGGGCGGCAGCCATCATCCGGACATGGCCCATCGGGGAGATGGCCCGCTCGCCCATCGCGCAGTCGAAGACCTCGTAGTGCTCTGGCTTCACACCCGGAGCATCGATGACGTTGCCGTGGTCGGCGATGTGGGCGACGATCGCCTCGACCTGCTCCGGCTGGTAGCCCAGCCGCTTGAGCGCCTTCGGGACAGTGTTGTTGACGATCTGCATCGAGCCACCTCCGACGAGCTTTTTGAACTTGACCAAGGCCAAGTCGGGCTCGATACCGGTGGTGTCACAGTCCATCATCAGACCAATGGTGCCTGTCGGGGCGAGCACCGATGTCTGGGCGTTACGGAAACCGTTCTTCTCGCCCAGGCGCAGGACGTCCTGCCATGCCTCGGTGGCCGCGGCCCACACCGGAGTGTCCAGGTCGTCCATGCGCTTGGCGGTGGCGTTGGCGTCCGCGTGCTGCTTCATGACGCGCTTGTGTGCCGTCGCGTTGCGGGCGTAGCCGTCGTACGGGCCGACGACCACCGCCAGTTCGGCGGAGCGCCTGTACGACGTACCGGTCATCAGGGAGGTGATGGCGCCGGCGAGGGCGCGGCCGCCGTCACTGTCATAGGCGTGGCCGGTCGCCATCAGCAGGGCACCGAGGTTGGCGTAGCCGATACCGAGCTGGCGGAAGGCACGCGTAATGTCGCCGATCTTCTGGGTCGGGAAGTTCGCGAAGCAGATGGAGATGTCCATCGCGGTGATGACCAGCTCGACGACCTTGGCGAACCGCTCTGCGTCGAAGCTCTGATTGCCTTGGTCGTCGTCGTGAAGGAACTTCAACAAGTTCAACGAGGCGAGATTGCACGAGGAGTTGTCCAGGTGCATGTACTCGCTGCACGGGTTCGAAGCAGTGATACGGCCGGACTCGGGGCAGGTGTGCCAATCGTTGATGGTGTCGTCGTACTGAATGCCCGGGTCGGCGCAGGCCCAGGCTGCCTCCGCCATTTTGCGGAACAGCTCTTTGGCCTCGACCTCTTCGATGACCTCGCCGGTGAGACGGGCGCGCAGACCGAACTTCTCGCCCTTCTCGACCGCCCGCATGAACTCGTCATTGACACGCACCGAGTTGTTGGCGTTTTGGTACTGGACGGAGGTGATGTCCTCGCCGCCCAGGTCCATGTCGAAGCCGGCGTCGCGCAGTGCGCGGATCTTCTCCTCCTCCTTTACCTTGGTCTCGATGAAAGCCTCGACATCGGGGTGGTCAACGTCGAGGACGACCATCTTGGCGGCGCGACGGGTGGCGCCACCCGACTTGATCGTCCCGGCGGAGGCGTCGGCGCCGCGCATGAAGGAGACCGGTCCCGAGGCGTTGCCACCAGAGGACAAAAGCTCCTTGGAAGAGCGGATACGGGAGAGGTTCAGACCGGCCCCGGAGCCGCCCTTGAAGATCATGCCCTCTTCTTTGTACCAGTCGAGGATCGACTCCATGGAGTCGTCGACAGAGAGGATGAAGCACGCGGAGACCTGCTGCGGCTGGGCGGTGCCGACGTTGAACCAGACCGGGGAGTTGAAGCTGAAGACCTGGTGGAGGAGCGCATAGGCGAGCTCATGCTCGAAGATCTCGGCGTCGGCGGGAGAAGCGAAGTATCCGTTCACTTCACCCGCCTCACGGTAGGTCTTCACCACGCGGCTGATGAGCTGCTTCAGACTGTTCTCACGCTGTGGAGAACCCACCGCACCGCGGAAGTACTTGCTCGTGACGATGTTGACCGCGTTGACCGACCAGAATTCGGGGAATTCGACTCCACGCTGCTCGAAGTTGACCGAGCCGTCGCGCCAGTTGGTCATGACGACATCACGACGCTCCCAGGCCACCTCGTCGTACGGGTGGATGCCCGGAGTGGTGTGGATGCGCTCGATGCACAGCCCCTTTCCAGCACCCGCGGCCTTGGTCGTCTTACCGCCGTTGCCGTTCTTGGAGCGAGTGCCACGCGCCGGGCCGCTCGTCGTCTCTGTCATGCCGCCTCCCTAATACGGGCAAAACGCCCTGAAGTGCCGCGGTTCTTCCCGCCGCACGATGCTGTCTGCCGCCTCGGCGCACCCGACCTCGGCAAGCTCGTGTCGTTCTGTCTTGGCTGTCTTGGGCTGCCCTGGGCACAGCCCCTGCAGCGGTTCCTGCAGTCGCGTCCCGCCGCTCAGCCCACGCTGCGGGCGTCGGTGGTCTGCCGCCCTTGGTGGCCCGGGACGCGGGGGATCTCGGCGTCTTCGGCAGCGGGGGCGGCCTCACGCAGCTCTGTGATGGCCGTCTCGAAGTCCTCGAGCGAGTCGAAGGCCCGGTAGACCGAGGCGAAGCGGAGATAAGCGACGAGGTCGAGGTCCTGGAGCGGACCGAGTATCGCCAGTCCCACATCGTGGGTTGACAGCTCGGCACTGCCGGTAGCCCGGATCGCCTCTTCGACGCGTTGCCCGAGTTGGGCGAGCGCATCCTCGGAGACGGGACGGCCTTGGCAGGCTTTGCGTACCCCGGCGATGACCTTGTCGCGACTGAAGGGTTCGGTCACTCCACTGCGCTTGATCACCATCAGCGACGCCGTCTCCACTGTGGTGAAACGGCGCCCGCAGTCGGGGCACTGGCGACGTCGGCGGATCGAGGTGCCGTCGTCGGTGGCACGGCTGTCCACGACGCGGCTGTCCGGGTGCCTGCAGAAGGGGCAGTGCATATGTCTCCCTCCTCACCCTCTGTGCACGTGCACGGTTGCAGCGCAGCATGGAAATGTCGCCTCATGCGCCCCAAGGGCCTCATGAAGCAGCCATAAGCATAAGCCATGCCGGAAGCAACAAAGCCCCAGGGACCACAACTTCTGGGCCCCTGCCCCCAATGACACCACTAGATCTAGGAGCTTGATGCGAAGCACGCGATGCATGCGTTGCGTCGACTGCGCCCTCCGAGCGCCCCCCAAACCATCCCCCAAGTGCAGCTGCAAGCCTACGCGAGGCGGGGGATACAGTGTGCACAGACCCCCCATCGTTACCGAGGGTAATCACTCGACGGCAATGGGGCGCAAATCCCGTACACCCAATATCCTGATCACGTCAGCCGATTTGCGAAAGTTCACTCGAACGTGTGTTTGGCGCAACCTTTCGAAAGCGCCTACCGTTGTCTCGCTAGGGAGAACATTTTCGAGAGGGGCCGCCGTGACCACCACCGCAGACAGCGCGACCATCACCGCACATGAGCACTCCCAAGACCGGCTGAATCCCATTGCCATGCCCATGAACACGACGAACGACGAGAGTGCGAAGCCCGCACGATCACTGCCCGGCCGACCGCCAGGAATCCGTACGGACAGCTCGGGCCTCACCGACCGTCAGCGCCGTGTCATCGAAGTCATCCGGGATTCGGTACAACGACGAGGCTACCCACCGTCCATGCGGGAGATCGGTCAGGCCGTCGGACTGTCGTCCACCTCCTCCGTCGCGCACCAGTTGATGGCGCTGGAACGCAAGGGCTTCCTGCGTCGTGACCCCCACCGTCCACGCGCCTACGAGGTGCGCGCCTCGGACACCCCGCACACCCAGCCCGCCGACACCGCGGGCAAGCCGTCCGCATCATATGTGCCGCTGGTGGGCCGGATCGCGGCGGGCGGTCCGATCCTCGCCGAGGAGTCCGTCGAGGACGTCTTTCCGCTACCGCGCCAACTAGTGGGTGATGGCGAACTGTTCGTACTCAAGGTGGTCGGCGACTCGATGATCGAGGCCGCCATCTGCGACGGTGACTGGGTGACGGTGCGCCGCCAACCCGTCGCCGAGAACGGTGACATCGTGGCCGCAATGCTCGATGGCGAAGCGACGGTCAAGCGTTTCAAGCGGGAGGACGGCCATGTGTGGCTGCTGCCGCACAACTCGACGTACCAGCCCATCCCTGGTGACGAGGCGACGATCCTCGGCAAGGTGGTAGCGGTGCTGCGAAGAGTCTGAACAGCCCTGCCGTACGGGCCGGGAAGCCTCTGTGCCGATCTCGGGTCCCCCGACCTCCGGGGTCCCCGGGATCCTGATACCTGCGCACGATACGGCCAGCCGCAGGCAGGAGGAGGCTGATGTCGCAGCGTGCGAACCGACGCCAGTTGGTCAACTGGCGTCGGCCGTCGCCGCGATGGCGGCGAGTGATTTGCGCACCTGATTGCGGTCGACGGTGTACCAGAACGGTGGCATCGAAGCCCGCAGAAAACTGCCGTAGCGCGCCGTCGCCAGCCGGGGATCGAGGACGGCGACCACTCCGCGGTCGTCCATCGACCGGATGAGCCGCCCCGCGCCCTGTGCCATCAGCAGCGCCGCATGCGTGGCGGCGACCGCCGTAAAGCCATTGCCACCGTGTTCCTCAACGTCCTTCTGGCGGGCACTCATCAGCGGATCATCCGGCCGCGGGAACGGAATACGGTCCATCACCACCAACTGGCAGTGGCTCCCAGGTACATCCACGCCCTGCCACAGGGACAGAGTTCCGAACAAGCACGTCGGCGCCGAAGCGGCGAAGGTACGGATCAGCTCGCCGAGCGTCTCCTCGCCCTGCAGCAGGACCGGGAGATCCAGTCTGCTCCGCATCGCCTCCGCAGCCGCCTGCGCGGCCCGCATCGAGGAAAACAGGCCCAGTGTACGCCCACCCGCTGCCTCAATCAGCTCCGCGAGCTCGTCCAGCATGTCGTCACGGCTGCCCTCGCGCCCGGGCTGGCGCAGATGCTTGGCAACGTAGAGGATGCCCTGTTTGGGATAGTCGAACGGCGAGCCGACGTCGATGCCTCGCCACACCGGCTGCTCCGCCTCATTCCCTCCTTCGGCACCCTGGGAATCCTCGGGCGAGAGCCCGAGGGAGGCCGCCACCCCATTGAAGTCACCACCCAGCTTGAGCGTCGCCGAAGTCAGCACCACTGATCGCTCGACAAACAGCTTCTCCCGCAGCAGCCCGGAGACGGTGAGCGGCGCGATCCGCAGCGAGGCACCGAATCGGTCATGGCGCTCGCACCAGATCACCTCGTACTCATTGGCCTGCAGTAGCCGCTCGGCGACTTCATGCACAGACTCGATCGAGGCGAGAGCCTGTTGACGGATGGCGTCCTCGTCAACCACCGACTTGTCCCGCACCTCGCCCAAGGAGGTGATCACCTGGCGGCAGGCGTCACGCAGCGCGGCAAGCGCGTATGCCAAATCCTCCGGGACAGTCTCGAGCCGACCCGGCAGCGCGAGCTCCATGAGCCGCTCGAATCCCTCGGAGGCGCTGAGCAGTGCGTCCGCCACCTTTTCGTTGACGAGCTTGGCAGAGCGCTTCACTGCCCGATTCACCCCGCCGGGTGTCAGCTCACCGGTAGCGGCACCGGTGACGCGGGAGACGAGCTCATGGGCCTCATCGACGATCAGCACTTCGTGGCTGGGCAGTACGGGCGCGCCCTCGATTGCGTCGATCGCCAGCAGTGCATGGTTGGTGACGACGACATCCGCGAGCTTGGCACGCTCCCGCGCAGCCTCGGCGAAGCACTCCGTACCATATGGGCACTTGCTCGCGCCCAGGCATTCACGCGAGCTTACCGAGAACTGCGACCAGGCACGGTCGGAGACGCCAGGGCTCAGTGCGTCGCGGTCGCCGGTCTCTGTCTCGTCCGCCCAGTCGCGCAGTCGCAGCAGATCCTTGCCGAGCTTGCTCGTCGGCCCGCCTATCTGCTCCATCGGGTCGAAGAGGCCGTCCTCCGTGTCGCTCGGCACTCCCTCGTGCAGTCGGTGCAGGCACAGGTAATTGGAGCGACCCTTGAGCGTCGCGTACTGCGGTTCGCGGCGCAACAAGGGTTTCAGCGCCTCGACCGTACGCGGCAGGTCCCGTTCGATGAGCTGCCGTTGCAGGGCGAGGGTCGCGGTGGCGACGACCACGCGCTCGCCGTGTGCCAAGGCCGGGACGAGATAGCCGAGCGACTTGCCGGTGCCCGTGCCCGCCTGGACGAGCAGGTGGGAGGTCTCGTCGATGACAGCCGCGACCGCCTCGGCCATCGAGACCTGGCCGGGGCGTTCGACGCCACCGACGGCGGTGACAGCGGCATGGAGGAGTTCGGTGAGGGCAGGCTTGCTCATAGGAATCCCACCCTACGTCGTGGCACTGACAGCGGGTGACCGATGCCGGAGATCACAAACCGGACGTCCTTGTTGAGTTCGCAGGAAAGGTGCAGCACTTGCCAGCTCCTGGAGCACGAAGGGCAATGTCGAAGGGCGGTGTCAAAAGGCTCGGGGCTAAGCCGGTCAGAGCAGGTGTCGCAGGGTGCGGTCGCGGATCACCAACGCAGCTCGTTTCTCCGGAAGTTCAATCTCGGCGGCGAATCGGAAACCGGCAGCGAGGAAGGCCGCGACCGAAGGGATGTTGCGCAGATCCGGTTCTGCAATGACCCGTACGCAGCCGGGTCGGTGGTCCAGCACCAAGTCGGCCACGGTGCGCAGCAGCGCCGAGCCCAGCCTACGTCCCCGGTCGGCGACCGGGCCGATAAGCATATGGATACCGGTGTCGTTGGGGCGTACGGGGTAGTAACGGGAGACCGGGTCGAGGTCGGCGCGGTAGATCTCCCAATAGCTCATCGGCGTACCGTCGAGCATGCCGAGGCACGGGACGCTGCGGCCGTCGCCGTCGATCTGCTCGCGCAAGTGCTTCTCGGCGATGGCGGGCGGGCCCGACAACTGCCAGAACTCGGCGACAGCCGGATCGTTCATCCAGCGAGTGATGAGCGGAAGATCGCGGCTGACAACGGCGGGGACGAGCTGGAAGATGCCGTGCGGGGTGGTTGTCGGACCCCATTCGGCGACGTTGTCGAGGAGATCGTGGTCGCCGACGCTCGCCCGGAGGCGGCGGACCGGCACAGTGACCTCTGCCTTCCTCTCCCCCTCCGCCTTCGGCTTCGCCTCCGACGCGGGGCCGGGGCAGGGCTCCAGGGGCTCCCTCAACTCCGCGAGCTCGCGGAGCTCGGCGGGCAACGCAAGGTCGAGCGTGTCCTCGCCGTCGGTATCGGTACCGGGTTCGGTTGGCGGCATGGCGGTGGCCCTCCGCATGGTTCACGCCACGGGTGCGGCAAGGGGATTGGGGATGGTGACGTAGACGGACTGGGTGTCGACCGGCCCGATCAGTTCATCGAGGCCGTGCAGCCGGGTGAGCAGGTTGGCCTTGCAGCGCAGTGTCGGGTGGTCCAGAAGGTATGTGGGCAGCGGTGAACGGCCGCTGGTGACAGCCTTGCCGAGGAAGCGGCGGAAGGCGGCGAGCAGCACCCGCTCATCGGCAAGGCTCTGGGAGCCGAACGCACCGATAAGGCCCAGCACGTTGTTGATACCGAGGTAGTACGCGAAGCGCTCGTCCGCCACCTCGTCGGAGACGAATGTGTCGCTATCGGCGCCGATCCCGGGCACACGCACTTCGAGTGCTGCGCGGTGCGACTCACGGAAGTAGTAGCCCTGGTTGTCGCGGTAGCGTCCCCCGATCGGCCATCCTTCAGCGTCGAGATGCACCAAAGTGTTTTGTTGATGGGCCTCGAGCGCGATACCCGCTTCACCGTCCAGCCACAGCACCGGCAGGACGACTGCGTCGAGGTAGCGCAAAAACCACTCTGTGGAGACCGTCGCAGCGCAACGCCCCGTACGGGCGACGAGGCCGTCCACGAGGTCGGCGAGGCGGGAGCGGAGCAGGTGCGGCGCCTGCTGCGCCGTCGTGCAGCCCGCCGCCGGAGTCGGCTGATGTCGCCGCTGCCCGCTCGTTCCTCGTTCGGGCGTCAGCCCGCGGGTCGATGGCCGCAGCGCCGTCAGGCCGGCGAGGCAGTTGATGTCGTCATACGCGTCGAAGGTGGGGTGCCGCAAAACGACGTCGAAGCCAGGGACCGGTTCGCCATCGGGTGTGTCCACGGCGAGCCAGGCCGGGTCACGGACGATGTCGAAGCCGGGGTGCACGGCGCGCCATTCGTCGGACAGGCCGGTACGCAGCAGACGGTGCACCTCGGCGCCGCGCAGCAGTTCCTTGCGCAGGTTCTCGCGGCGGGAGTTTGTAATGGGCAGGCTAAGGGAGAGTTTGAGCATGGCAGGCGCACCGGGCCGGTAGACGGTGCGCACGGAGGAAGTGGGGTGCCATGCGTCGCCGCGTGTACCGAGGTCGTGGAGGAGCCCGGCATCGAAGAGACGGCGTACCTGCGGACGGCACATCAGCTCACGGGCTTGCCAGGGGTGGAGCGGCAGCGCCACGGTGCCGTCGGGCAACTCGGCTTCTTCACCCAGGAGTTCCGCGGTGAGCTGTTCTGCGGGGATGGCGCGCCCGCGGACGGTCCAGGCGGAGTCGGCGGCGACGACGGAACGGTCGACGGCCATCCAGTGCAGCGCGAACGCTCCGCGCAGCTCAGGCGAATAGACATCCGCCTCGGTGTCAGTGAGCCCTTCACGGCTCTTGGGGGCCGGGTGGAACGGGTGTCCGAAGATGAGAGACTGCTCGGCCGCGAGGAAGGCCGGTACGCCGGGCTGGTCTGCCGGGGCGAGGCGGCGTTCACGGAGGAAGACTGCGGTACGGCGGACGGAGTCGGCGACACGGAGGACGAGGTCGGCGCCGTCGGCCGGGGCGCCTCCGGCTTCGCGGGCGAGGAACCCGGCGAGCGTGACGGCGTCCAGGTGCGGTGCGTCGGCGGGTGCGCCGTCCAGGAAAGGCGGGCTGGCGAAGCGATGGCTGCCGACGATCGACCAGTGGCGTACCGGCACTCGCAGCGCGGTGCCGGAGGCGGCGAGAGGGATGTGCAACTCATCGCCGGGGGCGGGGTCGACACCGATCTCACGGATCCAGCAGCGCAGCAAGTTCTCGGTGGCAGCGGTGTCCGCTACGGCGTAAGGGTCGGCCTGTTCCAGCGGATCAGAATGTCCCGGTGGATCGGCATGGCGAGCAGCAGCCCGTTGGCCGGGCACAGCTGCGGTGTGAGGGAACCCGGCATCCGGGGGTGGGGTCATGGATTTACTCCTTGTTCCGGTTATTCCGGTAGTGACGGGTGCACAGTCCGCTCGGCCGCGGCGATCGCGTCGGCGAGGCGGTCGAGCACCGCCTCCGCCTGCTCCTCGGTGATGGTGAGCGGAGGCAGTAGCCGCACGACGCTGCCGTGCCGCCCGCCGGGTTCGACGATGAGTCCGCGGCGCAGCGCCTCCCGCTGTACGGCGGCGGCGATCCGGGGCGCGGCAGGCAGCGCTCCGTAGTCGTCCCGTTCCGCGTCGGGGTCGACGATTTCGACGCCGATCATCAGTCCACGCCCGCGTGCCTCCCCGATGCACGGGTGGTGGGCGGCGAGCCCTCGCAGCCGGGAGAGCATGCGGGCGCCGAGCGTCGCGGCCCGTTGGTCCAGCTGGTTCTCCCGTACAAAACGCAAGGTCGCGGTGCCTGCGGCCATCGCGAGTTGGTTGCCGCGGAAAGTCCCCGCGTGCGCGCCGGGCTGCCAGACGTCGAGTTCCTCGCGGTAGACGATGACGGCGAGCGGAAGGCTGCCACCGATCGCCTTGGAGAGCACCATGACGTCCGGCACGATCCCACTGTGTTGCACGGCCCAGAACGCGCCCGTACGCCCCACGCCCGTCTGTACCTCGTCGACGATGAGCGGGATGCCACGCTCATCGGTGATCCGCCGCATGGTGCGCAGCCATTCGTCCGGTGCCGGAATCACTCCGCCCTCGCCCTGGACCGGTTCGACGATCATCCCAGCAGGCGGTTGGAGACCGCCGTTCGGGTCGTCGAGGAGGTTCGCGGTCCAGTGTGCGGACAACTCGGCGCCGCGGTCCCCTCCGACACCGAACGGGCAGCGGTACTGGTATGGGTACGGCAATCGCGTCACGCGCGCGTCGGCCTCACCCGCGCAGGCCCGTGCTGCGGTGTCACCGGAGACGGCGAGCGCACCCGCCGTCATACCGTGATAAGCGCCGGAGAAGGCGAGCAGCCCGCCACGCCCGGTGGCGGTGCGTACGAGTTTGACGGCGGCCTCGACGGCGTCGGTGCCTGTGGGGCCGCAGAACTGGATCCTGCCCCGCTCCGCGAGTTCAGGGGGAAGCGTTTCGAACAGGGCAGTGGTGAACGCCTCCTTGACCGGTGTCGTGAGGTCGAGTACGTGCAGCGGTGCCTCGGAATCGAGGACGGCACGGATCGCTTCGAGCGCAACGGGGTGGTTGTGCCCGAGCGCCAACGTCCCTGCGCCGGCAAGGCAGTCGAGATAACGGCGGCCGTCGGCGCCCTCGATCGTCATTCCCCGCGCCCGCACCGGGACGATGGGCAGCGATCGGGCATAGGTGCGGGCCGCCGACTCTCGGGACGCTTGTCGCCGCAGGATGGACTCGGCGGCCGTTCGCGCGTCGCTGCGGTGCGACTGCGGTGCGATGGATGGCAATCCGGTCACTGAGCGACCCCTCCCTGACGGTTGAGTGCTTTTGAGCACTGATCGGCGCTGTCCCCTATCCGTATCAACGCCTGCGGGCGCCACGGGCAACGGCCGATCGGCAGAGTTTGGAACTGCCGCCCCGCCGGATCGCGCCCCGATCACGACGAAGCGGCCCGCCCCCGTCAGGTGAGCGAGCCGCTTCATGACGCGTCACGCGTCAAGACTCACGCGTCAGGACCCATGCATCAGGACTCACGCGTCAGGACCCATGCGTCAAGTGGTCAGTGCTGGGCGGTCCGTCGACTTCAGTCGGCTGATGAGCGCGTGCGTACGGCGTGAGCTCCGCCGCCAGTTCGTCGTGCACGCGTGCCTTGAGCAGCGTGCCCTCGTTGGTGTGCTCCTCGGAGAGCACCTCACCACAGGCGTGCACACGCGAGACCAGTGCACCCTGCGTGTAGGGCACCAGTGCCTCGATCTTCACCGCGGGGCGCGGCAGTTCGTCGTCGATGAGCCGGCACAGTTCGCCGATGCCCTCGCCCGTGCGAGCGGAGACGGCGATCGCGTGCTTTTCCTCGCGCAACAGTCGCTGCAGGACGAGCGGATCGGCAGCATCCGCCTTGTTGATCACGACGATCTCGGGCACATCCACCGCACCGACCTCGCGGAACACCTCGCGCACCGCGGCAAGTTGCTCCTCGGGCACCGGGTGTGAGCCGTCCACGACGTGCAGGATCAACTCGGCATCGGCGACCTCCTCCATCGTGGAGCGGAACGCCTCGACCAAGTGGTGCGGCAGATGGCGTACGAAGCCGACAGTGTCGGCGAGTGTGTACAGCCGGCCGCTCGGCGTCTCGGCCCGGCGCACGGTCGGGTCCAAAGTGGCGAACAGCGCGTTCTCCACCAGCACGCCCGCGCCTGTCAGCCTGTTGAGCAGCGAGGACTTTCCTGCGTTGGTGTAGCCGGCGATAGCGACCGAGGGAACCTGGTGACGCTTGCGCTCTTGGCGTTTCAGGTCGCGACTGGTCTTCATCTCCTTGATCTCCCGACGCATCTTCGCCATCTTCTCGCGGATACGACGCCGGTCGGTCTCGATCTTGGTCTCGCCGGGTCCACGAGTGGCCATGCCGCCGCCGGACGAGCCGGAGCCGCCACCACCCATCTGCCGGGAAAGCGACTGGCCCCAGCCGCGCAGCCTGGGCAGCATGTACTGCATCTGGGCGAGCGCGACCTGCGCTTTGCCCTCCCGCGACTTGGCGTGCTGGGCGAAGATGTCGAGGATCAGTGCAGTGCGGTCGACGACCTTGACCTTGACGACGTCCTCAAGGTGGATCAGCTGGCCGGGGCTGAGCTCACCATCGCAAACCACAGTGTCGGCGCCGCTGTCCAAGATGATGTCGCGCAGCTCCTGCGCTTTGCCGGATCCGATGTACGTCGCCGGGTCCGGCTTGTCACGGCGCTGGATCACGCCGTCGAGAACGAGAGCGCCTGCGGTCTCGGCGAGCGCGGCGAGCTCCGCGAGGGAGTTCTCGGCGTCTTCGACGGTGCCGTCCGTCCACACGCCGACGAGGACGACGCGCTCCAAGCGCAGCTGCCGGTACTCGACTTCGGTGATGTCCTGGAGCTCGGTGGACAGGCCCGCGACGCGACGCAGCGATGCCCGTTCGGAGCGGTCGAGCTGGTCGCCGTCACGTTCCCCGTCGATCTCGTGGCTCCACGCGACGTCCTCTTCCATCAGAGCACCAGCCCGCAGGCTCTCCAGACGGCGCCGGGCCGAGGCGGCAGACGGATTGGTGGGGGAAGAAGGAGTAGCAGAGTTGGTCAAGGGGATCCTTCGCGTCGAGGTCTCGTGCACGGGCGGCCGGGCCGTCCGCCCGCCGCGCCAGCGGCTGATGTCACGGCTGGCCGGCCACTCCGCTTGCGTGCGTCGCTCACGATGGTTGCACGCTCCGGCGCCCGCGTCACGCGGGTTTCAGCGTCCTGTGCAGTTGCCTCGCGGCCTTGGTGGAGGGTAGGGCAAGCGGTCCTGGCCGCCAGTCGGAGTGGCCAGGCATCGGCGGGGTGGTGGCCCCGTACAGCCAGGGGCGCAGGAACCCGGACAGATCACGGCCGGCTGTCTGCGAGGCGAGGGCGATGAAATCGGCGGTGGAGGCGTTGCCATCGCGGTGGCGGGCCACCCAGGCGCGCTCCAGACGGCGGAAGGCCCGGTCGCCGATCTCCTCGCGCAGGGCATACAGGACAAGTCCGCCGCCGCCGTAGACGTTGTTCCGGAAGATGCCAAGCTTGCCGGGTGCCGGGGTGAACGGGCGGGCCGGCGGGCCGTCCGCGGACCTGGCGGCGTTGTCGGCGGCGTATGCGGCGCGGACCTGTGCATCGAGGCTCGGCCCGTACTTCTTCTCGGCTCGGTAGCGCCACTCGTACCAGGTGGCGTGGCCTTCATTGAGCCACAGATCGGACCAGGTGGCGGGGGTGACGCTGTCGCCGAACCACTGGTGGGAGAGCTCGTGCACCATGTAGGGCGCCGCGAGGGCGGTGCGGGCGAGCAGCAGGCGCCGTTCGAAGAGCGAGAGTGTCTGGGTCTCCAGCTCGAAGCCGGTGTCGGTGTTGACGCTGAGAATCCCGTACGTCTCGAAGGGGTACGGGCCGACCTGCTGTTCCATCCACGCGATCTGCCCGGGAATCATGGCGAGGCGGCCGGCAAGCCGTTTGCGGTCGTCGACGCCGACGACGTCACGCAGCGGCAGGCCCTCGGGTCCTGTGCCGCGCACGACGGCGGAGTTGCCGATGGAGACCTGGGCAAGCTCGGTGGCCATCGGGTGCGCGGTGCGGTACGTCCAGGTGGTGCCCTGCGGGGTGGTGCGGGGAGCGGCCAAGGGCAGGCCGTTGGCGACCGCGCTCACGCCGGTGGGCGTGGTGATCCGGAAGGTGAACCGGGCCTTGTCGGAGGGGTGATCGTTGCAGGGAAAGACGCGATGGGCAGCATCGGCCTGATCGGCCATGGCGAGCCCGTCCGGGGTGCGGATCCAGCCGCCCTCGGCGGCGCCCTCACCGTTCGGGTCACTGGTGTGGGTGACGACGATGCGGAGTGCTGAGCCGCGCGCGATCCGGTGCGCCGGGCTGATCAGGAGCTTCTCAGCCCGAGTACCGAAGCGGGCGGCCTGGCCGTTGACCTCGACCGAGCGCACGATGCCGTGGGAGAAATCCAGGCCGAAGGAGTCCAGGTCGGCAGTGGCACGGCCGTCGATGCGAGTAACGGCGTCCAGCGGGCGGTTGTTGGTGTGGTAGTCCAGCGAGATGTCGTATGCGGCAACGCGGTAGCCGGGGTTGCCGAGCGTGGGGTAGAGCCGGTCGCCAAGACCGGCCGGGCTGCCGCCGCGCAGCTGCGCCGCGGAGAGGGTGAGGACGGCGGCGGAGGCCGCGAGGGCTCGCCGGGCAGAAGATCCGATCATGGATCACCGCTATCAGCGCGCTGCCCCCGTACGTGGGCGGCGCGGCCTCGTCCCACCCGATCGAGAACGCTTCCTGCGTCAGCCGGGTGCGGTCAGCCGAGTGCAGTCAGCCGAGTGCGGTCAGCCGGATGCGGTCAGCCGAGTGCGGTCAGCCGGATGCGGTAGCGACCGGATAGTGGGTGCGGTAGACGTCGTACACGCCCGGCACACGGCGCATCGCACGCATCAACTCGGGCAGCGCAGCCGCCTCGGAGAGCTCAACGGTGTAGGTGTGGCGGACCCGCTGCTCCTGCGGGGGCTCAACGGCGGCAGCGAGGATGCCGACACCCTCCGCGGCGATCGCCTCGGTGAGGTCAGCGAGGAGATGGGGGCGGCCGAGTGCCTCGGCGCGCACCGTGACGCGATAGCCGGCCGCAGGCACTCCGGGGCGCCACCGTACAGCCTGGGGAGCACGCCCGGATGAGGTCATCCGGGCCACGACGGGGCACTCGGCGCGGTGCACGGCGACGGTCCCGCCGCGGATGACGAAGCCAGTGACGGCGTCCGGCGGCACCGGCGTACAACAGCGCGCAAGCCGGACCGCCGCGCCTGACAGGTCGGTGAGGACGACGGGCTCGGCGGCCGGCGACGCCTCGTGCGTCGCAGCGGGCCGGACGGCGGGAGCCTCCGGCTCGTCGTCACTGCACGCGGGGTGCGCGACGAGCCAGCGGGTGATCGCGATGCGGGCGGCCGCCGTGCGGACGTGGTCGAGCCATTCGGGGGACGGGCCGGAGCCCTCGCCGGCAGCAGTGAGCAGTTGGAGGGTGTCTCCGTCTCGCAGCACCGTGCCCATCGAGACCAGCCGCCCGTTGACGCGGGCGCCCACGCAGGCGTGACCGTCCTCGGCGTGCAGTGCGTAGGCGGCGTCGACGCAGGTAGCGCCGGCGGGCAGGCCAATGGTGCCGCCGTCAGCGGAGAAGACGGTGATCTCCCGATCCTGGGCGAGTTCGTCGCGCAGCGCTGTCCAGAAAGTGTCGGGGTCGGAGGCGTCGCGCTGCCATTCCAGGAGGCGGGAGAGCCAGCCGGGCCGGGTCGGGTCGATGCGCTCTGCGTCGCGCGCCTCGTCGCCCTTGCCGTCATGCGCGGGGTCGGAGGCCGGGGCGTACGGGTTGCCGAGGGCGATGACGCCGGCCTCGGCTACCCGGTGCATCCGCCGGGTGCGGACCAGCACCTCGGTGATCACACCCTCACCGTCGGCGATCGCGGTGTGCAACGACTGGTAGAGGTTGAACTTCGGTGCCGCGATGAAGTCCTTGAACTCGGCGATCACCGGTGTGAAACAGGTGTGCAGTTCGCCGAGGACTGCGTAGCAGTCAGCGTTCTCCGCCACCAGGACGAGCAGCCGACCGAAGTCGTTGCCGCCGAGTTCCCCACCGCGTTTGATGCGCAGTCGGTGGACGGAGAGCACATGCCGCGAGCGGATACCGACCTCCGCATCGAGCCCGGCGTCGCGCAGCACCGCTCGTACCTCGTCGGCGGTCTTGGCCAGCGGGTCGGGGCGCGCAGCGTGCGTAAGGATCAATTCCCGTGCGCCAGCGTACTCCTCAGGGTGCAAGATCTCGAAGACGAGGTCCTCCAACTCGGTCTTGAGCGCTTGGACGCCGAGCCGCTCGGCGAGCGGGATCAATACCTCGCGAGTGACTTTGGCGATCCGTTGCTGCTTCTCCGGGCGCATCACGCCGAGGGTGCGCATATTGTGCAGCCGGTCGGCGAGTTTGATCGACATGACACGGACATCGTTGCCGGTCGCCACCAGCATCTTGCGGAATGTCTCGGGCTCCGCGGCGGCTCCGTAGTCGACCTTCTCCAACTTGGTGACGCCGTCGACGAGATAGCAGACCTCCTCGCCGAATTGTTCCCTTACTTGATTAAGGGTCACATCAGTGTCCTCGACGGTGTCGTGGAGCAGGGAGGCTGTCAAGGTCGTGGTCTCCGCACCGAGTTCGGCGAGGATGAGGGTGACCGCAAGCGGGTGGGTGATGTACGGCTCGCCGCTCTTGCGCATCTGCCCGCGGTGCGAGGACTCGGCGAGCACATAGGCCCGGCGCAGGGTGTCGAGGTCGGCGCGCGGGTGGTGACGGCGGTGCACCTTGGCGATGTGCTCGATGGCGCCGGGGAGCCGGTCGCGACCACCTCCGGTGGTCAGCAACGCGGCGCGTCCCAGCCTGCGAAGGTCGATACGGGTCAGGCCACGCTTGCGCTCGCTCCCGCCCTGGGCGGCATGCATGGCGTTGTCTGCGCTCATCGGGCACCTCCGGCAGCGTTCACCGGCGGCGAGCTGGATGCCGCGCCGGTGCTTGATGCTACCGAGCCCACCACCCAGTGCTGTCGGGCTCTCGCCCAGCGTGATCCGGACCACCCGTTAGAGGGAACATAGCGTGAGGGGAAAGGCGGGGCGGCAGACGTAAAGGGTGTCGGTCGAACGCAGTTCTACGCTCTACGGACGAAGCCATTGCGGATGGATGACGCCCTCGGCGATAATCACCGCAGGACCCGTCATCTCAATGGAGCCGTCAGTGCGTTCGGTGATGAGGAGCCGTCCGCCGGGGACATCGACGGTGTACGTGGCGGGGTTGCCGGTGACCGCCGGGTCCGCTCCGTCGCGCCGGGCCGCGGCGACCATGACGGCACACGCGCCGGTGCCACAGGAGCGGGTCTCGCCCGAGCCGCGCTCATGCACGCGCAACGCCACATGGCACGGACCGCGGTCGACGACGAACTCGACATTGGTGCCGTCCGGGTAGGCGGCGGCAGGATGTACGCCGGGCGCCTCGAGGAGAGCGCCGGCCTGCGCGAGGTCATCAACGAACGCGACGGCGTGCGGGTTGCCCATGTTGACGTTTCGTGCGGGCCAACTGCGCTCACCGACGGTGACGGTAACCCTGCCCTCGGGGAGGATGGCACGCCCCATATCGACGGTGATATCGCCCGGCGCGCCATCAGGGAATGCCTTGGCAATGTGGGTCCGACGGATGCCGGCGCGGGTCGCGACGAGCACGTCACCCTCCCCCACCAGCCCGGCACGCTGCAGATAGCGGGCGAAGACCCGCACCCCGTTGCCGCACATCTCGGCGGTGCTGCCGTCGGCGTTGCGGTAGTCCATGAACCACTCGGCCTCACCGGCCATGGCGGCGGCTTCCGGGTGCGCAGCGGAGCGTACGACACGCAGGATGCCGTCGGCACCGATGCCGGCCCGGCGGTCGCAGAGCCGGGCGACGGTGTCCGGGGACAGCTCGATGCGCCCCTGAGGGTCGGGGACGATCACGAAGTCGTTCTCGGTGCCGTGCCCCTTGAGGAAGGCCAGGCCCTGCGGTACGTGCGCGTTCACGCTACCGATCGTACGGGGTGGTGGCCAGGGCCTTGTCCGGGCTCAGGGCTTCAGGGCTCCCTCAGCGCAGCCGGGCCACCCGCACCACAGCGAGCACCCCGATCAACGCCGCGAAGGCTGCGTACGCGGCGACGACGCGCCAGTCGGGTCTGCGACCCGAACCGCGTGCCGGCAGACCGGGCCAGGTGCAGCCGACGCGGCGGGCCGCCATGATCCCCCAGCCCGCAGAGCAGCTGCTGAGCAGCAACCCGAGCATTGCCACGACGGGTCCTCCGTCGCCGCCGAATTCGAAGGCGAGGGGGAAGGCGAACATCAGCGAGCCGAGGGCGCCGAGGGCCACAATGGGGACGATCTGCCAGATACGCAACCGCGGCTGCGGGCGCAGCTCGCGGAACGACTGCCCGTCGTCCAGGTCCGAGAGGAGGTCGGCTTCCAGGTCGCTGTCGCCGTGGGCTTTCGAGTCGCCGTCGGCCTCCAGCTCCGCCAGCTCGTCCAACTCTGTCAGCTCGTCCAACTCGCTGAGGTCCGCGCGCTCCCTGGGCCTCGCGAGACGGTTACCGCGACTCTCGTCGCGATCGTCCCTCTCCGGCCGCGGGCGGTCGCGGTGGCCAGCCTCCATTGCCACATGCCCTCCCACCCTGACCTGGTCTGTGCTTTTCGTTCGCTTCTCCGCCCGCTCCCGGGCTCTGCGGACGGCCTCGTTCCTCGGCCGGCCACTCCGCCTGCTCGCGCGCGTCGCTCACGCTCGATCATGGGCCTCCCCGGCCCGACGATCGATGATGGCACGTCGGAAGGGCTGTCAACCCTTGCGGAGGCGTCCCGTGGCCATCACGTGATCAGGCTGTGACCGGTCGTTCGAGCATCGACAGTGCCTGGTCGATGAGTTCCTCGCCACGTCCGGCGAGCCAGTGCACGCGGGGATCGCGGCGGAACCACGAGTCCTGGCGGCGTGCGAAGCGCTTGGTGGCGCGCACGGTCTCGGCACGCGCCTCCTCCTCGCTGCATTCACCCGCGAAGTGCGCCAGGATCTGCTGGTAGCCGAGCGCCCGCGATGCGGTCAGGCCCTCCCGCAGTCCCACAGCCTCCAATGCCCGCACCTCGTCCATGAGACCGGCCTCCCACATCCGGTCGACGCGCCGCATGATGCGTTCGTCGAGTTCGGGTCGGGGCACATCGACGCCTACCTGGACCGTGGCGTAAACGGACTGGCGGGCGTCCGGCCCGGGCAGGTTGGCGGTGAAGGGCCGCCCAGTGATCTCGACGACCTCCAAAGCTCGCACAATGCGGCGGCCGTTGCTCGACAGGATCGAGCGGGCGGCCTCGGGGTCGACAGCCGCGAGCCGGGCGTGCAGCGGCCCGGAACCGTATTCCGCGAGTTCCTGCTCCAGCCGTGCACGCACCTCGGGATCGGTGCCGGGGAAATCGAGCGCGTCGATCGCGGCCCGTACGTACAGCCCGGAACCACCAACCAGGACCGGTATCCGTCCCGCAGCGTGCAGTCGGTCGATCTGCGCACGTGCAAGGCGCTGGTATTCGGCGACACTCGCCACCTGCGTGACATCCCAGATGTCGAGCAGGTGGTGCGGGATGCCGCGACGCTCTTCGGGGGTGAGCTTGGCCGTCCCGATGTCCATGCCCCGATAGAGCTGCATCGAGTCGGCGTTGACGACCTCGCCGCCGACGATACCGGCCAGAACCGTACCCAGGTCGGACTTTCCAGCCGCGGTGGGGCCGACGACAGCGATGACCTGAGGAGCCGAATTGCACGGGAGGTGCGCGACAGCAGTATTCACCTGCCTAGTCTCCCAAACTCATGAACGAAGATCTTCACCTGTGTGAGTAAGATCTGGAGCAATACAGGGGCGATACATGGGCCTCTCGCGAACAAATGCAACCGACTACGACCAAGTGGCGACGAAGTAGCCGACGCCATAAGGCGCGTCGCTGTACAGCAGCGTCCCGCTCAGGCCCGCTCCCCCGGCCGCGCCCGCGAGTACCTGCCACGGCGCACGGCCCGCGGCCTGCAACTCGGCGGCGAGCTGCTCGTCCAAGGCGGCGAGCGCTGCCGTATCGGCCGCGGCGAGCGCCGCCGCAACGGAGGCGTCGAACGGCTCCGCACGCTCGTCCAGGTAGCCAGGGGCTTTCTCGCTGCGGCGGGCACTCCCGTCGCCCATCACCAGCAGCGCCACCCGCTCCGCCGACGCAGCCAGCTCACGGCCTGCGCCCGTACATCGTCCGACGGCGAGCGGTTCAGCCACGCCGAATCCCTCAACGGGCGCAGCCGACCACTCCGTACGGGCGAGCAACCAGGCGCCGACGGCAAGCGATGCGGGCAACGACCGTCCGACGCTGCCTTCTTCGGCCACGTCACGGGGCTGCCCGAGGACGACGTCAAGGTGCACCCCGAACGGCCGGAAGGACCCCGTTGATCCTTCCCGGTACAGACCGTGCCCGGCCTGCTCCGCGGGACCCAGTACGACGAGCCGGTCAGGACGCGCTGCGGTGAGCACGGCCATGGCATCGCTGCACGCGGTACGCAACGATGCCAGCTCCGGAGCTGCCCCTACCGCCACCTCGGGCACAAGCAACGGCGGACATGGGCAGACGGCGGCAGCGACCAGCATGTCCGGCACCCTATCGGCCCAGGAGCGCCGCTCCAGGCGGGGCCCAGGGAGTGCCCCGAATCCGGCCTGCGAAACCGGATGGAGGGGATGACGCAGGCCGGAACGGGCTGCCGCGGCGCAGGCTGGGGCATCAGTCGCAGCCGCAGCCCGCGCCGGACGCGGCGGTGGGCGCAGGCACGCCAATCGTGGGCAGACCCAGCATCACGCCGGTCTGCTGCGGTGGAGCGGCATTGCGGCGCTCCCACGCATCGCCCGCGGGCGTGCGGCGCACCGCCAGCGGTGGCTGCTCGGCAAGCAGGTGGTGCGGGGCCGCGTAGGTGATCTCCACGGTGGCTACGTCGCCGGGTCGCGGAGCGGGCCCGGCACCAACGGACGCAATGCCGGGTCGCGGAGCGGGCCCGGCACCAACGGACGCAGTGCCGGAAGGCACCGGCTCCGCCGGGCGCGCGAAGTGGACGAGGCGGTTGTCGGGGGCACGACCCGACAACCGCGCCGTACGGTCGTCCTTGCGGCCCTCGCCTTCGGCGACGAGCACCTCCACAGTGCGCCCGACCTGCTTCTTGTTCTCCTCCCAGGAGATCTCCTCCTGCAGGGCGACCAGGCGCTCATACCGCTCTTGGACGACCTCTTTGGGGACCTGTTCCTCCATCGTCGCTGCCGGAGTGCCGGGGCGCTTGGAGTACTGGAAGGTGAATGCCTGTGCGAAGCGCGCCTCCCGCACCACATGCAGGGTCTGCTCGAAGTCCTCGTCGGTCTCGCCGGGGAAGCCGACGATGATGTCGGTCGAGATCGCGGCGTCCGGCATCGCGGCGCGCACTTTCTCAATAATGCCCAGGTAGCGCTCCTGCCGGTACGAGCGGCGCATTGCCTTGAGCACGGAGTCGGAGCCGGATTGCAGAGGCATGTGCAACTGATGCATGACATTCGGGGTCTCGGCCATCACCGCGATCACGTCGTCGGTGAAATCGCGCGGATGCGGGGAGGTGAAGCGCACTCGCTCCAAGCCCTCGACATTCCCGCACGCGCGCAGCAGCTTGGAGAACGCCTCACGGTCGCCTATGTCCGAGCCGTAGGCGTTGACGTTCTGGCCGAGCAGCGTCACTTCGATGACACCGTCGGCGACCAACGCCTCGACCTCGGCGAGGATGTCACCGGGGCGCCGGTCCTTCTCCTTGCCGCGCAGCGCCGGAACGATACAGAAGGTACAGGTGTTGTTGCAGCCCACCGAGATGGCGACCCATGCGGCGTACACCGACTCGCGCCGGGTCGGCAGCATGGAGGGGAACTCCTCCAGTGACTCGGCGATCTCAACTTGCGCCTCGTCGGCGATGCGTGCACGCTCCAGCAGCACCGGCAGGCGGCCGATGTTGTGGGTGCCGAAGACCACATCGACCCAGGGCGCCTTCTTCACGATGGTGTCGCGGTCTTTTTGCGCCAGACAGCCGCCGACGGCGATCTGCATGCCTGGCCGTGCCGCTTTCTTGGGCGCAAGTCGACCGAGGTTGCCGTAGAGCCGGTTGTCGGCGTTCTCACGCACCGCGCACGTGTTGAACACAATGACGTCGACGGCGTCATCACCGCCGGTCGCCCGGACATATCCCGCCTCCTCCAGCAGTCCTGCCAGCCGCTCGGAGTCGTGGACGTTCATCTGGCACCCGTAGGTGCGGACCTCGTATGTTCTCAAACCGCCAACCTCGCTACCGCTCACCCGTCCAGGGTAGGCGGTACCCATGACAGCTCCGTCCCTGGAGTCGAGCAGCGGCCCCGTTCGTCGTCCTCAACCAGCAGCAGCTGCATCGTTCCCCCTGTGGCACCATCCGTTATGGCGGGTCCTGAGCTTCAATCGGCGGCGCACGAGGGCGCGCGGATGCACAGAGGCGGTCATCGCTTGACGCACGGACCCGCAATAGGTTGCATACGCTATGTGATCGAACCGGGCAGGCTCCGCCATCTCCGCCATGCGACAAGGCAGCGCGCCATGGACCCGGTGATCGTCACGGGCGCCGGGCCGACCGGGCTCGCGCTCGCGCTCTGCCTCGCCCGGCACGCCGTACCCGTCGTGCTGCTCGACAGCGGCGGCGCTCCGTCGTCAGGGCAGTCGTCGGAGCAACCATCGGGGCATCAGCCAGAACGGACCGCCGTACTCCGGCCGCAGACCGCGGAGCTGCTCGCCCGGCTCGGTTATACCGGCGTTCACGACGATGCCGCACGCTGGAGCAGTTGGCGCACGCTGCGGCGCCGGCAGGAGCTCCACCGGGTGGAATTCACCGCGGGGGACCCTCAAACGGGGGATGCTCAATCCGAGCTGTCGCCGCTGCATCTGTCACAGGACCGGCTGTGCCGCGGGCTGCGCGACGCACTTGCCGGGCAGTCCCTGGTGACGATTGCGCACAGTACCCGCCTCACCGCGGTCGAACAGGACGAGGGCGGGGTCAGCGTGCACACCCGCGGCAACAGCGGCGCTGCGGGAACAGAGACGGATACGGACACCTGGTGGCGCGGGAGTTTCGTAGTCGGTTGCGACGGACCACGGTCGACGCTGCGCAAGCTGCTCAAGGTGCGCTTCCCGGGGCGTACGTCCGTGCAGCGCTACGCCGTCGCAGCACTGCGTGCCGAACTCCCGTTCTCCAGAGGGGCATTGCAGCACCGTGACCCGCCTGGCGCCAGGCGGGGCACGGAGGTAACGGCCCGCCCATTGCCGGACGGCGTATGGCGGATCGACTGGTTGCTGCCGCCGGACGGCGCACTGCTGACCACCGACGCCCTAGTGACGCTGATCCGGGAAACGCTCGCCGGGTGGTGCGGCGGCGGTGTGCCCGCCTACGAACTGCTCGGCTGGACCGAACACTCGGTCCACCAGCGGCTCGCGCGCCAGTGGCGTTCCGGGCGCGCCTTCCTCGCCGGGGATGCCGCTCACCTCTTGGGGGCGCTGGGCACCCAGGCCCTGGAGGAGGGTCTGCGAGACGCCGACAATCTCGCCTGGAAGCTCGCGCTCACCTGGCACCACGGCTCTTCCGAAACACTGCTCGACAGCTACCAGAGCGAGCGGCGCAGGGCGGTAGGCACCCGGCTGCGCTCCGCCGATCAGGCGATGCCGCTGCTCAACGCCGGCGGCACTTGGCGTGCGATGCGGCATTCACTCTTCTCCGGGCCACCGGCTCGCCATATCACAGTGATGACGGATGGTCACCTCGGGCGCGGCACGCTGGGGTCGCCACCGCTCTACGACCGCTCGCCACTCACGCCCGCGGCGCCGGGCGGACGTGGGCGTGCGGCCGCCTCTGCGCTGATCACCGTGGCCGGTACGGCACCGGGCGAGATGGTCACCGATGTGGCAGTGATCGGGCTCGACGGGAGACGCGGGCGGCTGAGTGGACGGCTGGGCCGCGATCTGCTGGTCGTACTCGTCGCGCCGGGTACGGGAGTATGGGAAAGCAGGCACTGGCTGACCGCAGGTCTGATGCCGCAGCTGTCGGCAGCCGTGGCGGCACTGCCGGTCCGCGCGGAACTGTTGGTCACCGAGAGCTATCCGGGTGCGACCGCGCACACCGTCCTCGTCGTACGGCCCGATGGGCACCTGGTCGGCGCGATGACGGGCTGCCGCCCAGCGGAGCTGTACGCGTGCGCGGACGCGGCGCGAGGCGGGCCACCCCCGCAGCGCCTGGGCGCGCGTCAAGACGCGGACGAGGCGCACGACGAGCCCGTTGAGAAGGACAAAGGCGCCGAAGCCCAACTGCGCTCCCGCTGACCTGATCAGCCCACCCCGACCGCCACTCCACCTCGACCGGTTCTGGAACGCCATGCTTGCCTCCGCTTGCTTGTCGACATCCGGTACGCGGCGCTGCGCGAACGGGACGGCACCATTCCCGGCGCGTTGATCGTCGAATGCAACGAACGCGAGTGGGGCCCGGATCCGTTGCCCGACCACCAGCTTCCCGAAGCCACCCGCCACAATCACCGGATCGTGGTGATCTGCGACGAGGGCTACGCGTCGAGCCTCGCCGCTGTCTCCTTGCAGGAGCTGGGACTTCACCGGGCGACCGATCTGGACGGCGGATTCCAGGCGTGGCGTGCGGCAGGTCTGCCCGTTCAGTCGGGGAAGCAACTCTCCAGGAACTCGGTGTCTTCACCCTCCTTTTCCAGCGCCTGGCGCACCACTCGCAAGGCGATCCCTTCCGTGTATCCCTTGCGGGCAAGCATCCCGACGAGGCGTCGTATCCGCTTTTCCTGGTCGAGGCCGCGGGTGGAGCGCAGCTTGCGTTCCACGAGGGCACGCGCCGTCTCTTCTTCGCGCTCGGCGTCGAGTTGCTCGACGGCCCGGGCGATCACCTCGGATTCGACCCCTCGGGTGCGCAGTTCACGGGCGAGCGCACGTTGGGCAAGCCCTCGGCCATGATGCCGCGATTCCACCCAGGCATCTGCGAACACGGCGTCGTTGATGAGCCCGACCTCCTCGAAGCGCGACAGCACTTGCTGGGCCGCTTCGTCGGAGATGCCGCGCCGCCGCATAGCCTCCGCAAGCTGCGCGCGCGTCCGGGGGGGCCCGGCGAGCAGACTCAGACACAATGCCCGCGCCTGCTCCTCGGAATCACGCGGCGAGTCTTGTTCCACCCTCGTGGAAGAGAACCCGTCGCAGCTCTCATCATGTTGCCACGGCATGGACTATCCCTTGGCCGTCGAGGACCTGGTCGATTTCACGGCCTTCACCGGAGTTCCGGCGGGCTCCGCCTTGGCGGTCGGCGCTGCGGCCCCGGTTGCGGCGTCGGCCCCCGGATCGCCGCCTGATGCGTCGGCCCGTACGCCGATGCCCAGCTTCTCCTTGATTTTCTTCTCGATCTCGTTGGCGAGATGAGGGTTGTCCTTGAGGAAGTTTCGGGCGTTCTCCTTGCCCTGACCGAGCTGATCGCCCTCGTAGGTGTACCAAGCACCGGACTTGCGGATGAATCCATGTTCGACACCCATGTCGATCAGACCGCCTTCGCGGCTGATGCCCTGGCCGTAAAGGATGTCAAATTCTGCTTGCTTGAAGGGGGGCGCGCACTTGTTCTTTACAACCTTCACTCGGGTGCGGTTACCGACCGCTTCCGTACCATCCTTGAGCGTTTCAACTCGGCGAATATCAAGCCGAACAGAGGAATAGAATTTCAATGCACGGCCACCCGTCGTGGTCTCCGGCGAGCCGAACATAATTCCTACTTTTTCCCTGAGTTGGTTGATGAAAATCGCGGTGGTCTTCGACTGATTCAGTGCACCCGTGATCTTCCTCAATGCCTGGCTCATCAGACGGGCCTGTAGACCCACGTGCGAATCCCCCATCTCACCCTCGATCTCTGCACGCGGGACGAGGGCTGCGACGGAGTCGATGACGATGAGATCGAGGGCGCCGGAACGGATCAACATGTCGACGATCTCCAGCGCCTGCTCGCCGTTGTCCGGCTGGGACAGGATCAGGGCGTCGATGTCCACGCCGAGCTTCTTGGCGTACTCGGGGTCGAGAGCGTGCTCTGCGTCGACAAAGGCGACCACGCCCCCGGCCTTCTGGGCGTTGGCCACGGCGTGCAGGGTCAACGTGGTCTTCCCGGAGCTCTCCGGTCCGTAGACCTCCACCACGCGACCGCGCGGCAGACCGCCCACCCCGAGCGCCACGTCAAGAGCGGTCGACCCGGTGGGGATGACCTCGATGGGCTCGTTCGGCCGCTCGCCGAGACGCATGACGGCGCCCTTGCCGAACTGCCGTTCAATCTGTGCGAGCGCGGCGTCGAGCGCCTTCTCGCGGTCGGTTCCTGCCATGGGTTCCACCCGGTTTGCTTGAGTCGATCGCTTCACGTCAAAGACGCTAACGCCTGCCACTGACAATGCGCCCCGACGTCCTTCCAGCCTGTGGATAACTCCACCGGAATCGCGGTGGAACCCGTGCAAACACAGGGCCGGAACCCCATGAGAATGGATGTTCGATTTTGGTGTCAAGCGCACCACGCGGGCCGGAGCGCCCCGTTCCGGCCCGCCG
>JAFAUH010000240.1 GCA_019243445.1 Streptomycetaceae bacterium | reverse complement strand
GGCCGAGGGTGTGGAGTCGGCCCGGCTGGTACGGGTCGGTGAGCGGGGTGGCGGCCACTGCCTCGGTGCCGAGCGCGACCGCCCGGGCCAGCATGCCGGGGCTCTGGGACCACTGGTACGCGATCGCGTAGGCGCGGGCGCAGTTGGAGAGCACGCGGCCGCGGTCTTCGTCGTCGGGCGTGATGGCGGCGACCGCCTGCTCACTGATGCGGACCGCGGCCGCCGCCTCCTGCGCGCTTCCCCGCACGGCGGCGAGCATCGCGAGGCAGATGCTGTAGTCGGACAGCCGGCTCGGCAGGTCTGCGGCATCTGTCCGGGTGATCTCCAGGCCGGCTTCGGCGAGGTTTGTCGCCTCCTCCAAGTCCTTGATGTCGCGGCCGTGTTCGTAGGCGTCCCGGTACGCGGCGGATAGATCGAAGATCATCGCGGCGCGGTCCGGGTCCTCCGGCGGAAGGCGCAGCACGGCGCAGTGGAGCAGGTCGACTGCCAACAAGCGGGGCGGGGTGGGGAGTTCAGGGGGGAGTTCGCCGCTGAGGGTTGCGACTGCGAGTTGTGCCCAACCGTGGGGCCCGGCGGTGATCGTGGAGGTGAAGGCGCGCAGTTCCTCCGGTAGGGCGGCGGGCCGGGCGGCGGCGAGCGCTTTGAAGATGGCCAGCGAGGCGCCGAGGCGTTGCCGCCTGCCCGGCGCGCCGGGCAGGGCCTGGTACTGGCACCAGTGCAGCCAGGCGCAGGCCTCGAGGGCATCCCCGACAAGCTGTGCGTCGGTTCGCGGGCCGAGCGCGGACAGCAGCGCTTCGACCTCGTCGTCGGCCCGCGGGTCCATGACGAAGGCCGGGTCACCGCCGACCCGGAAGGCGTCGACGCGCTGCCTCGCGAGTGCCAGCAGGGCCGGTATGGAGCCGGGTCCGCCGGTCATGGCGTGAAGGTGGGGGTCGAGTCGGATAGGCCGCGGACGAGGTAGGTGCTTAAGCGTGCCCCCATCGTGCGTTCCTGGGCCGGGTTCTGCGGCAGGGGCCAGCGCAGTTGGGCGTATAGCAGCTCGCGGTGGAGGTCGAAGGCGGCACTGACCATGTCGGCGTAGATCCCGGCCCGGGCGGGCACCCACAACGCCCCGGCCAGGATCGCCACGGCCGCGCCCGGCAGCAGCGCCCATGGGGTCCACACGCCGAACCCGAGGAACGCCGTGCCCCAGACGACGGCGGCCACCGCCCGGTCCAGCGCCGCCCGGCTGGCGGTCAGCTCCTGCCGGGTGGTCTCTGGCAGCAGCAGCCACAGATGCGGCCAGATTGAGACGGTGTCCAGGCCGTAGCGGTCGTACGGGCGGGCCTCGGCGGCGCGCAGGATGTTGCCCACCCGGGTCGGCAAGTGGCGGCCGGGACCTGGCAGGCGGCGCGCGGTGTGGGTCAGATGCGCGTACTCGGCGCGCTGCCCGGAGTCGGCGCTGCCGTCGTGCACGGCGTCGGCGATCTCCTCGAAGCGGTTCCACAACGCCGCCTCGCGGTCCTCGAACCGCTTGGCCAGACGGTCGCGCAGGGGCGCGCAGAAATCCGGCCAGTAGCCTTCGAGCAGGCGGAGCGCCGGGAGCGTGGTGCGTTCGACCACGAGGCCGACCGCGGCGGTGACGATCACCACGAGTGCCACCGCGAGAAGTTGCCCGCTGGCCGGATGGGCCGCGAAGCGGTCCGCCCTCGCCTCCAGCGCGTGCAGGCCGCCGTGCGACCGGGCCCACACGAGGACCCCGCCTGCCTCGAAGATCAGGGCGGTGCCGCACACCGACAGCCAGCGGTCGGCGAGCCTGCCGCCGAGAGTGTCCCAGAACGAACCCATGGACGTACCCCGTTCGCCAGGCGGGGCCGGTCAGGCCGGTATGAGGAGTACGTGGTGGGTCGGGCACTCCTTCACAGGTTGCGCCAGGGACATCCGGTACCACTCGTAGTCGTCCCCGGCCGGGCAGCGGAACCGCTCGCTGGGGACCTGCTCGCCAGCGCCCGGAAGCTCCTGGTACTGGCGGTCCCGGGCCCGGCGCACCTGCGGCGGCAGCAGTTCGGGGCTCTCCAGGACGGCCGCCACCCAGCGGTGAACGGCCGACTCGCCGATGAGCAGGGACATGAGGGCGTCGGCGGCGTCCGGTCCGCGGCTGCCGTTGACGCCGGACGAGTCGTTGAGGACGAGGGCCAGTTCGCGGTCGAGGCGTTCGGCCTTGGGCCCCAGCAGCTCGGGCAGGTACGAGCGGACCAGCGCGGTGACCCGCCGTACCTCATCGTCCGTCATGTCGCTTATATTAATATGACGTTGGGGTTGTGGACGACCGCAACACGCCGCGCGGACAGGACAGACCGCGCCGCGCGGCCACGAGCCGGAAGGACCCGTGTGGAGCCACGACCGCCCTGGTACGGACTTCCGGTGGACGCCTTGGAGCAGTTCGCCATCGCGGCGCGACTCAGGGGACACCGGCTGGGGACGACCGCCGACCTCACCGCCGCGATCGAGGTCTTCACCCACCTCGTCCGCACCAAAGACCCATCCACTGACCCGGCACGAGCCCTCCTGATGGCAAGTGCCCTGATCGAGACCCACATCGAGCTGGGCAAGCTGACCGGCGACACCGCCCATCTGGACACCGCGGTCGCCCTCGCCGAGGAGTTCTCCGGCCGAGGGGCCGCCGATCCGGCCGCCCGGCACATGCTGCGCGGCGTACTCGCTCTCGCCCTGCGCAACCGGTTCGACGTACGGCGTACCGAGGCCGACCTGAAGCGCTCCCTGGAGATCACCGAGGAGCTCCTGCTCGCCCCAGACGCCAGGCGGGACCCGGCACAGCGGCGGGCCCTGGTCAACCAGGCCGCCAACAACCATATGAGCCGGTTCCTCCTGCACGGGCGGATCGAGGACCTGGACCGGGCGGTGGAGCTGCGGCGCGAGGCCGTCAAGGCGCTCGGCGAAGGCAATACGGGCGGCGGGGACACAGGCGACGGGAATACGGATGACGGCGACATCGACAAGGGCGAAGCAGCCGCGGGGCTGCGGCACAACCTGGCCCAGAGCCTGCTCAACCGCCACCACCTGCGGGGCGACGACCGGGACCTCGCCGAAGCCCTCGAAGCGCTGCGTATCGCGGTGGAGCGCACTCCCCCGCGAAGCCCCGACGCGCCCGCCTTCCGCCTCTCCCTGGGCCAAGGGCTACTCGCACTGGCCAGGGTCCGCGGCCAGGAGGACGGGGAGAACGCCGGCGGTTCCGCGGCCGCGGCCTCCCTCCTCGACCAGGCCATCGAGCTGGTGGGCTCCGACCTGCCGCCCCATCAGGCCCGTTCCGTGCTCGGCAGGCTGCGGCTCCAGAGCCTCTCGGAGGCGCTGCTGCTGCGCTACGCGGCAGTCCGCGACCTGGCCGACCTCGACCGGGCGATCGCCGAGATCGAGAGCGCGAGGAGCGGCCCTGCGACGCCCGCCCCGGACGTGGCCGTGCTCGTACGCCTGGCCGAGGCGTCCCGGCTGCGCCACGACGCGCGCGGGGACCCGTACGACCTGCAGCGCGGGATCGCGGCATACGAGGAGAGCCTGAAGCAGGAGCCGCCGTCCGTCGACGCCGCCCAAGACGCGGACAACTGGGGTATCTGGGCCATGGACCGCGGCTCCTGGGACGAGGCGGCGCGTGCGTACAGCCACGCGCTGCGGGCCCTGCGGGACCGCTACGAGCAGCAGAACTCGGCCCTGCACAAGCAGGAGTGGCTCGGCCGTAGTCTGTCTGTCCCGGACCGGGCGGCGTACGCCCTGGTCAGAAGCGGCCGCCCGAAGCGCGCCGCCGCTGCCGCCGAGCAGGGGCGGGCGCTGCAGCTGGCGGAGATCCTGCAACGCGAGACCGCCGACCTCGACGCCCTGCGGCAGGACGGCCGCGCGGACCTCGGCGCCCGCTTCGAGGCCGCACGCGACGAACTCGCCGCCCTCCGCGCCATCCCGGAGGCCGATGCCGACAGCGAGGCACGCGCCACCCGGGCGCTGAGCGCCGCCATTGAGGAGATCAGGGCCGCCGGGTACAAGGACTTCCTCGGTCTGCCCGGCACCGCTCCGGTACGGGACGCGGCGGGCGAGGCCACGGTGGTCCACCTCTTTGCAAGTACGCACGGCGGCGCGGCCGCCCTCGTCCCGCCGGGCCCTGCGCCCATCACCTCCGTCCTGCTCGACGGCGCCGACCTCGCCACGCTCACCGAGAAGGTCAACACCCACCTGGTCCGGCTCGCCGACCGCGGCGACTCCCTGGCGTGGGAGCAGCATCTCGACGACCTCACCCGCTGGTGCTGGACGCACGTCATGGACCCGGTGCTATCCGCGCTCCCGCCCGGTCGGCCCTGCGTACTGGTCCCGAGCGGCGCGTTGTCCTTCCTGCCACTGCACGCGGCCTGGGAGCCCGACACCGACCGCCCCACCGGCCGCCGTTACGCCCTCGACGTGCTTCGGCTGAGCTACGCCCCGAGCGCCACGGCCCTGCGGGCGGTCACGAAGCGGGCGGCGGACCGGGGCGTCACGGCGGGGGCGGGCACGGAATCCGGTGTGGGAACCGGCTCGCTGCCCTTCCCCGCCCTGGGCGTGCACGATCCTGTCGACGGTCAGCCGCCGCTGCCCTTCGCGTCGTTGGAGATCGACGCCATGCGGGCCGTCCTGCCGGAGGCGAGCGACCGGCTCAGCGGCCGGGAAGCGACGACGGACGCGGTGCTCGCGCGCCTGCCCCGTACCAGACTCGTCCACTTCGCCTGCCACGGCACAGCCCGCCTCGACGACCCCCTGTCCAGCGGCCTGTTCCTGACGGGCGGCCCGCTCACGGTGCGCGAGGTCATCCGCCACCGCGGTGCCACCGCCCGCCTGGCCGTGCTGTCCGGCTGCGAGACGGCGCTGGTGGGTACGGCGCTGCCCGACGAGGCGGTAGGGCTGCCCGCCGGGTCCATGCAGGCCGGGTTCGCGGCGGTCATCGCGAGCCTGTGGGCCGTCGACGACATCGCCACCGCCCTGCTGATGACCCGCTTCTACCAGCTCTGCCACGACGACAGCCTGGCGCCGCCCGAGGCCCTGCGCCGAGCCCAGCGCTGGCTCAGGGACGCCACGAACGATGAGAAGGCGGCGGTCTTCCCCTCCTACGGCGCACTCGCCGAGGGCCGTTCCCCGCTCGCCCGCCGCATGTGGGGCACGGCCCGCGCCCACGCCTCCCCCCGCTTCTGGGCCGCCTTCACCTACACCGGGGCCGTCTCCCCGTGACGGGAGACGGCCCCGGTGAGGGCGGTCGTACGGCGGGCGGTCAGGCCCTCGGCGGGACGTACACGCGCACGGCGCGCCAGGCGGTGGCGGGCGCGTAGCGCAACATGCGCGCGGCTGCGCGGTCCTCGATGCCTACGCCCAGTACTTCGCCCGCACCAAGCTCGGGGATAGCTCGCTCCCGGGGTCTCCCTCGGGTTAGTCGCCGGTCACCTCCACTACACCGCTATTAGTAGGTTTTCCATCGAAGTGCTCATATTCGCACTATTTGGGTGCAACTGACCAGCGGTGGCGATTTTCGAACGGCGCACGGTCCGCCTGCTCCGCGCCGATTCGGAAAGCGTTGCTCGTCACAGTCACACGGGAGTGCTTATCGACACCTGTATGGGGGACAGCATCCTTCCGCTCGCGAGGAGGGACCCCCTGATGACGATGTTTCTTCCCTCTTTTGAGGCCGTGCCGCTGGACCCCCATGTGACGATCTTGGTGCTGCCCGGTGGGGCTGTACATGTGGGCGGTGTGCTGCTGGACGGGCCCGGCGACGAGCTCGACCGGCTGCGTGAGGCGTGGCGGGTCCCGCAGGGTGAGGCTGTACGGCTGAGCAGGCCGGTGAGGGTGAGCGTGGCACGCCCCGTGGGGCGTGTGGAAGCGCAGCTGATCGACTCGGATGGATCGGTCGTGGTGCTTGACCGGCATCCGCACCGGCGGCTGGCGCAGGAGGCCGATCTGCGGTGGTCGGACGGGATTCCGGACCGGGGTGACCTACTGGCCGTGGTCCGTGCCGCCGAGCGGGCGGGGCAGTGGGAGGGCGGGGCAGTGGGAGGGCGCGCGGGTTGCGGCGGAGCGCCTGGCGCTGCACGTGCGCGGCGATGTCGGTGATGGGCACCCGCACATGGTGCTGGCCGTCGAGCTCCAGGGGTACTTGGCGTTGCGCGCCGGTGACTGGGTCGCGGCGGCGGGGTTCTACCTGCGCGCGGCTGCGGGACGCTACCGTTTGGACTCGCCCGAAGGGGAGCTTGTCCGCGACCTGAACAACGCCACAGCGTGCTGGCTGAAGTCGCGTCACCAGCTAGGGGCGTTCGAGGCTGGGTGTGAGCTGGCGCACCTTTTGACCAGGATTGCATCGGAGTCGCCCGGACGGATCACGTCTGTGCTGTGCCACCTGGGAGAGCTTCGCTAACGCCGATTTTCACGGAGCATAATCGCCCCTATTTGAGGGCCTTTAGATCTTGTTGAGCTGAGCCGAGAGCCCTTGTCGGCAAGGGGGTTGGCTTGGAGGTCTGTGATTGGGATGAGGTGATCTGGCTGCATGCTGGGCCATGATCGTTTTCCTGTGGGTCGTACCTGTGGTCGATGATCGCTTTCCTCGGTATCGCAAATCCGACAAACCCCTGAAAACGTAAGTATCTCCACGCCGCGGCGCTGGCGATGACGGGGTCCTTGTAGCGGGTGCGGGCCTGGACAGGTTTTGCTCGAGGCACGGAATACTCAGCGAGATCCCCCTGGCCACGGCCGGGGGCGAGACATCCCCGATGTCACCGTCCCCGGGTGGCAAGGGAGACGTCTCCACTTCGAGTACGACTGAAGCCCAGCAAAGATCAAATCAGGGGCGATTCAGCTCCGTGAAAATCGGCGCTAACGGATGTCGCGAGCCCCGCGTCGGATGGAGTGGCGGCGCCTGCGTCGCCGCCACCTGGGGGTTGCCGATGAGACGGATTCGGGTACTGCGAGTCCGAGTTGGCCAGCAGGTCCTTCACCGCGCCCCGGAAGACGTCCAGGGCCGGGACGTCGTTGGTGAAGCCGCGCGCCCGGTCGTGTGCGGTGCTCAGCGTCCGCTCGATCTCGTCGAAGGTGAACAGCACGGGGCGGGGCGGGCCATCGGTGCGGCCGGACATGTACGTGGGCAGCAGCGTGTAGTGGTGAACGCGCGCCAGGTCGGCGGCCGGGCCTTCGGTGTGCCGGTGGAGATCCGCCGGGCGGTGGTGTCGGTGACCTTGTACCACTCGATGCCCCACGGCCGGTCGAGGGCGACGATCACGGAGCCGTCGTCGTCCCGGGCGAACGCGGGCTCGGCGTCGATGGTCGCGGCCATCAACGTGATCTGCTCGGCCAGGTGCTGCTTCGCGGCGGCCTGGGTGTCGCCCCGGCCGACGAGTGCGGCCAGCTTCAGGCGCCAGCCTGCGCCGCACCGGGTGGGCCGCTGCGTGGTGATGCCGGGCAGGGGGATAGAGACGGTCTCGGCTCGGGTGTGCGTGGTCACGACGGGCCTTTCTCAGCGGGAGTTGTCGAGGCAGCAAGAGGCCGGCCGGCGCAGCACGGCGCGTTCCAGGCCAGTGGCGGGTGTTACCGGGTCTGTCCGGCGGGTTGTGGGTCCGTCGGCCAGCCGGTCAGTCCGACGTTCGGAGTCGGACCAGGCTTGAGGGCGGTCTGCATCTGTGCGAGCAGCGGGTGGGCGGACAACGTGGCGTAGTACAGCCGGACCTTCGCGTTCAGGGCGTCGGTGTCGGCGGGGGAGTCCGGTGTGGGCTGGTGGGCGACGGTGAGGACGGCGTTCCAGGCGGAAGCCGGGACGCGCGCGGTGCCGTGCTGGTCGTACAGGACGCGCGGGTGACCCGCCTTGGCCAGGACCGTGTCGATGACCGGCACCAGGGCCTCGTAGGGAGCGGACCGAGGGCGTGGCGCGTCGGCGCGTTTGGGCTGCATGGTGCGGATTCCCCTGCTCGGGTTACGGGTTGGTGGGGCTGCGAGGGCGGGTACAGGTCGCCGGCGGCCAGGATCGGCGCGGGCTGGCGGGGGCGTGTGGCGCTGTCGGCCGCGCCGGTGCCGGGTGCGACCGTCGCCGAAGGCGGGCGTGGTACGGGCTGCTTGAGCGTGCAGACGGCGGCAGGACCGCGAACGTGACAGCGCTCAGTGGACCGCGTCGCGGCGCCACAGCCTTTCGTCGGCGCGTTTTGCTTCGCGGCGGCGCCAGCGGCGCGCGGCGCCGTCTCTGCCCGCGCTGGCGCAGGCCGGGGCGGCCCTCGTCGGGCCACGTCGGCGTGAGGCGGTAGTTCAGGACGGCCATGTCGTCTCCTCCTGTAGGGAGTTCCTGCCGACGGAGGCATGCCGACGGGGGTGTGAGCCGGCCGGGTTGTCGCGCCATCGCCTCCGGCTCGGCTCTGTCTCCGGCTGGTGCAGCCGGGAGCGATGGGGCGCGGATCGTATTGGCGGGCTCCAGGCGGCCGTGCCCGCGATCGCCGGGCCCGCAGGCCGGTAGGACGCGAAGGCCACGGCGGCCAGCAGCCAGCGGGCGCGGCGGCGGGTAGTGGTGCGGGGCATCGGGCCTCCGGAAGGGGGCCGCCCGGCGGGCCGGGCGGTGTCGGTGTCAGCGCAGCGTGAGTCGTGCTGTGCCGGGGCGCCCGGCGGCGGGGAGGCGCGCCCCGAGCCGCCAGCACTCGGTGAGCAGACGGTTCAAGGTGCGTTCGCGGTCGTCGGCGTGCGAGCCAAGCAAGGCGCGTGCCTCCGGCGGCAGTTCGGCCAGCGGCCGGTCACCGACGGTCCATGCCAGCATCGTCCGGCCATCGCGGACGCCGGGGACGTGCACCGTGCCGTCGCTGCCGAAGGTTTCGCCGAGGGCCACGGTTGCTTTGCGTACCGAGACGGTCGGGTGGGCGGCGTCGGGGTAGAGGCGGGCCAGCAGCGCGACGATCGCCGTCAGCGCACTGTCCGCGCCGAGGCGGGCCGCCTGCCTGGCCGCCTCGTTGTGCTCTGGGCCGGGGCGCACTCGGCTCACCGGTCGCTGAGCTGTTCGAGGACCTCGTCTGCGTATCCGCGAAGGTGGAGGAACGCGCCCTCGGGGTGCGGGTGCTTGGCGGCCAGCTCGCGCAGCCGAGCGCTGTAGTGGGCGGCGAAGCCCACGTAGGCGGCGAAGTCCAGCTGCACGGCTTGCTCCAGGTCCTGCTTGATGGCGGCGTGGTCGGCGCTGTAGGAGTCGGCGGACATGGCGGTTCTCCTCTCGGTCGTCGGGTCCTCGGTCCGGCGTCCCACCGCCGTCCCATACTTTCAAAGATACATCAACATATAGAGTTATGCAATATCGAAGAGGGGGCTTGGGGCTCGCAATTTATTGCGCAACTCTATATGCGGCTTCTAAGATGTGGGCATCCCGCGCGGGTCACGCCGCCGTGAGGCCGGCACGCACCGGCGCCGGCGCGCACCGGCCGGGTCGAGCGGGCCGACCAAGGCGGCGAGACCGTCGTGCTCACCCTGCCCACCTCCGCCGACTGACACCCGATCACCACGCCACCGTGCCCTGACCCGAGGAGCCGACCGACATGTCCGCCGTGAACACCCTCCAGATGCGCACCCTGCTGGATGCCGCCCTGAGCGACGCGCTGGCCCGCGACGCCGGCACCCTGTCCGCCTCCACCTTCTACGCGCACGCCCACCGCGAGACCGCCTCGCTCCACACCCTGGTGGTCAACGGAGGCCCCGGCACGGGCAAATCCGCGTGGGCTCGCGCCCTGGCCGACTCGGAACTGCGCACGGCCGCCGCACAGGACCTTCGCATGCCGAGGCTGGAGTCTATCCGCGTGGTGACCAGCACCGGCGCGGTGCAGGGCGCCGACAGGCCGACCAGCGCGCAGCTCGACGCCCTCACCGGCGAAGGCATTCGCCCGCTCACCGTATGGAAGGCCATCGCCCTGCATGCCCTGGGCGTCGCCGACGTCGTCCAACTGCCCGACTGGCACGACCGCGTGTGGTGGGTCGAACACCACCCCGACACCGTGCACGAGGCGTTCACCGTCCTGGACCGCCAGGCCCGTGCGGAAGGCGTCGTGTACCTGGTGGTCGTCGACGCCCTCGACCGCCTTCACCCCGACCAGCGCCACGCCGACTTCTACGCCTCCGGCGTCCTCCACCTGGCCGCCGATCTCGCGCGTGCGACCCCGAACGTGCGGGTGAAGACCTTCATCCGCCCCGACATGCTCACCGCCGCGCTGCCTGCCCTCTCCCCGGCAGTCCGGCGCTCACTGCCCACCGTCCGCCTGGACTGGAGCGCCTCCACCGCGCAGCCCGGCCAGCGCGGCACCCCGCTGTACGGCCTGCTCATCCACCTCCTGGGCAACCACGGCGGACACGACGCCGCCGCCTTCCGCGCCCTGGCCCCCGGCTGGTCGCGCACTGCCGACGGCCGCTACACCGCACCCGCCCAGCTCCACACCGAACCGCGAGCGCAGCAGCAGCTGTTCTCACTCCTCGCCGACCCCTACTGGGGAGCGACCCCCCGCCAAGGCTCCACCTACGCGCTGCTGCCCTCCTACCTGGCCGATACCGCCGACCGCCTCACCCCCCGGCCCTTCCTGGCAGCGCTGCACCAGGCCGTCCGCCACACCGCCGCCGACCACCCTGACCACGACCGGGCCCTCCACCACCAGGACATCCAGCGCGGCTTCGCCGCAGGGGCCCTCGCCCGCGTCACCGAGATCGAGCAGGCCCAGCCCTGGGTCCGCGCGGCGCTCACGCCGCTGGCCGGACAGCAGCTGCCAATCGGCCTCGACCACGCCCTCGCCGCGTGGGACCAATGCAACCTCCCCGAACAGCTGCGCCGACTGGGTGCCCGCGCCGCCGATCCGGCGCCCAGCGGCATCCGGCACCTCGACCGCTACGCGGACCTGCTGAACGAACTGGCCACCGCCGGAGCCGTCCGCACCCGCGACCACCGCCTCGACCTCGCCGAGACCTTCCGCATCGCCTACAGGCTCGGACGCTGTGGGGGAGTCCAGCGCCCCGCAGCACAGGCTTAAGGTCCGGTAGCGGGCCCGAGGCAGGCAGCGCTCGCCCCGGACAGGACGAGCCCTCATGCTGCGCCCCGGCGGCCGCCGGCTGCGGCGCACGAGTCGGGCACGCCCATTTCCACGCCGGTCTTCGCTTACGGCGGGGCGGCACCCCGGGCATCGCCAGTCGGCGGTGTCAGCCGGCGGACGCGTGCTGGGCGTCAGGCTGCGCGAGCCAGGGTGCCGCGTCGCCGTAGGTGGTTGAGGTTGACGGGAACGAGGCAGGGGCAGTCCTGGTCGTCGAGGGCGGTAGTGTTCAGGCCGACGATGGTGTCGTTGCCGTAGTGATCGCGGCGATGTGGCTGCCGCAGACGGGGCAGAATCCGCGCTTGGTCTCGCCGGGGTAGGTGTCGAACCACGTCGGCTCGCTGTCGCCGGTCCACACCAGCCCCTGCAGGGGGGAAGCCCACCCACCACTGGAGCGGCGCGCCGGCCCGCTTCTGGCAATGCGGGCACCGCATGTCCGGTGGTGTGGGGGCGGGCCGGGAGAACCGGCCCGCCTACCCGATAAGGTGGCGACGGCCTTCACCTCCCGCCGTTCGAGGAGGACTTCGTCGCCTCCGCGAAGCTCGCGCAGGACGGGTGGCGGTCTCCTGCTCCTGCGGCCGGATGGCCGACCAGGACGAGCGTGCCCGTCGACGAGCGACCAGTCCCGCACCTGGTCCACCTGCGCCTGAGTCAGCAGATCAAGGGCTCGCCCCGCCGCGAGGGTCTTCGCCTTCTCCTGCTGGCGATCGCGGACTTCGTCGTGTTCATGGGCTTGCCGATCCTGGGCGACCAGGTGGTGCCGCACCCGGCCGGGATCGAGGCCGTCTCGGCGCGCTTGGGCTTCGTCCTGGCCGGCTTCGCCGCCGCCGGGGCCTTGACGGTCGCGCTGCGGCGAACGGTCGCTCCGGCGAGGCTGCCGCGCGTGCCGGAGGCATGACGGCGACCGGGCGGGGCCCCGGTCGCCGTCATGCCTCCGGCACTGGACTGACGTGCCGACGGGCGGGGCCAGAACGCTGCCCGGTCCTGCTACAGGACGCTGATCAGCACGGGCTGGCCGCCGGGGAGCCGGCCGCGGGCGTCGATTCCGTAGGGCATGGCGGGGCGGGTGCGCAGGGAGGTGATGCCGACGCACGCCGCGGCGCAGGCCGCGTCGGGGTCGTCGGCGCCGTCGAGAGCAGCTGCACGGTGAAGCGCCTTTTGTGGTCGTGGACTTGGAGGCCGGTGACGGCCACGGGGGCGTCGGCGAGGGTCCGGGTCCAGGGTGCGAGGGAGCGCAGCATCGCCGCGTGGGCAGCGGTGGAGGTGCTGCGCTGGTCGGCCGTCCGGTTCAAGGTCGGGTGGGTGGCGGCGAGCAGCACGGCGCCGCCGGGCAGGTCCCTACATATGAGGTATAGGAGCTGGCGCCCAGGCCGGACAGTGTCGAGGTGGCGCCGGTGGCCGCCGCGAGCCGGTCCACGCTGGCCCGCTGGTCGGCCATGGTCACCGTGTCGGCGAAGGTGATCTGGATGTCTCGGTCGGCGATCGCGAGGTGCAGGGGCTCCAGCGGGTCGGCGCGGTCCAGGACGTCGGCGGCGGCGTGCAGCAGATCGGGGAGACCCATGCGCTTCATTGTTCCGTCCGCCGAGATCCGCCACCACACCATCGCGGTAGTTGACCAGATCTGGGCGGTCTCGCGCCACGGCACGCGGGGCCACCCGGGGGCACCGGTCGCTGCGCATCAACTCGTGCGCCGAGGCGACGGCGATGTGCTGCTGCGCCGTGGTGATGGGGGTGTCGGCCAGCAGGCGAAGCTCGTTGGCCTTCTCGCAGCACGCTCGCGTGAGCGCACAGCAGGTCGCCCCGCCCGGCGTGGGGGCATGGCGGACAGGTCGGTGGCGAGTAGGTCGGCCGCCGCCTAGGAGGGGCCGATACGGCGGCGCGGCGGGCTGCGCTGCGCAGCAGCACCGTGGTCTGGTCGAACGTGAGGCTGTGCTTGGGTTGTTCGTCCTTCCGTAGGGGGGCGGGGCGCGCTGCCAGCGGACCACGCCTGGAGAACGGGGCGAGAGTGATGTTGCATAACTCTATTTGGTACGCTATATTGGTCTAGTCGTCGCCGGTGCCCGCTCCCATCCGCAACCGCCGCGGTTGCGCCGAACGCACCGTCGGACGGCGATGAGCAGCACAACGATCAGTCCGAGGTCACGCCGTCAGGCGGGCTACGCCGGACGCACGCCGACGAGGTACAGCCATGCCGCACATACCTGGAACCGTCCCCCGCGCAGCAGCCGCCTTGGGGCGCGCCCGGCCTCCCGCTGTGGACCACCGAGCCCTGACTCACCCGGCAAGACCGCTCGCACCGCTCACCATCGACCGGAAGGAGAAACCGTGTCCGTCGGCCGTCACTTCGGTATGGTCATCAGCCGGATGCCCCGCGTGACGTATGCGGCAACGATCCTGGCCTCGCAGGACTGCCGGTTCCTGTGCTCGGCCTGCTACAGCAACTGTTGGGGCATCTACCGGCTCCACGGCGAGACGGCGTGGCTGTGCTCGCGGTGTGCCGACATGAAGGGCAACGGCCTGGAGCCCGGCCCGCGCCTGTTCAACACCCAGCCGCCCCGGCGGCTCCGGGTGGGTGAGCAGCTGCGCAGCCCGGAGGGTGCGTGGAGCGTCACCAGCTCCAAGCGCGTCGAGACACGGGAAGACGGCACCCTCCAGCAGGCCTGTATGTACGTCCTCACCCGCGACGACGGCCACGAGGAGGAATGGCGAGGCCGCGATATGGCCGACTTCCACCTGGTTCCGGCCGCGTTCGAACACATCACCCGCGCGCGCTGCACCGAGTTGGGCATCGCTCTCACGTCCGCCGGCCTTCCGTGGGAGGACAACGGCCGCCAGGCCACCCCGCAGCGTCTGAGGTACACCGCCACCGACCCCCTCGGTCGCCAGTGGTCCATCC
>JAFAUH010000004.1 GCA_019243445.1 Streptomycetaceae bacterium | reverse complement strand
ATCACCGGTTTGTCGCCGACCGGCAGCATCTCCTTGGGCGTCGCTTTGGTCAGCGGCAGGAGCCGGGAGCCAATCCCGGCGGCGGGGATCACTGCCCTGCGGATCGTCGTGGCCATCAGGTCTTCCTCGGTAGCTCGGCACGCCATACCAGCTGGCACGGCACGTCCCGACGCTACCAACGCGCCGGGCTGTGCTCGTGTCGTATGCGGTCCGGCGGGTGGCCTCGCTCACCGACACAGAAAGTTCCCGGTGTGCTTGGTCACCGCGAAACACCTGGGTCCTCGCACTGATCGCGGCACCATGAGCCCGCTTTCGATCGGACCCGGAACCGCTGCCGTTCGGCCTCTCCTCGGCCGGTCAACCGACCGCGTTGCGGTACTTGCGCACCGACAGCCAGGAGAACAGCGCCAGGATCAGCAGTGACCAGAGCGTGGATGCTGCGACCGGATGCTGCATCGGCCAGGCATGCGCGCCGTCGACCCCGGGGTTGCCAAACAGTTTCCGACAGGCTTGGACGGTGGCGCTGAACGGGTTCCAGTAGGCGATCGCCTGCAGCCAGCCTGGCATGGTGTTCACCGGGACGAAGGCGTTGGAGAGGAAGGTGAGTGGGAAGAGCCAGATCAAGCCCGCCGAGGTGGCTGCCTCCGGGCTGCGCAGCGACAGGCCGATCAGCGCACCGATCCAGGAGAAGGCATAACCCAGCAGGAGCAGCAGCAGGAAAGCACTCAGCGCCTTGAGTATCCCCTGGTGCACCCTCCAGCCCACCAGGAGCGCCACCATCGCCAGGACCAGCAGGATGAAGGCGCTCTGCACCACGTCGGCCAAGGTCCGCCCGGCGAGCACCGCCGAGCGAGCCATGGGCAGTGAGCGGAAGCGGTCCACCAGGCCCTTGGTCATGTCGTCCGCGATGCCGGCCGAGGCCCCTTCCACCGCGAAAGCAACTGTCTGGGTGAAGATCCCAGCCATCAGGAACTCCCGGTAGCCGCCGCCCGGTACCTTGATCGCGCCACCCATCACATACGAGAACAGCAACACGAACATCACCGGCTGCATCAGTCCGAAGACCACGATCTCAGGTATCCGGGTCATGCGGCGCAGGTTCCGCCGGGCGACCACCCAGGAATCGCGCGCCATCTGGACGACTCCGCCGCGCGGCTGTCCAGGCGCGTGTCCTGCCACTTTGGAGGTGACGATCGCCATGATCATGCATCCTTCCCAGGGTCGGTCTCCTCAGCCGCGTGGCCGGTGAGGGAGAGGAAGACATCGTCGAGGGTGGGCCTGCGCAGGCCGATGTCGTCGATGAGGATGTTCCGCCTGTCCAGCTCACGGATGACGTCGGCGAGCACCCGGGCGCCCCCGCTCACCGGCACGGTGATCCGCCGGGTGTGCTGCTCCACGCCGGCCCGGCCTTCGCCATACGGAGTGAGCACCGCCACGGCGGCGCCAATCAGCTCGCGCTCGTGGACCACCACTTCCACCCGCTCGCCGCCGATCCTGGCTTTGAGATCGTCGGCGGAGCCGCGTGCGATCACCCGGCCATGGTCGACCACGGCGATGTCGTGCGCCAACCGGTCGGCCTCCTCGAGGTACTGGGTCGTGAGCAGCAAAGTGGTGCCCTCCGCCGCAAGCGTCTCGATGAGTTCCCACAGCGCCAGCCGGGTGCGCGGGTCCAGGCCGGTGGTGGGCTCGTCGAGGAATATGACCGGGGGTTGCGCCACCAGTGCTGCCGCCAGGTCGAGCCGGCGACGCATACCGCCGGAGTAGGTCTTGGCTGGTCGGTCGGCCGCTTCGGCAAGGTCGAACCACTCCAGCAACTCCCGGGCGCGTGTCTTGGCGTCCCTGGCCCGCATTTGGTAGAGCTCGCCGACCATCTGAAGGTTCTCCCGGCCGGTGAGGTACTCGTCGACCGCCGCGTACTGGCCGCACAGGCCTATCAGGCTGCGGACCCGGTTGGGGTGCCTGAGCACGTCCACCCCCGCGATCTGGGCACTGCCCGCGTCGGGCCGCAGCAGCGTGGTGAGCACCCGCACTGCGGTGCTCTTGCCGGCACCGTTGGGGCCGAGCAGGCCCAGCACCGCACCTTCCGGCACGGCCAGATCGACCCCGTCCAGAGCCCGTATGTCGCCGAAGCTCTTCATCAGGCCCTCGGCTCGGATGGCTGCCCCCATGGGCTTCTTCCTTCTCCCGGCCGGCTACCGATCAAGCGCGGCGGCCCACCATTGACAACGGACGTCTCATTCTGCTTCCCCGTTGGGGAACGGCCCACTGGCCCACGCGCCTCCGCGGGTTCGTCCCGGCAGTCGCCGCGGTCTCGGCCGGCATGCCTCTACGGTCCACCCCCACCAGGATGGTGCGCATATGCGCCGCCCGATCGGCACCGGTTGGGCCTTTCGGTCCGCGGTCCGCGGTCCGCGGTCCGCCACGGATCGTATGGGGGATTGGCCGCCAGTAGCCGGTGCACTCGCACAGCCTGGCGATCTGTGCCGCCTGAGGGGAGGCGCCCTCCTGCCGAGCATCCCGAGGCGGGAATTCCCCTTGGCCGCAGTCGCTTCCTCAGTCACTTCCTCAGTCGCTCGGAATGCGAACATGCCGGGTCTGGTGACAGCCTGGGAGAGGGCCCGGCCCGACTCGGCGGCAGACCCGGAGTCGGCCGCCGGAATTCATAAGACCGTCTGCACCGCCCGAGGACCACAAAGGCCCCTGGCATACCTTCGACGGCCGCCCACCCGTCGGCCGGACATCACCCCATCGGCTCGCATCTCGCACCAGGACCAACACCGGCCGTGGTTCTCCGCCGAATCGAGGTGGCACCAGTGGATCTCAGGATGTCGGTTGAAGATCGGGAAGAGTTCCTTGCCGGCCTGCATGTGGGAATCCTGGGGGTGGATGATCCGCGCAGCGGCGGTGGTCCGTTGCTGGTTCCGCTGTGGTATTCCTACCGGCCTGGTGGGCTGGTGATGATCCAGACGGGGCGGAAGACGTTGAAGGCCCGGCTCATCCGCGACGCGAAGCGGTTCAGCCTCTGCGTGCAGGACGAGTCGGCCCCTTACCGCTACGTCAGCGTGGAAGGGCCGGTGGTAGCCGTGGAGGACCCCTTGCCTTCGGCAGAGCACGCGGCGCTGGCCCACCGGTACCTGGACACAGACACCGCGGCGGCGTACTTGGCCGCCAATCGCCAGCAGCTGACCGACGACATCCTCATCCGCATGCAGCCTCAGAGGTGGCGGACAGCCGATTTCTCCGCCTTCGCTGCGGAATTCGACTCGTAGTTCTCTGGGCTCAGGCGGTGCACGCACAGGGGAGACAGGATTTCCTGATGGTCACCGACACGATGATGACGTATCCGGTCGCGGCGGCTTGGAACGCCGGGACGGCGTGGTATCCGCGCGATCGCTGTCTGCACGAACTGTTCGACACTCAGGCGGAGCTCCGTCCGCGGGCCACTGCCGCCGTGCACCACGGTCGCAGCATCAGCTACGGCGAGCTCAAGGTCCGCTCCGACGCGCTGGCCGCCCGGATGCGCGAGTCCGGAGTGCGACACGGTGACGGGGTCGGCGTGTGCGGGGGACGGTCTCTGGAAGCGCTGGTCGCCTTCCTGGGCGTCCTCAAGACCGGTGCCGCATACGTCCCCCTCGACGACTCCTCACCGCCCGGGCGCCTACAGGCGATGGCCGAGGACGCGAATGTCCACACCGTGGTAAAGCTGCCCGGCAGTGTCTGCCGCATCCGGCGGGTGCGCACCCGCATCGACCTGAGTGGCCTGGCGACCACTGCCCCGCCGGCTCCGGTCCCACAGGCCCGAGTACACCCCACGGACTGCGCCTATGTGATGTTCACTTCGGGCTCGGCCGGTCGCCCCAAACCTGTGGCGATTCCGCACCGCGGCGTGGTTCGATTGGCCACCTCCGACCTGGTCTGGCAGCGTCCACGGCCCGGCGAACGGGTGCTGCACGCCTACGGTCTGTCCTCGGACGCCTCCACGATTGAGATCTGGTCCCCGCTGCTCGCCGGCGCTTGCATCGTGATCGCCGATCAGGAGGAGCTGCTGTCACCGGCCGCTCTGGAATCGCGGCTGCTCTCCGAGCGGGTCAGCGTCGCCTATCTGACCACTGGAGTGTTCCACCACATCGCGCGCACCAGGCCGTCGGCATTGCGGTGCCTGCGGTTCGCCTCAGCCGGTGGTGAGGCGATGGACCCCCAACTGGCCCGCGCGATACTGGCGGCCTGCCCGGACACCACAGTGGTCAACTTCTACGGTCCGACCGAGAACAGCGTGGTCTCCACCGCACACCTGGTACGCGATCTTCCTCCCGAGGTGACGACCGTGCCGATCGGCCGCCCGCTGGAGAACTCCACCTGCTACGTGGTACGCACGGACGGCACGCTTGCGGACGTCGGCGAGGAAGGTGAACTCCTGGTCGGCGGAGATGGGCTCGCTCTGGGGTACCTCGGTGACCCTGAGCTGACCGCCGAGCGCTTTGTCGACAACCGCTTCGATTCCGGAACGCGGCTCTACCGCACCGGTGACCGGGCGGTCCGGCGTGGAGACGGCCTCCTGGAGTACCGGGCCCGAGCGGACCGACAGATCAAACTGCGCGGGCACCGCATCGAACCGGACGAGATAGAGGCGCGACTACGGGCGGACGACGCAGTGGGCGAGGCCGTCGTCGAACTGGAGGGCGGCACTTTGATCGGGTACGTGACACCGGCCAGCCCCGGTCAGACGCTGCCCGTGGACCGCATCCGCCGCGGGCTCGCGGCGTGGCTGCCCGCAGCCGCGGTGCCCGCGCAGCTGGTGGAGGTCGCGCAGTTCCCGGTGACCGCGGCGGGCAAGGTCGACCGTCGCCGGCTGCGCAAGCTGGCGGCCAGCGAAGCTGTCACCACCCCGGTGCAGGAGAAGCGCTCCGGGCTGGGACCGCCGGACTCACTGGCGCAGGTGTGGCACGTGGTGCTGGGTACGCACCCGGCACCCGGTGACAGCTTCTTCGACATCGGCGGCGACTCCCTACTGGCAGCCGAGGTCGTCACCCGCACGCTGGCCGCTTTCGAGCTCGACGCACGGCACGCCCGCACGCTGATTCACAGTCTGCTGCGCTCCCCGACCCTGGAGGACTTCAGCGCTGCCGTTGCCGCCCTCGCCACCGTCAAGGACCGGCAGGGCGAGGGACTCACGACCACCGGCGCCGTGGACTTCCGTGCCGAGGCGCGGCTGGGCTTTACCCTGCCGCCCCGATGTGGGCCGGAGCCGGATTGGCAGTGCCCCAGGGAAGTGCTGCTGACGGGCACGTCCGGTTTCGTCGGCGCCTTTCTGCTGGACCGGCTGCTGTGCCGCACTGGCGCCCGGGTGCACTGCCCGGTGCGGAGCCGCGACCGTGCACACGCCCGGCAGAAGGTGATGCGGAACCTGGCCCGCTTCGGCCTCGCCACAGCAGAAGCCGCCGACCGCATCGTATGCTTCCCCGCCGACCTCGCCGAGCCCGAACTCGGCATGGAACCGGGCCGCGCCGACGAGCTCACCGACACCCTCGACCTGGTGGTCCACGCGGCTGCGCAGGTCAACTTCCTCTACCCCTACGAGGCGCTGCGCCGCGCCAACGTGGAGGGCACCAGGCAGCTCATACGCCTGGCGTCAGGACGCCGTGTGCCCGTGCACTTCCTGTCCACCATCGCGGTGCTCGCCGGCTTCGGCACCGCCGGCGTACGGCACGTCGACGAAGACCTGGCGCTCAATCACGCCGACCGGCTCACCATGGGCTACGCCGAGAGCAAGTGGGTCGCCGAAGAGGTGCTGCGAGGCGCCGCGAACCAGGGGTTGCCGGTGGCGGTCTACCGGCCGTATGAGATCACCGGTGACCGGTACACCGGCGCATGCAACACCGACACCGCGATCTGCTCACTGTTCAAGACGATCAGCGAGACATGGCTGGCCCCCGACATCCCGCTGCCGCTGGACTTCGTCCCGGTGGACTACCTCGCCGACGCGGTGGTGCACATCGCCACGACGCATCGCGCGACTCACCGGACCTACCACATGACCAACCCCCGCCCGGGAAGCCTGCACGACATGCTCGACCGGATGGACGCAGCCGGACACAGGATCCGACGGCTCCCCTACGAGGAATGGGTGGGCGAACTCGTCCGCCATGTCGCGCAGAACCCCACGAGCCCCACAGCCCCGTTCGTCTCGCTGTGCGTGGACCGCTGCAAGCAGGCGGACATGTCCGTCAAGGAAATGTACTTCGAGGGCACTTTCCCGACCGTGGGCCGGGCCAACGTCGAGCGCGACCTGGCCACTGCGGGCCTGTACTGCCCGCCTGTCGACGCGGAACTGCTTGACCGCTACCTGGAGTACTTCTACACCACCGGCTACATCGAGCGCCCTTGGCCGCGCGCCCCGGAAAGAGAGCAAACATGACCCCGCAGCCATCCAGTGCACGGGGCCCCGGCCTTGAAACGGCGGTCTTGGACTTTCCGCTCCCGCCGCCAGGAACCATGGGGCCGCCCGAGGAATGCGCACGGCTGCGCGCGAGCTGCCCCATGGCCAAGGTCAGGATGCCGATGGACGCGACCGGCTGGTACGTCACCCGGTATGCGGACGTCCGGGAGCTGATCGCGGACTCCCGCCTGATCAGGCCGGCCATCAACGACTGGCCACCCCGCCCCGACCAGGCCGCCGACGACGGGCCACGCCTGGTCACCATGGCGGAACTGGAAGGTCCCCGGCACTTGGCGCTGCGCAGGGCCGTGGCTTCGGCGTTCAGCTCCCGAGCCGTCCGGGAGCAGCTGCCGCGCATCCGCGAACTGGCCGAGCACCTGCTGGAGACGTTCCAGGCAGCCGGCCCGCCCGGCGATCTGGTGGCCGGATTCACCGATCCCTTCCCCCTGCTCGTGCTGTGCGAGCTGGTGGGTATACCGTTCGAGGACCGGGACTGGCTCCTTCCGGTCCTGGACGCGGCCCTCGACGGCATGGTGACCTCCGATGAAGGACGCAAGGTCACCGACCTGCTGCGCGAGTATGTGGCCGGATTGATCGCACAGAAGCGAAACCGGCCCGGCGACGACGTCCTGACCCTGCTGGTCCGCCAGTGCGAGGCCGGGGCACTGACCGATGACGAGGTGATGGCCTTCGGGCTGTCCATGCTCACGGTCGGCTTCGGCATCAGCAGCTTCTTCCTCGCCGACTCGGTGCACACCCTGCTGGCGCAGGCGGACCAGTGGGCCCGCCTGCGCGACCACCGCGACCTCATGCCCGGGGCGGTGGAGGAACTCCTGCGCTATATGCCGGTGATGAACGGCACCGTGCTGCTGTTGGCCACCGAGGATATCGACGTGCGCGGGCAGACGGTCCGCAAGGGCGACGCCGTCATCCCCGTGCTGGCCTCCGCCAACCGCGACGAGAGTGTGTTCGCCGATGCAGCCAGGCTCGACCTGTGCCGCGCGGACAACCCCCACCTCACCTTCGGCCGAGGAACCCACAACTGCATCGGCTCCCACTTGGCGCGCGCCGAACTGACCGTGGGACTGGAGACGTTGTTCGACCGCTTCGCCCGGCTGCGGCTGGCCGACGGGCAAGAACCCTTCTGGGACGACCAATCCGTCACCAAATCACCACTGACTCTCCCAGTCAGCTGGTGAACCGGCCTGCCGGCTCTTCGTACCCGACCGAGCCCAGACGACCAGCTCAGACGACCAGCCCAGACGACCGAGCCGTTGCGTACTACCGTTGCACACGACCAGGGAAGGCCCACCCGTGAACACAACGCCGGAACCCGTCGTCGACATGCCCGTCATCGACATGCCCCTTCCACCGCCGGGCAGCATGGGGCCGCCCGAGGAGTACGGCCGACTGCGCCAGAAGTGCCCGCTGGCCAAGGTCCGACTGCCGATCGGCGCCACCGCCTGGTACGCCACCCGGTACGACGACGTCAAGGAACTGGTCGCCGACTCCCGGCTGATCAGGCCGAGCATCACCGACTGGCCGCCCCGCCCCAGCCGGGCCCCCGGTGACGAGCCAGGCCTGATCACGATGATGGAACTCGAAGGCCCCCGGCACTCCGCCCTGCGCAGGGCCCTGAGTGAGCCGTTCAGCGTCCGCTCCATCCGGAGCCGACTGCCGCACATCCGGCAGTCGGCCGACCGACTGCTCGATCCGTTCGTCAGCAGCGATCAGCCCGGCGACCTGGTCGTTCGGTTCCTCGAGCCCTTCCCCATCATGGTGATGTGCGATCTGGTGGGGATCCCCTACGAGGACAGTGAGTACTTCCTGCCCAAGGCGGATGCTGCGCTCGGGGCCCTGGTCACGCTGGAGGAGGGCCGCGAGGCCACCTCCCAACTGCGCGAATACATCATCTCGCTGCTTGACCGCAAGCGGCGCGAGCCTGGTGACGACATGCTCACCAAACTGGTCCGCGCATGCGAACGCGGCACTGTGGACCGCGAGAGCGCGGTGAGCTTCGGGCTCTCCATGCTGGTCGCCGGCTACCGGACGAGCACCATGTTCCTGGCCGACGCCGCCTTGACCCTGCTGACCCTGCCCAGCGAGTACGCCCGCCTGCGCGACAATCGCGACCTCATGCCCGGCGCGGTGGAGGAACTCCTGCGCTATGTGCCGGTGATGAACGGTGTCGTGGTCCTCCAAGCCGTCGAGGACATCGTGTTGCACGGCCGGACGATCTGCGCCGGCGACGCCGTGCTGCCCGTACTCGCCGCGGCCAACCGCGACGAGAGTGTGTTCGCCGACAGCGACCGGCTCGACCTGTACCGCGTGGACAATCCCCACCTCACCTTCGGTCGAGGAGCGCACAACTGCATCGGCTCCCACCTGGCACGCGCTGAACTGACCGTGTGCCTGGAAGCGCTGTTCGACTGGCTCCCGGAGCTGCGCCTGGCCGAAGGCCACCATCCCATCTGGGAGGACGAGTCCCCGAGCAAGTCACCTCTCACCCTCCCCGTCAGCTGGTGACCGACTCCTCACGACGGAGCACCGCAGAACACAGCGTTCGGTAATCGATCAGTAGCTCACAGGTCCTCAAGTTGCTCGAATATGCTGAAATCATCGGTCAGTTGCGGAACCTGCTCCTGGACGGCGCTGACGCCACACCGCCCGACCAGAGTTCACAAACCACGATGCCAGTGAGATGCACCACACTCGAATACAGGCAACTTAGAGGCCTGGGCAGACCCGTGTCCCGCTGAGTTCGAACACGGCCGACGGCACCGGAGAGGACTCGATCGCCTGGGACCCTCTTGCCTTCGAGCTCCTGCCCGGTGAACCTTCGGACGCCCTCACACCCTCCATGTCCGTCTCTCCGGCTGCGCAGCAATAGGGTTGCCCGGAGCGAGTCACAGCCGTGGGTCGACCGGCTCCGACTCCAGCGCGAGCACCGCGAAGACGGCCTCGTGGACCCGCCACAGCGGCTCCCCCGCCGCCATCCGGTCGAGTGCCTCCAGTCCGAGGGCGTATTCGCGCAGCGCCAGCGAGCGTTTGTGGCCGAGTGAGCGGGCGCGCAGCCGGGTGAGGTTGTCCGGCCTGGTGTACTCCGGGCCATAGATGATCCGCAGGTACTCCCGGCCGCGGCACTTCACTCCGGGCTGGACAAGCCCCTTCGGCCCGTGTATGTAGGCCTGCAGCGGCTTGACGACCATGCCCTCGCCGCCCTGGCCGGTCAACTCCAGCCACCACTGAGTGCCCTCGGTCACCGACGCCTGGTTGCCGGTGTCGACCAGAAGGCGCCGGGTGCCCTGCAGCAGCCCTGAGACGTCCTGCGCGACCAGCAGGTCGATCAGCCTGAGCTGCTCGTCGTGCGGCAGTGTGGCGAGGCTGCGCCCCTCGGCGGCGAGCAGTTGGAACGGCGCGAGCCGTACGCCGTCGAGGCCGTCGGTGTTCCAGCAGTATCGCCGGTAGGCGTCGGTGAACGCGGCGGCGTCGGCAGCGCGTTCCCGCTGGCGGTCCAAGAGCGCGACCACGTCGCTGCCACGGGTCGCGGCGGCCTCCAAGGCGGCCAGCGTGCCGGGGAAAACTGCCCGGGAGGCGGCGCCCACGGCGGCGTACTGGCCGCGCAGCAGTCCGGTCGCCTTCAGTGACCACGGCAGCAGTTCACTGTCCAGCAGCAGCCAGTCAGTGGCCAGTTCCTCCCACAGGCCGGCCGCGGACACCGCGTCGCGCAGCCTGCTGAGGAGGCGTTCGGTGAGCTCGGGTACGGTGAAGAATGGCCGCCCGGTGCGGGTGTAGAGCGCACCGGTCTCCTCTCCGCCGGTGCCGAAGCGCTTGCGGGCCGCCTCGGCGTCGCGGCAGACCAGGGCCACGGCACGCGAGCCCATGTGCTTCTCCTCGCAGACCACCTGGGACACGCCGTCTTCGTGGTAGCCGGCGAACGCCTCGGCCGGGTGTTCCAGATAGCCCTCCACCCGGGAGGCCGCGCACGGCGCCATGGTGGGCGGCAGGTAGGGCAGCAGCCGCGGGTCGATCGCGAAGCGGCTCATCACCTCCAGCGCCGCGGCCGCGTTCTCCTCACGGACCGCCACCCGGCCGTGGTATGCGGTCTCCACAATCCGGCGGCCCGCCACGTCGGCGAGGTCAAGCGGCCGGCCCTGGTGGCCGCCGGGCGCCGCGGAGTGCAACGGCTTGACGGGCTCGTACCAGACCCGCTCGGCGGGTACCTCGACCAGCTCGTGCTCGGGCCAGCGCAGCGCGGTCAGCTTACCGCCGAAGACGCAACCGGTGTCCAGACATATGGTGTTGTTGAGCCAGGTCGCCGTGGGGACCGGCGTGTGCCCATAGACCACCGCGGCGCGGCCGCGGTACTCCTCAGCCCACGGGTAGCGCACGGGCAGCCCGTACTCGTCGGTCTCACCGGTGGTGTCGCCGTACAGCGCGAAGGAACGCACCCGGCCGGAGGTGCGGCCGTGGTACTTCTCCGGCAGCCCGGCGTGGCACACCACGAGCCCGCCGCCGTCGAGCACGTAGTGGCTCACCAGCGAGGCGATGAACTCCCGCACCCGCTTCTTGAACTGAGGGTCGTCTTGCTCCTCCTTCTCCAACTGTTCGATGGTTTCGGCGAGCCCGTGGGTGGGCTGCACAGACTTGCCACCGAGATAACGGGCGAGCTTGTTCTCGTGGTTCCCGGGCACACACAGAGCGTTACCGGAGGCGACCATTCCCATCACGCGGCGCAGCACGCCCGGGCTGTCCGGCCCACGGTCGACGAGGTCGCCGACGAACACCGCGGTACGGCCCTCGGGGTGGATACCGTCGAGGTAGCCGAGCTTCGCCAGCAGCGCCTCGAGCTCGGCGCGGCAGCCGTGCACGTCGCCGATGATGTCGAACGGGCCGGGCAGGTGCCGCAGGTCGTTGAAGCGCCGCTCGCGCACCACCTCGGCGGCGTCCACCTCGGCGGGCCCGCGCAGGATGTGCACCGTGCGAAATCCCTCGCGTTCCAGCGATCGCAGCGAGCGGCGCAATTCCCGCTGCTGACGGGCGATCACGCGCCGGGGCATGTCGGCCCGGTCGGTGCGGGTGGCGTTGCGCTCGGCACAGATCTGTTCCGACACATCCAAGACGATGGCGACTGGCAGGACGTCGTGCTCGCGGGCGAGCCTGACCAGTTGCTTGCGGCTGTCGGACTGCACGCTGGTGGCGTCGACGACGGTGAGCCGACCAGAAGCCAGTCGCTTGGCCGCGATGTAGTGGAGCACGTCGAAGGCGTCGGAGCTGGCGCTCTGGTCG
>JAFAUH010000377.1 GCA_019243445.1 Streptomycetaceae bacterium | reverse complement strand
TGGCACAGTCCTCCACCACGCATCATGCGCCCCCGACGCCCGACAGACCACACCCCTTTTAACGAACGTAGCACTAGGAATGTTCCGAAGACCTTGTGAGGGGAGCTGATGAGCGTTGGGCGGGTGGCCTTTGTGGCCATGCGGTGGCTGTGTTGAGCGTCCAGGTACCGTTGTTGTGCTGGAGTCCGAGGTTGCCTGGCCTGCCCGGTCCGACCCCAGTGCACCATCTCTGCCACCCGCCCCCGGGCGCTCACCTTGCTACCCATCCGTGAACTCCACGAGATCCAAACCCGCAACCGGCTCGACCAGGCAACGCAGAACTGGCAGCAGCGCTACGCAATCCGCGCCGGCATCGAGGCCACCCTCTCCCAGACCGTTCGCACCTGCGGCCTGCGCCGCACCCGCTACCGCGGCCTCGCCAGAACCCACGTCGCCGAGGTGATGGAGCATGCCGCGTGGTGCTGATCTGGCTGGTCAGCGCCACGCGGCGGGTTGCCGGGTCCGCGCCCGGGTGGCGAGTGCTGGGCCGTCCGCTCACGCATCGCTCACGCATATGGAGCACGTCCGTGCCCTGATTGGCTTGGTCGACGCCGATGTCCCGGAGGATCTGCTGCGGATTGCCGACCGGAAAGTGGTCAACTCGACCAATATGCATCCCTTATGGGAGCAGATCTCGACCTTCCTGCAGCCTCCCGAAGCGCAGAACTGGGATGCTTGCAGGGAAGCAGGCCGAGGTAATAGAGGGAGCACCATGGCGTACTCGACACGTATGGCGGCGGCTCTGTCCGGTGCAACCAGCCGAGTACTACCCAGGCGTGACAGCTGACGCAGCCCGTGACGCCGTCTCACTCGCCCTGTACGTAGACAGCTACAGCCCAGGATCGCGCGCTGCCTGATGCGGATACTTATCGACGAGAACGTCCCCGTATAGATGCTGGACATGCTCAGGAGGCTGCTGCCCGAGCACGAAGTGCGCCACGTCAGCGAGATCCAGTGGGCTGGTAAGGCCGGTCGGCCTCGGCCACGTCATGACCACACCCTGGAACACCTGCAGGCTGTCGCCGCGTGGATAACCGGGCGCAGCTACACCGACCTGGAACGCGCCGTCACACACTAGGAAGCACCCCGAGCCGCCGCAGCGGCTGCTGGTCTTCGGCCGGGGCTGCCGGAGTAGTGCGGTGAGCTGAAAGCAAGGCCGTAAAGAACCGGCTCCACCTCGATATCTCGGTCGACGACATCGAGGCCGCCGCCACCGCAGCGGTATGCCTGGGCGCAGCTCGGGTCGGCGAGATGGTCACCGACGATCAAGGGTCCTTCCAGGCCATGCACGATCCGGAAGGCAACGAGTTTTGCTTCGTCAGCGCCTGACCAGCCCGGTTGCCTACCTATCGTGTACCAAGTCGTTAGAGGGCTCGAGCCCGCGAGATCGAAGAAGCGCTGCATCAGACGCGAGACGGCTTCGACGTAAATCAAGATGAGAGACGCGCCGTGGCCGAGCAACTGGCGGGCCCCCACGCGAGAGCATCTGTCCCTGCCCGGAGCCAAGGCAAGTACCGAAGCCACCCACGGTAGGTCCATAGCGGCTGAAGCCGGTTGTCGTGCCCGCGCATACCGTGGTGAACGTCCCCGCTGCTGGCGCTCGGTGACACGCGAAGCCTGGCCGCAGCGGTACGACCTCCGCCGTTTGATCACTCTGTGGACGCCCGCAACGTGATCTTCGTGGTATCGCGAAAGTGATCAGCAAAGGTACGGAGACAGACCACACCTTCGTTGTTCGTCGCAGCGAGCGCCTACATGTTGTCCGCGATCGTTCTCAACCGGGCCGCAGTCTTCACCAACTCGTCGTTTCCCGCAGAGATCTCAGCGGATGCCTTCAAGATCTGCGCCGTATCCAGCGACGCCGTCCCCGCCGTGCAGTCCGACGCCGCGCTGGCGACATCCGCCAGGCCGGCCGCCCAATGCTGCTGCGCCTCCCCGTCCGGGATCGGGTCGTACTGCTGGGCGCTCTTCACGTCCCCGGACAGCGTGGTGCAGTCCGCTGACATCTGCGAGGCGTCCTGGTTCTGCCCATCCGCGCCGATCGCCGACATGTCCCTCGACAGCGCGTTCAACCGATCCTGTCCGCCGCCCGAGTTCCACGCCATGATCCGCGCGGCTATGTCACGGTTGGAGGGCGCTTTCGGGGCAGCGACGGCCTTCGCGGCAGACGAGTGCGAGACCACTGGCGCCGGGCTCGCGGCGGGCACCGCGGCCGGCGAGGACGTGTTTGTCCTTCCGCCAGAGACCGCGGCGTAGATAACGAGCAAGACGACGACTCCACCCACCCATGTCGCAACCCATTTCGTTTCGATCTTCAGACCCGGTCTCTTCGGCGGTGTGGCGGGAGACGGTGGCGGAACGGACACGGGGTCTCCTTCGTGGTGTGGTGAGGTTGCGCGCGAACTGTGGCAGTGCGAAGGAGGCAGCGTAAAGGCTTGTTGCCGGACCGTGATCTCGGACCCATGTCCGCGGGGTCAGTCGACCTGACGGATCGACGCGCCGACGAGCACTCCACTGGCCACGGTGTACGTGCCCTCGTAGACCTTGACGGTGCCGTCGGTCTGGGTGGCGTACAGTGCCGCGGTCACCCGGGAGGCTCCGAACGCGTTCACGGTGCCCAGGTCGATGCTGGCGGTAGTGGCGTACCCGGCGACCCACCGGCCGTAGGTCATCCCGGCGATGTTGGAGCCGCCGAGCGCCCACGCGACCGCATAGTCGTGGTCGGTGATGTCCTGGTAGTACTGCGTGACCACAGCTGACGCGTTCGTCAGTGCAGGCTGGGGCACGGCTGGTGCTGGCACAACTGGCGGGTGGGTGGCCGATGGTGAGGTAGGCGCCGGGGAGACGGGTGGTGCTGGCTGCGACACCAGGCGTGTCACCGTGACCGTGGGCGCCGGCCGGGCGAGCGTGGTCATGTTGGTGCACGCGGTGAGCGGCAGGCCGGCCGCGAGCAGAACGACAGATATAGGCAGGGCGGTTCGGTACACGAGTTCCCCTTCAGTTCGGTGATCTGTGGGGAACTGTGGCAGCACGAAGGAGACGGCGTGCGGCCTGTTTCCAGACCGTGACGCTTACAACTTGGTACGCGATAGGGAGTGGATCAGCGAGCGGCGTCATGCGGCTTCGAATCCAAGGCGGAGGAGGGAGGCGATGCAGGGGGTTCGCTGCTGACAGTGTTGCTGAAGTAGTCGGCGGCGCTGTCGACGCCCCACCACAGGAGGCCGATGACGGCGACTATGGCGATGCAGCCGCAGCCGAGTGCGGTGTCGCCGCGCTTCTTGGCGGTGTTGGTGTTGTCGGCGGCGGGCTGGTCGGGCACGATCGGGTTCCTTGGTGCGGTTGGCGGATATTGGCCGCGCCAGTCTGGTCCACCACCGCGTGCAGCGTCCGGAGAACGGCAGAAGCCACCAGCCCGAGCCTGCCGCCATGGTGCAAGGAATGCGGCGGCGAGGAAGTCAACAGACGCTGGATCGAGACCGAGACCGGCATGAAACGCTGCCCCACATGCCACCCACAGGCGGTGGGGAGGGCGGCGTGACGGCTGCTACCACCGCCCGTGCCGGTGCCGGGCGGGGAGGCGTATGAGCCGGACGCCGGAGGTCAGCGCTCCGTCAGCGAACGAGGATGCGCATCGCGTCTTCGCACGCGAAGATCCGGCCCCACTTCCTGTCAGAGATAGGCTGCACCAGGCCCAGGTCGACCAGGCGGCTCACCGCGTTGTTCGCGGACTGATAGCTGACGCTGTACCGCTCCTGCATCAGCTTGACGTTGAACAACGGGTAGCCGATCAGGTCCCCGGCAATGTCCACGGCCGTTCCCTTGGCGCCGCTCTGCCGCACAGCAACGACCATGCGGTCCTTGAGGGCGACAAGTGTCCTGATCCGCTCGACGGCGGACCTAGCCTGCGCGGCAGCACCCTCGCAGAAGAATCTCACCCAAGGATCAAAATCGCCGAAAGCGCTGATATTGAAGAGATGGTCCTGATATCGGTGCCGCCTGGACTCCAGCCACGGAGACAAGGCGACGACTGGGTGAGACAGCTCGCCAGCGGCCATGAGCTGGAGGAGTAGCACAAGCCTCCCGAGACGACCGTTCCCGTCGTTGAACGGATGCAGGGTCTCGAACTGGTAGTGGCCGACGGCCATGCGCGCCAGCAGGTGCATGTCGTCGCTGGTCTTGTTAATCCACCCTTCCCAGGCCAGCAGGCCGTCCCGCAAGTGATGGCCATGTGGGCATGGGACGAAACGCGCGTTCTCGACCTCGGCACCCTTGAGGCCGATGAAGACGTCGGTGGTACGGACACGGCCGGCCTGGCTGTTGTCGCTGGAGGTGCCGTGGACGAGGAGGCCCTGCAGGTGTTCCAGCAGGGCGATAGTGATCGGGCGCTTCTCTTTGATCCAAACGGTGGCCGTCTCGGCGGCGGTGACGAAGTTGTGGATCTCCTCCACCTCGGGACTGATCTCGGAGGGTTCCACAAAGTCGGCTTTGAGGACGTCTTCCATCGCCGCGTAGGTACCTTCGATGGCCGAGGTACTGAGGGCTTCCTTGCGGATCGCCTGCCTGGTGAGCAGTTCTGGGTTGGGTAGTTGGGTGACGGCCTGATCGGCTCGCGCGACCAGGCTTGCGGCCTCGGCGAGTGCGACGTAGGTCTTGGCGCTCAACTGGACCTCATCGGGCGGCAGCATGGGGAGGAAGGCGAAAGTGTTGTATTCGCGCTGGGCGCGCGGGTCGTAGCCACTGATCGGCACGAGGGTGCCCACAGGCGAGCCAGCAAGAAGGGAAGCGTCCACAGTTTTCAAGCTTAGCGACTCAACCTTGAAAAGTTACGGCGGCTTTTCAAGCTGCCGTGAGAAGGGCTCAGGACAGCTATGACCAGCGCCTACGTGGACTGGAACACCGCGCAAGTCGCTCACTTGCTCTTGAAAATCGGACCGAAAACTTCAAGGTGGCGCCAACTGCACCCGCACCAGCACCACGCCAGCCACGGGGCAGCCGCCGTCTCCGGGCCCATCCTTCGTTGTCCTGACGGGCAACCCCGCCGTCCAGCTGGGGCTCGATGCGCCCGCGCCGCAAGCCGAACCGCACCACGAAGAAGGCCCCTCCCGGTCGAGTCAGGAAGGGGCTTCGCACAGGCCGAGCACGGACGCAGAGAAACCATGATCGTCTGCACTTCGGGCCAGCAGCGCTCACACAACACCCCTAGAAACACGAAGAAGCGCCCTCCCCGCGACTTGCGTCGCAGGTCAGGCGCTTCTCGTGCGGTGGGCCGTGTGGGACTCGAACCCACAACCAATGGATTAAAAGATGGCCGGAGATCGTGATTAGGGGTGATTGAGCGTGCCGCGTGGTGCTGATCTGGCTGGTCAGCGCCACGCGGGTGGTTGACGGGTCCGCCTCCGGATGGCGGGTGCTGGAACGTCCGCTCACGCATCGCTCACGCAAATTCCCCCGTTGGGACCCACTACGGAACGGCCCCTTGGCCGCGCCGTACACCGGGCAAGCAGCGCTGTCGCTTGTACGAGTCATTACGCGATGCCAGAGCACGGTGGGTGTGGGCTGGGTTCAAACCGCGGCGGAAGCCCGGTCCAGGCCATCCTCGTCGGTGAGCCAGCAACACGCCGGTCTCGGAGGCGGTTCTTTTGTCACCGTACGGATTCAGCCGCCGCCTCCGGGCCCCTCCTGGTACGGGGACGGCGCAGGTTACCGGGAGTGGTGTGTGTGTCGGCCGAACTGCTCAGCAGCCGCGCGACACTCCGGCTGCTGAGCGAGGACGAACGGGACGAACTGCTCGTGGACCGATGGTGCGACAACCCGATGCGCAGCGTTGGCCTTTGATCGTCACGGTCTGGCAACGGCAGCGCCCGTGCGGCCCGGAGCCTGGCAGAGTGTCGGCGCCCTTCAACTACCCGACCAGCGAGGGATTCCGTGCGCCGCTTTGTCCTGCCCATAGCCGCCGTCCTGCTCGTAGCGGGCCTGCCGCTCACCGGCTGCGCCAACGTCACGACCGCGCCCCAGCCCGCGCCGACCATGGCTGTGATGCGCTCGGCGCCGATACCGGCGCCACCCAGCTCCCCGCCGCCCGCCCCCGTCATGGCATCCCCAGCAATTCCCCGGCCCGTTTTGACAAACGCGTCGGCCGTGGTCCAGCAGTACTACCAGGACATCACTGACCACGACTATGCGGCCGCGTGGGCGCTTGGCGGCTCCAACATCTCGGGGTTGACCTACGACCGGTTCGTTTCCGGGTACGCCACCACCCAGGGCGTCACGCTGGGCACCATGAGCGGGTTCGGTGCGTCCGAGGTCCGCGCCGTGCTGTACGCCACCCAGACCGATGGCACGGTCAAGGTGTACGAGGGCACCTACACGGTAGCCGGCGGCGTGCTGATCAGCGCATCGATCCGTCAGGTCGGCTGATCCCGCGGGCATTGGTCCGAGATCACGTTCCGGCAACGAGCCGCACGTCGTCTCCTCCGTGCTGCCACAGTTCCCCCACAGATCACCGAACCATGAAGGGGGACTCATGCGCCGCACTGTCCTGGCGGTCTCCGCCATCCTGCTCACCGCCGCCTGCTCCAGCACCACCAGCAGCGGGACCGTCGCGCCCCAGTCCACGGCTGGGATGGCTACGCCCGCGGCTCAGACCGCTCCGTCGAATCTGGATGCGACTGCCGCGTTCAAGCTGCTGTCCGCGTCGGTGCCGACGGCGAAGATGACCGGCACCGTGACCGCCGCAAACGACCCGAACAGCCTGCTCGGCAGACCACACGAGTACACCTCGAAAATCACGTTCTCCGACTCGCGGATCCCTGCCAGCGACACCCAGTTCGCTGGGCTAGGCGACGTCGACCTCGGCGGCGCGATTGAGGCATTCGCGAACGCGCAGGACGCGACCACTCGCGAGCAGTACCTCCAGGCCATCACAGCGAAGATGTCGATGTTCTCCGAGTACGACTACGTGCACGGCACGGTGCTGATACGGGTCTCGCACTACCTGACGCCGGACCAGGCAAAGGAATACGAAACCGCCGTGAACAAGGTCGGCTGAAGACGTGGTGGAGGCCGGACCGCGTTCGCGTCGGCCCGGCCTCCGGTCACCGAGCAGCAAACGTGATGACGCTGCCCACGGTAGCCGCGGCTACTGACAACGACGGTCACCGCTGATCAGGAAGG
>JAFAUH010000351.1 GCA_019243445.1 Streptomycetaceae bacterium | reverse complement strand
TTGGCGGCTGCGGGGGGGCGGGGGTTGATGTGGTTGCCGGGGGCGGTGTGGCGGGGGGTGCTGGCGTTGCCGTCGGTGTTGCGGGGTACGCCGGGTTTTTTGCGGGGGGTGTTGCAGAGTGCTTCGGGTGCGGTGGCGGAGGATTTCGCCGGTGTGTTGGCGCGGTATCCGCGGTTGGCGGGGGTTGCTCAGGGGTTGGGGTTCGCGGGGAAGGCGGGGATGTATTTGGGGGTGAACTTCGCGCGGGTGGCGGGGGCGTTGCTGACGCCGTTGAGGTTTGACGATATCGCGGCGTTGGGTTTTCGGGGGGCGTGGGCGGCGGTGCGGGATGCTGCGTCGTGGAGTAAGGGGGTGGAGGAATTCCGTGCGGGGTGGGTGGGGTATGGGCGGTTGGGGGTGGTTGTCAAGGGGGTGGTGGGGGCTGGGTTGCATGAGGTGGGGCTTGTGGGCTGGCGTGCGGGGAGTGCGGGGTTGCACGAGCCCGAGGTGGCGCCGGTGGTGGCCGGGATGCAGTGGCATCGGATGCTGGACGGTCTGGAGAAGCTGCCCGAGGGCGAGTTCAAGCAGCTGTTCGTGGGGGCGGGTGGGATCTTGCAGCCGGTCATGGGGATGCCCTCCGCGCTGGTGCGGGACGTGGGGGCGCCGGGGCTGCGGGAGGAGGAGTTCGCGTCGCTGGTGGCGGTGGCGTATGTGCTGCACACCCAAGGGGAGACGGCAGCGCAGGTGCTGGCCGGCGCACTGGCCAAGGAGTTGGGCGGTGCCCCGTTGCATGGCCTGGCGGGCGGAGCCCCGGTGCGGGAGACGCTGTTGGGGGAGAGTTCGGGGCAAGTGTCGGAGCCGGTGTTGTGGGTTCCGGAGTCGGTGTGGACCAGGCACACCAGCGATGTGCGGAATATGGAGGAACAAGGGGTCTTGTCGGGCAGCGGGCAGCGTTCACCGTTGATACCGGTGCTGCCGGATGAGCTGCCGCTGCTGCAGCAGAAGCTGGAGCAGGACGCGTTCGCCGAGGGGTTGATAAGTACCCACCACGGCCTGACGGTGTCGGCCAAGCTGGTGTTCACCCCTGAGGTGCTGCAGACGCTGGAGCGGATAGGCAAAGGGGGAATGAAGCCTGGGCTGTTGGAGCAGCTGAGGGTGGAGTCGGTGCTGGGCAGGGACGACATGGCGATGCCGGCTGGGGTGTTGCACGAGTTCCATGGAATGGCTCACTCTTCCCCATTCTCTGGTTCGGACGTGCAGCAGACGCTGAGCCTGCTGACGCCTGAGGGAATGGCCGTGGGAGGGCTTGAGAAATCGGAGTACAAACTGGGGCTGGGGCATGCCGAGGTGATGCCGGGCGGCGAACATGGCGATCTGAGCATATTGGAGCACCGTCTTCGGAGGTCATTCGGCGATCTTGCCGAGCCGGTGACATTGCAGGGAGCGCCACAACTGGCGGGTGCACAGGTGCGGTTGCTGCAGGTGGACGGGGAGCTGCTGCGAGTGGTATTGCAGGATGCCCAAGGGACGCCGCTGGCAGGCCGGGAGGCCACCTTGCGCATCGGGGGCGGGTACACCATTTCCGGAGGGCCGGAAGGGGACTTGTACTTCTCCAAAGGTCTGAAGTTCCAGTTCCGCCTCTTGCCGCTGCCGGGCAGCGACTGGGCGGTGCGTTTTAAGGAGTCGCTCGGGATGGCCGGGGGGCGGCTGGCGTACCCGGAGCATGGCGCGGTGGTGCTCGACGCGCCTGGGGTGGAGTTGGTGCGGGACACACGGGGCGGGATATCTGTGCGGATGCAGGCGCCGGACGGGTTTGGGGGAGTGGCGAAGAGTACCTGGCGGTTGGACGCCGGCGGTCTGCGGGAGATGGAGCTGCCGTTGTCGGGTGAGCGGATCGGCGGCCTGGGGGGGCTTTCGATACGGGTGGGATACCGGCCGGATGGTTCGATATCCGGGCGGTCGCTGGTGGGTGGTTTGGGCCGGGGGAAGCTCTTCGAGGAGGTCGCAGTTCCACAGGAGTTGGTGGATCGGCTGGGAAAGAACAGCTTTTCGTTCCGGGAGTTGGCCACAGGAGAGGTGGTGCACTTCGACGAGGAGGGTCACACGGTCGAATTCGGGCATGACGGGGAGCCGACGGTCGGTGCCGGGGAAGCTCTGACGCACTTCGAGCCGAGTCCGCAGCTGGGCGGGCCGATCACGCACCAGCCGTTCCGGGAAATGGCCCTGTCCGCGCCGGGGTTGGACGAAATGCGGCTGCAAGTAGTCGATAAGGCCGTGCCCGGCGGCCGTTGGGAGTCCACACCGCTCCAGCTGGTGGACGGCTTCGGCAAGACGGCGGGCGGGCATGAGGTGTTGTCGCATGCGGACGGGAATGTGACCATCACCACTGCCACGGGCGACCGTCAGTGGAACTTCGGCAGCGACCTGCGGCTGGAGTCGCTGGACGTGCGGCTGCCGGGCCAGCAGGAATTCGTCAGGCTCGATCACGTCGGGGGTGGCCTGCCGCAGGTAGTGGGCCGGGACGGGACCGTGGTGGACGGGTTCGCGGTCCGGTCGCTGCCGAAGCTCTCCGTCGGTGGGGTGCCAGGGGCGGAGGTGCGGCTGACAGGGGCGGGCGCGGCCGGTGTGCCGGTATGGCGGCTGGACGGCACCGGTGTACTGCGTGAGCTCGGGATGCCGCTGAGGGGCGTCGAGGACAATGCGCAGCTGCGCTCGCTGTTGGTCGTGGCCCCGGCCGATGCCGCAGGTGCCGCAGGGCGGGAGCTGCTCACCCTGGATGGGGCGCCCACCGCGCTGGAACGGTTCAGTCTCGGGCGGACGCCGGAGGGCTTGGCCGAGGACCCACGAGTGACCTTCACCCTCAGCGATCAGCGTACGGGAGCCCGCTTCCACTACGATTCCCTGGCCCAGCTGGTGCTGAGGGATGTGCCGCTGGACCTCGGGTCGCGCGAGCTGCGCGGACTGGTCGACTTCGGAACCTTCAGGGGGTCTTACCTGCGTATCGACGCCACCGGTCGTACCGCCGAGGTGGTCGACGCGCAGGGCAGGCCGCTGCAGGCCTTGCAGACGCAGACGCTGGACGGCGGCCGGATCGTCCTGACGCGCACGGACCTCGCGGAGCCGGCGCAGGGCCGGATCGTCCTCGACGCCTACAACGGACGTGTCGTGGAGGAGACCGCCGGCGATGGCAGGGCACCGGTGGTGTCCTTGCAGAGGGCGACCGGGGCGGGGTGGGAGTTCCAGAGGACGGGTGCTCACATCGCCCCCCAGGCACGAGAATTGCTGCACGAAGGGAGCGAATTCACTTCTGTCGGTGGGCTGGGCCACATGCTGGACGGTCACGACGGCAATGTGCTGGACGTTGTGAACACGGAGCGGTTGATCCCGCACGCCGAGGAGGGCGCGCACCCGGCAAGTCTGGACCCGAGCGTGCTGCACGCGCAAGAGCGGACGCTGCCCGCTCACCACGAGCTGCTGGCTGAGGCGCACCAGGCCATGCAGGTGTTCACGGTGGCCCCGGTCCATGAGGGCGCAACGGAAATGGACCGCGTAGTGGGCGAGTTCACGGTCGCCCCTGTGGACGGGGGCAGCCACGCTGAGCCGGTCGGGGACAGGCTGGTTGAGGCCGAGGAGGACCCGGAGGTCGCCGCAGCGCTGCGGGAGCACCAGATGCGGCAGGAGAGCGCGCTTCGAGGCCTGGAGTTCGCGGACGGGGAGCAGTTCGAGCGGTACCAGGCGGCGCGGGCGGGGCGGTCCGGCACCCCGCAAGAGAAGCTGTCCGGCATCCCGCTGAAAAGTTTCGAGGAATCGCCGGTCCAAAAGATCGCGTTCTCCGCGCCGGGTATGAAGGGGCTGTGGCTGCGGATAGCCGATGACTCGGCGGGGGTGGTGGACAACTCCGGTAAGGCGGTGGCCGGTTATCGGGCGCTGCAGCGCGCGGACGGAGGCGTGGACGTCACCACGGCCGGGGGCGACGTGCGGTGGCGCTTCGGCCCGGAGCCGAAGCGGCGTCTTGAGGTCCACGAGGTACGGCTGCAAGGGGGGCAGGAGTTCGTCCGGTTCAACCGCGCCGACGGCGGTGCGCCGCGGGTGGTGGACCGCAACGGTACCCCGGTCGCGGACGGCTTCACGGTCCGCCGCGTGCGAAACGCCACCGGTCAGGTGTCCGAGGTGACAGTGCGCCGGACGGAGGCGGGCACCGGCGCAACGGTGGTGTGGCATCTGACTGCCGCCGGTGTGCTGCGGGAGATGGAACTGCCGCTGTCCGGAGAGGGGATCCACGCGCTGTCCGGAGTGCGGGTACGGGTGGGGTACCGGCCGGACGGCTCGGTGGCCCGACGGTCGATGAGGGGCCCCTCCGGCGTCACGGAGCAGTTCCGCGAGGTGCAGGTCCCCCAGGAGTTGGCGGGCAGGCTCGGCAAGGGCGGCTTCGCGCTGCGGGAACAGGCCACCGGCCGGGTGGTGTACTTCGACGGCACGGGCCGGGCGGTGGACATCGCGCACGACCTGTCGGCCGCGAAGAGCGGCCCGCGTGTGGAGTTGACGGACCTGAACGCGCCAGGCAAGGACGAATTCCTCCGGCTGCCAAGCGGCCGCATCATCCAGGATGTCCCGCTGGCAGGCTCTGAGCTGAAGGGGCTGCGGCTGCGACTGCGGTCCGCTGAGGACGGGGCGCGGCCACAGCCCGAGCTCATCGATCTCACGCACCCGGCGGGGCGCACGGAGTGGACGGTCACGACGCGGGACGGCGGCGGGTACACCGTCGCCGATCCGGCAGGCGACCACCGCTGGCGCCTCACGGCGAATCTGGAGGAGGAGTCCAAGGATGTACGGCTGACCGGCACCGAGCGGTTCGTGCGGTTCGGTGCCGACAGCAAGATCTCCGTGGTGGACGAGAGCGGCAGGACGGTCGAGGGCGAGTACATACTGAAGGCGGCCTCTGATATGACCACAGGTCAGGTGACTCGCCTTCAGGTGAGGCTGGGTGAGGACACGCCTGCGGTCCAGGACGCCCCCCTGGTCTGGGAGTTCGACGATGAGCGGGAGCTGCGTGCCATCGAGGTGGAGCTGACCGATGAGGGACTGCCGGAGGCACTGCGCGGGATGCGGGTGGTGATCGACCACGCCACGGGCAAGCCCTTGGCGCTGCGCGGCCCTCTCGCCGATTCCGGGCCGCTTGCCCCGCAGTTGCTGCAGTTGGAGGCGGACCACGGTTTCGCCATTGCCGACCCGGTGACCGGGACCCAGTACTCCTTCACCAGCCGCGGCAGGCTGGCATCCCACCTCGACGACGCCTCCGAGCACTCCCCGACGCTCCCCGAAGCGGGCCCATCCGAACGGCGTGTCCTCATCGATCTGAGGGGGAAGCAGGCCGGCGAAACCCTGAGCCCGACGCAGCACCTGCTCGACCTGTGGCAGCAGACGCTGGGCGAGGCACAGGCGCTTGGCCACGGCCTGCAAAAGGCGCCCACGGGCGGCCGTATGGCCGACCGACTGCTCAGGGACCCGATCGCCGAGCGGATCGCCGACGCGCTTGCGCCGATGGACCACGCCAGTCAGCTCTCCGAAAGTGCCAGGTGGCCGAACGCCGCCCGGACCGAAGACCTCAGCGCCGCGGCGCAGACCGCCTTCCGCGAGCAGGGCCTCGACCCGCGGCTCGCCGTCGAGTCCGTCCGCGCCCTCCGGCAGGAGGCGGGAGCCGCGCTCCGCGACGACGCATACCGCGCGGTGGAGGGCACGCTGCCTGAGGCGAGGAGCAGGTTCATCGTCACCGAGGCCGAAGGTGGCCACCGTGTGGAGCAGCTTTCCACCGGGCTGGTGGTACGGTTCGGGGCCCACGAGGACGTGCGCGAGTTCTTCCCCGGTGACGCGCCGTCGGAGATGTTCCGGCTGAAGGTCGCGGCCGTCGACTTCCATGGCGGCCACAGGGACATCGGGGCGATCGCCGAAGTCCGGGGAGAGGGTTGGGAAGAAAACCCCATCCGCTCCTACCGGCTCACCGGGCCCGCTCCCCTCCTCGACCGCTTCAAGATCATCAATCCGGACCACACGCTGGCCGCCGAACACCGCGCCTTCGCCATCCACGACACTGTCCACGGCACGACGCGGTACTACGCCCACGACGGCACGCCGACCTACCTCGACCTGCCGCTTCCCCGCGACCTCGGCACCTTGCGGGCGAACCTGCACACCCCCGGCGCCGACCCGGAAATCCTGCCGGTCCTCGCTCCCGCGGGCCGACCGGCCTGGGTGCGCTCCGCCAAGGACCTGGGAGACGGGCGCCTCGCCCTCATCCCGGCCCACACCGCAGGACCCCTGGAGCGGCTGGTCGTCGACGGTTATACCGGGAAGCTGCTGGAAGAGACCTTCGTCGTCCGGCGCGGTCAGGGCAAGCTCACTGGCGACTACTGGCGGATCGACCACACGGAGAAGAAGGCAGTGCGCCTCGACGCCTTCGGGGCCGCCCGCACCGGCCGGTACGACACGGCGACTGTGGAGATCTCCAGCACCGGGGACGTGAAGCTGGTCGGTGCGGTGGGTCTGAGGGCGGATGTGCACCCGGGCCGGACGCCGGCCAGGGTGGTGCTGTTCGAACGGGAGCATTTCACTGACGGGCGCACCATGGGCGTTCACGTGGACGACAACGGTCGTTCGCACTGGAGCGAGTTCGACGCCTCGGGTCGCAACCTCCGCAATGGCGAACGCATCTGGAGCGCCGACAGGCGGTCTTTCCACGACGTCCTGCCCCACAGCTGGCTCCCCGTCAACGTTCTCGATGTGCGCACCTACCACGAGGCGGCGGACGGCGGTCTGATCCGCGCCGAGAAGGGGATGGCTGGCGGATGGACCTGGCAGCGCTTTGACAAGGAGGGCAAGCTGGTGCTCTCCGGTGACCGTTCCTGGGATTTCAACCACCTGGGTTTCCGGGACTACCTCCGCGAGCGCGACCCGGTCACCGGGCGTCGTACGCTGGTGCAGCGGCGCCGCAACCTCTGGCCGATCGATCTGCACTACGCCAAGGTCCGCCAGTACTTCGAGCACGGCCTCACCACTGACGAGGTGACGGGCGAGGTCAAGGTCGACCCGCAGCGGTACACGGCCTTCGCGGCGCACGGGCCCGAGGTCGGAAGCCTCGAACCGCTCTCCTCCGGGGGCACCCTGAAGGTGACGCGCATATCCGAGCAGCGACTTCCGGCGATGTTCTGGAAGGGCCGCGCGGGCGGGAGCTGGAGGGACGGGCTCGGCCGGGACTTCTTCAGGGGCGAGTCGCTGTACGTCGCCCACCGCTGGACCGAGACCACTGCCAACGGCAGTAAGCTGCGCGGCATACGGCTGTCGGCGTTCGGCGGCAGCTGGCGGGACATCGACCAGTACGGGCGGCTGATACGGGAAAACCGGGTGATGGAGGATGGCCGCACGATCGAGGTGGGCCGCGATCCGGCGGATCCCGAGAAGTGGGCTTCGGCACCGGCGCTCCACGAGGGGAAGCCGTACCAGCTGCACTGGAGGGTCAAGCCCAATGCGCCCAAGAAGGGCGAGAGGCCCGTCGTCGGGCAGAGGGCGAGCGGTATCCGGTACGTCGAGGCCGACGGACGCTGGCAGGATGTCTTCAATAGCGGCGGCATCGAGCGGATCTCGATGCGTTCTCAGGGCCGCGGAGTACGCGAGTACCTGGCCGAGCACCCGGACCGGATGCGGAACTGGGCCGAGGCAGACAACCAGGGTGTATGGGTTGACAAGAATCATATGATGCAGATCGTCGGCCGACGTGATCGCTGGGGCGACCGATACGTTGAGGCGTCGGGCAATCCTGAGCGCCGCACGTGGAATTGGACCTCCTATCACGACGATGGGACAGTGGAGCATGGTGTCCGGAAAGTGAATCGCGGCTCGCGGTGGGAGTCTGTGTGGGACGACTCTTTCCGTGACTTCGAGGCGGACGGCAGGACTCCGGTACGCGAGCGCCATGCCACTGACAAGGGCACCAACTGGGTCAACGCTATCAAACAGCCCGACGGGACCTGGAAGTGGGAGCGGATTTCGGCCGACGGCACCGTCCACTCCGACGGGATCCGTACCTACACCGACTTCGGGAAGGGACACTGGTCCGACACGATCGATGGCACCGAGGTGCGCTTCCGCCGGGGCGACCAGGTGCGCGAGTTCGACTACAAGGTCGGTGACCCTGTCGCCGCAGACCACGAGAGCGACAGCGAGAGTGTGTACCTGTCCCCGCGGGCCAGCTTCGGTCACGACAGCGACAGTGAGAGTGTGTACCTGTCCCCGCGGGCCAGCTTTGGTCACGACAGCGACAGTGAGAGTGCGTACCTGTCCCCGCGGGCCAGCTTCGGCTTGGAGGATCGGGGGGGTGCGAACGGTCATGTGCCGGGCAGTCACGTACCGGGCAGTCACGTACCGGGCAGTCATGTACCGGACGGTCACGTACCGATGCCCCGTGAGAAGCCTCGCCACCGTGTGACGATAACGGATCTGCTTGACTGGTCGATCCATCATTTCGAGCCAGACTCGCCGCCGCATGCCTGGCGGCGTCCGCTGCTCTCCGTCGACCGTCAGGTATGGAAGGAGTACAACCAAGGCAAGCTCTACCAGGAGCGCATCGCCACTGGTGTGAAGGGTCGCTACCGGGAGGTGAACCACTACCAAGCCTTGTGGCGGGAGTACCAGGACGACCGTCTGGTGGCCCAGCGCACCTTCTCCGGGCGGGTGTGGGAGACCACCCCGTTCGGCCGCTGGCATATCGCCAAGGTGGCGGAGCACCCCTATCTGCCGCGCCCGGGCTACGGCCAGATCGGGAAGGACGGCGACCGAGGCTGGAGCTTGGTCGGCCGGGAGGCGGAGTTCCGCGGCTATATGACCGAATTGCGCGGCTACTACATGGAGATGCAGGATCCGTACCACCGGTACTGGACGGGTGTGAAGAACGGAGAGTCGACTCCGATCCAGGCCTGGCGGCAGGAAATGGGCAAGCTGGCCATGTCCTTCGCTACCGGCTTCACGATCAGTATCGCGGCCCAACTCATCATCGCCGCGGCCTTCAACCACGGAAATCTCACCCCAGCCGGGGTGGAGAAGGCGTTCTTTTACTCAGGTGTGGGTGGTCTCCTCGGCCAGGCCGAGAACGCCCTGCTGGACCGGACCAGGCTGGGTGCGTTCGTCCAGGCTGCGGGCACCATGGACTGGGCGCTCTACCGCAACCACCAGGTCACGGTGGCGACCGAGGACTGGGCGAACCAGTGGGCCAGGAACCAGGAAACCAACTTCTGGCGCGGCGCGGGAGCCTGGTACGCCTTCGGGCAGGGGCAGGGTGTGATCAACGCCTTCGTCACCAACGCGATCGTCTCGGCGATCTTCCCGGTGGCTCCCCCGCCCGGAGTCCACGGCGCTCCGATGACGCTCTCCGGCCCCCTGGCTCTGGAGGCGGGGATCTTGGGCTCGACCGGCGCTCTGTTCGCCGGCATGGGTACTGGTCTAGGAAGGATGATCTGGCACAACTTCGCGCAGTCCAGGGTCTTCATGCGCGGCGGCGGCGGTGAGATCGCCTGGAACCTGAGCGAGATGACCCTGCAATTCTTCCTCAACACCGAGATCGGCAAGCATCTCACCCTCGGCCCGACCCTCGCTTACCCCCACAACACGGACACCAGTGTCCCCGGGACGCCCGGCGGCACGGCTCCGGGCGGTTCCTCCGGTACGGGGCAAGGGCAGCAGGGGCAGGCGGCGGGGGCACAGGCCGGGACGCTGAGCAACTCGCCGAGCTTCAAACGGACACAGATACCGCTTGCCGGTTCCACAACGGAGTCGCAGTGACCACACAACGACGCCGCGCGACTCCTCGTCGAGCCGCGCGGCGCTGACTGACTGTTTCGTGAGGTCGGCTATGCCGGATGCTGGGCCTGCTGGCTTGGGATCCGTGGCTTGCGTTTCTTTTCGGCCCCCTCTTGGCGGTGGGTCTCGTCCGCTTCCCGTTCGTCGTAAGCGGCTCGCGCCTCCATCACGTAATGGCCGTTCCGTGCAGCCCATACGGCCAGCGCGTCCATGGTCTCCCGAAGCTCCGCGGCGAGCGGGGTCTGTGAGTACTCGACCTTGGGCGGGACGGTGGGGTAGGCGGTCCGCAGGATCAGACCATCTCGTTCGAGGTTACGGAGTGTGAAGGTCAGCATGCGCCGACTGATCCCGTCAAGGGCACGGTGCAACTCGTTGAACCGCCGCGGCCCTTGCCTCAGCTCCACGAGGACCAGGACGCTCCACTTGTCCCCAATCCGGTTCAGAATCGACCGGAAGACAGGCAAAGCGAGCTCTGACGCGATCAAGTCAGCCTCGGATGCGGTTTCAGGCATGCTTTCGGTGTATTGGTGATCCATGCACAGGCCTCCTTGCGCTGCGCATCGGAAGACGCACGGGTTGTTCGGATTATGTTCGGGGTGCTTTCGCGATTTAGCAGACTGGTATAGCTTGGCACAGGGTCAACCCTTTGGCCCTTGCTTTTGTGGGGAAGCTCACTTGCGCAGCCGGTCACCGAAGAGGAGCGCCGCCTCGTGCGGCCCGTCGGGTGTGACGGATGTTTCCGCGGCGGGAATGCCCACTTCCAGCGGGACAACGCCGGATACCTCCTCTGTTTGCGTACCGTGACGCAGCGTTATGGTGATCTTGACGTAGCCCTCGTACACCGCGGTGGGCGTGGGCATTTTGGCGTTGGCCAAAACCCGCCCGCTCAGCGTGGTGGTGGCGGCCGAACGCGCGCGGTACTGCCCGCCGAGCACAAGGGCCGCCGTGCCCTTGGCGGCGCCCTTGAGATCCGCTTCGAGGCCCACTTGGGCCTGCAGACCCGCCGTCCACCACTGCGGATTGGTACGAGTGCGCTGGTCGGCCGTCTCGTTGACCGGGTTGAGCTCCGCCTTTCCATCCGTGCGCAGGTATCGCAACTGCACGATCTGCGCGGATGCGGTGACCGAGGCATGCTGTTCCAGCAGGCCGCCCAGCGCCGGGGGAGTGAGGATCTGTTTTCCTCGCGTCATGCTCGGAAGGAAGGTGGCGAGCCGCGCGTTGCTGACCGACTCCTGGACGAGGCGCTCGATCCGGCCCCAGGTCTGCCGGTCGAACAGCCGCCGCCCCGCCGCCCCGACGGCCCCGTGGATGCCGGCTGTGTCGGGCAGCGCGCGGATCACATCCGTATCGCGCAGTCCCGCGCCGCCTTTGTCCCCCTCCCCGCCCCACACCCGTGCCGGGGGAACCAGCGCCTTATCCGGGTGGTCGCCGGACCCCGCCGTCGTCCCGGTAAGCGGCGAGGGGCCGCGGCCGGGCCGGTTGACGCCGAGATCGGTGAACGGCTCTGCCCGCTGCGCGAGTGGCCTCGCCTCGTCCTGCTCGATCAGCGCCTGGAAGCCGACTGCCGCCCGTGCGTGACGCATCCGCTGCTTGCCGAGCACCGGATCGTACTCGAATCGAAAGCGCAGGTCGGCCACTCCGTCAAAGACGGTGGCAGGCCGCTTGGACTTCATCGTCATGGCGGTCTTCGAGGACTTCACCCCCACCTCGATCTCGTCCTGCCCGATCTGACCGCTGATGCCGCCGCCGAGCCGCCCCTTCAACGGCAGATGGCCGACCGGGTCCGTAGTGGCGTAGGCCTGGAGCACGGCCCCGGCGCTGTTCGAAGTTCCGTGCCCGGCGACGCCGTCACCGAAGGCGGTGTGAGCAGTGGAGGAGGAGTACTCGGTGCCGGTGTTGAACTCCGAAACAGGAACGTTGCCCCGGTGCTGCATGCTCAGCACGGACGCGGTGACCGAGACGCGGCCCCGGTCCACCGGCACCACGATCGGAGTGCCCGCCATCATCGACTTCAAGTCCTGCTGGAGCCGCGTCAGATCGATCTCGGCCATGATCCGACGCCGGACCTCCGGCCATTGCGCCCCGAACACGTGGCGGCCGTCGCCCGCCACCGCGTTCAGCATGTCCGTCATGCCCTGCGACGGCCCGGCGGTGTCGTACAGGGTGCCGATCCGCTTCTCGATATCGGTGAGGTCTTGCGGGGTGGGCGTCACCAGCCGGTCAGTGCCGCCCCGAAGAAGATGCAGATGGGGGGAGACACCGGGGGAGATGCCGTACACATCCAAAACGACGTCCGACCCGCTCAGCCTGAGCTGCTCCTTGATCCGGTCCGGCACATCGAAGTGCATCGACGGAGCAGGCAGCGTGGCATGCCGTGGGAACGCCACACGTACCGGGACCGGTACGGACAGCGAGCGGACCGAGACCGGGATGACGCCCAGCCGGTGCAGGCTGAATTCGACTGTGTAGTGGACATCCCCGGCGAAGAAGTCCGCCTCCTCGACGGACTTGGCCTTGGCCACGGTGCGTCCGCCGGTGTAGGTGACCTCCGAGACGGTGCGGTCCTGGCGCGCCGCCAGTGCCAGAGCGGCGGTGACGTGCGGCACCGTGGCCTGCATCGGGAACTCCACGCAGCGCCGGGTGCGGACCTCGTGGGAGCCGCCCACGGTGACCTGGGTCTCGCTGCCGTTCTCGAACTCCATCTTCGCGGCGGTCTCGCTGTATTTCAGCTCGCCCAGCTCCGCCTTGACCGTCACCTTCCCGGACACCCCGTTCCCCGTCACTTCGATCATCTCGGCCTGACCGCTCGTCATCGCGGAGAGCCTCGGCTTGAGCGCGGCTGAGTCGAGGTGACGGGCGAGCGTGGTCCGCACCTCGGGCCAGTCGCTGCCGAAGACAGAGCGCAGCGCGCCGCCGAGCTCGCTCATCAGGCGTTCGTCGGGATCGAGGCCCAGCACGATGTCGGAGGGGCTGACGCGGCGGGCGGTCAACGCCCGCGCGGGGGCCGTGATCCCTTCGACGCCCTGATCCGGACCTCCCGCGATATGGCCGGACGGCTTGATGACACGGATGCCGCGTTCTTGAAGCTCCCAGATGACCCGGTGGTATGTCTCCTCGGTGACCTCCAGCGGATCGTCCTGCGTGAGCGCGAGCTTGAGCTTGGGGCACTCGCCGACCGGGATGGAGACCTCCACCGGGATGTCTCCTACTGCATGTGACGCAAGAGGCTTGCCGTCCTTCGAGACGAGGGTGAAGTTCAGCTCTACATCGCCGTCGAAGATGCCGATACGCGAGGAGAACTTGGCCTTCCTGACGCTCTTGCCCGTGGTGTCCTGCCGCCACCCCGAGCGGTAGCGGTGCTCGCTGCCCGTACTGGGAAGCACCGTCAGCGCGTCGCCGCCGGCTCCGGTGTGCTTGGAGAGGGACTCGACACCCCCCATGCCGCTTTGCTTGCCGCGGCTGTGCCAGTCGAAAGCGCGGTGCGCGGACTGCGAGGTCAGTTCGTCCTGCGGAGCCAGTTCCGTGGTGCCGACGCGACGGAACCGCAGCGCGCGGAGCGCGGCCGTCGCCTCGATCCGCATCCCGTCGCCGGTGGCGAGCCGCGGACCGCTCAGCGGGATGCCGCGAGTCATCGATGCCAGCCCGGCCATCAGGCGTTCACGCCGGAAGCCGTCCATGACCTGGTCGCGCATTTCCACCCATGCGGGACGGCCGAAGGATTCCGTGCCCAGGGCGTCGATCGCTCCCCGCACGCTCTGCATCCTGTACAGGTCGCGGACGGTGTCGTTCTCCCGCAGGCCCGTCCCCGTCCCCGCGCCGCGGCTCCACACCCGCGACGGGGGCAGCACCGCCTCGGCGTTCTTGTACGAGTAGGCGGGTGGCCGTAGTTCGGTGAGCAGGAGCGCTGTGGCGGCACTGTGAGCAGCGGGAACCGCCTCGGCGGTCTCGACCAGCACCTCGAAACCCAGGCTCGCGGTGGCGCGATGGGCGACGGGAATGCCGGTCAGAGAGGCGAGGGATTTCAAGGCGGGTGGTGCGCCGGTGTGCCTCGTGACCGCCAGGAGCCCGGGTACTGTCGGGACGTCCCGGTGCATGTCGAAGACGAGTTCCGCCTCGCCGGCGAACTTCTCGCCGGTGGTTTTCGTCTTATTGGCCATCACGGTCTTCGACATGAAGGCGCGGGATACCAGTTTGTCGACGCCCGCCTGACCGCTGCCCCCGGCGATCGCCGCCATGGAACCGTCGGTGACCGTCAGCTGGCCGGGCAGCGGGATGGAGAAGGCATTCGTCCGGACGCGCTGGCCGGTCAAGGAGCGCTGCACTTCGGTGCCGACGTTGAACTCGGTCTGCGGAGTGCTGCGCAGATGCTGGGCGCTGACCACGCGGGCGGTGATCTCGATGCGGCCGGAGACGGTGTTTAAAGGGATGATGAGCGGCTGGCCGGCTGTCATCGACGGCAGGGACTGGTGTATCCGGGCCAAGTCCACCTTGGCGAGCATCTCGGCCTGCACCGCGGGCCAGTCCTCGCCGTACGCCCTCCGGCCGTCGGCCTCGATCCAGTCCAGCAGCGTCGACAGGCCGCCCCTGGCCGTCACCGGCCTGGCGATGAGCGGCTCGGTGGTAAGCGGGTTGGAGTGCAACGGGAGCGGGTGGACGTCGATGACTGTGTCTGTGGAGCCGAGCCGCCCTTCTTGGATGCGTTGCGGCGGCAGGTAGCGCACCTCTCCCGGCCCGGAGCCGGCCACGGTGCCGCTGTCGCCCGAAGGGCGTTCGCCCAAGGCGGTGGCGGGCGACAAGTGGGAATCGTGCCGGGGCACGGCCACCAGCACACCCACCGGCAGCTCCTGCCGTACGAGGGCCGGCACTTCGCCCGCCTTCCGCACATCGATGGTGATGCCGATGTCCGCCCAGCCCCGGAAGAGCGAGGCGGGCTCGACCGTCTTCGTCCTGGTCAGCACCCGGCCGCCATCGGTTTCGTCGATACTGCGGGCCCACTCCCAGTGGCCGCCGAACAGCGCGCCGTACTGGACGCCGTGGCTTTGCATCCTGAGTGGCAGGCTCGCTATCAGCCGCTTCCTGGACTCGTCGAAGAGACCCAGCGACGCCTGCGACTCCGAGCCGACCTCGAACTCGAAAGCGGAGATGTCCTGGTCGTGCGTGAAGTCCCGCACCCGCGCGTCGAGGGTGATCCTCCCGATCCAGCCGTCCCTGTCGACCTTGGCCGTCCAGGTGTCGCCGCGGGTCATTGCGGACAGCCGCGGCTTGAGCGCCTGGGGTTCGAACATGTCCTGCAGGCTGGACGCGATGCGCTGCCAGGACGCTCCCAGACGAGGCGCCAAAGCGGTCTGGACAGCCTGCCAGGGCAGGACGTCGTTGGGATGGAAACTGACGACGATGTCTGAGGCACCGAGCTGGTTATCCCGCGCAAGCCGCTGGGGTGGAAGCGGCTCGAGGGGTTCGAGGCCGATGTGCGGGGCGCTGCTGCTCGCGTTGAGCAGATTCAGCGACTCGCGGGGATCGGAGACGGTGGCGGGTACGCCGTTCGGGTGCGCCAACGCCATTTCCGGGATCGCCGGGCTCTTGCCGACGAGCGCAGACGTTGCGGGAAGCTGTCCCTTCTCAGCCAACTGCCGCAGCAACTGGGAGCCCTCGGGGTTCACCACGTCCTTGATGGACACCAGCAGACCGGCCTTGGTGTTCAACATCCCCTGGGACATATCCCATGCCAACTTCTCGCGGATCACCTCCGGCTCGGCCGGGAAGAGTGCCTTCACCAATTCCGTATGCTCGTCCGCGCCCACCTGGACGCCGTGCTCGTCGAACCGTTGCAGCGAAAGGGCAGCGCCTTCGGTCTGATCCGGCGCACCCTTTCCCGCCCTTCCCGCTGCGAGATCCGGCACCCACAAGCCCCCCTTCATCAGCCCGGCACCCGGCTCCTCCAGTTCAAGGTCGGCCAGCGCCCGGTACAGCCGATGGGATTCATTCTCCTCGCGGAACAGATCGGACAGTGTCCGGCCGATCGAGGCCGCCTGCTCAGCCCTCGCCCAGCCCGTCCGGAAGTCCCTTGCGGCGCCGGTGAACGACGCGCGCGCCCGCAATGACCGGTACGCACCCCGAAAGCCCAGCATCGCCATCTCGTCCCACCTCATCGGTGTGAACGCCGCCAGCACCAGCCGCCCGGAGCTCACCAGTCCATACAGCCCAAGCCGTGTCCCGAAGGAGTAGGGGTAATGCCTGGTGACCGAAGCGAAATCCCGCTTCACCGCAACCGAAGCGCTCTCCCACACATCCCGCAGCGCGCCTGGCGTCTTCGCCACCAAAGACGGAAGCGAGACCATCTCCCGCCACAGCGCCGACGGCAACAGCACCAACCCTCGCCCGGCTGCAGCCCACAAACTGGCCGCCCTTTGCCCGGTCGCCGCCACACTCTGCACCAGAAACGTCTCGAACGCCGTAGGCGAAGACAGCACATCCACCGTCTTGGCCACGGCACGCCCCGCACCGTCCACCAACGCATACGCCTTCGCCCCCAGCTCCTCCACGGAGTACAACCCCCGCCCCCACACCCCCACCATCCCCATCCCCGCCAACAACAGCTGCGTCCACTTGGCACGATGCTGGGCGACGTCCATCGCCGTCATTCCGAACGACACCGCCGACGCCCCGAACGCCGCCGCAGCAAGACCCAGACCGACCGGACCATCCACAATCATCGACAAAAGAGCCAGCGTCCCCCCTACGATTTCCATGGCCAGCTCCAGCTTCTTCCGGATCCGGTCCCACAGGCTGGGCATCTTGATCGGCTGCGACACCAACTCCGAGGCATCTCGCAATGCCGCCTCCATCCGCCGCGTCGCGGCGGACACATCATCTTGATGGCCCGCCACTCGCTGCTTCAATGAAGCCAGTTGCGGATCACCCGCCTTCAGTCCCGACGCGGCGTTCATCGTGTCCCGCACTCCGGACTGCGCCTCCACCAGTACATCCCGATACGCCGACACCGCATCTGCTGCGATCCCGAACGCCTCCCCCACATGGTCGATGAACGTCTTCAACCGCCCCGAGATCACCGACCGCAGTGCATCCGCCGTCTGTCCCTGAAAACCCGCCGACGACGCCGCAAACGCGTTCAGCCCGCGGCTGATATACGATGCTGAATCCCCCAGAAATCGGAAATCATCCACTACCTGCTGCAAAACCTGGGCATTTCCGGGAACTGGATCCTCGTCCAGTTCCAACACGCCCCAACTCACAGACGGCACAACAGCTCCCATAGTGATTTCCGCAGCTATAGGAGAAGACGTGCGCCAGGTAGCGCCGAGCCAGGCAGTAGTTACCGGGATGGGGAACGCTGAATTACGCGTGGGTTACGCAGGTGAGTTCGCCGCTGTGAGAGAGATGACAGGAATGTTCGGCCCTGAACCATTTCCTGGCACCATGCCGCCTCCAGGGGAGGCCCGCCGACGACTCGCGCAATGTCAGCGAGATCGGCGCGGAAGAAGTCGAGCCGCCGGGAGAGCCTGCAGGGCCTCTGCTGCTCCCGCTCGTGCCGGCGTCTCCGTCGCCGGCCTCTCCGTCGCCGCCGGCGACGTCGCCATGGCTGCCGCCGACGCCACCGGCAGCGCCGGCATGGCTTGTATTGAGGAATAGAAGGCAGTTGAGGGCGGAACCGCAACACTGCCTGCTATCTTGAGCGTTGTTGAAGTACTTATACTTCAACGCTAGTCGCACCTGTGCGCCTGTCCTGCGCGTTCTTGCCGTATGACGGATGCCGATCTGACGGAAAGACAGAGACGCAGTCCAGATCGGGGGCGGGCGGGGCTGCCGCTCGATGGTGTCGGCAGGCCATGAATCCAGTCAATCTTCCCCTGGTGGCCTCCAGCCGCTGTTAAATCGATGCAATCAGTACTTGTGAAGACACTGTTTCTCCTTCGAGGCGGTGCGAGCAATGAGAGGGAGACCGTGATGTACCAGAACGAGCGCGGCCCGGTGGCCGATCGGTCTGCTTGCCGACTGCGAACGGTGAACACGGCGGAAACGGCAATGGGCATACCCATACGGATCGCCGTAGTGGACGACCACGCGCTGTTCCGCGAGGGGCTGCGCGAGATCCTGCGGGCGGAGGAAGGTTTCGCCGTCGTCGGAGAGGCCGCCGACCATCCCGGGGCGCTCCAGGTCGTGGGGGAGACGCGGCCCGATGTGGTGCTGCTGGACGCGGACCTGTGCGGGCTCGCGGACAACGACGTGGTGAGCACAGTGCGCGCGATGCTGGCGACGGCGCCTCACACCCGTGTGATCGTGATGAGCCTGTCCGACCAGTCGCCCATCGTCCAAAGCCTGCTCTCGATGGGCGCGCGCGGGTATCTGCTGAAGTCAGCGACGCGCTACGACCTCATTGCCGCGGTGCGCTCGGTGATGGCCGACGACGAGCGCGTAGTGATATCGATCACCAGGTCAAGCCTCACTCAGGGCCATGCCCCCTCCCGTCGGCCGTGCCTGTTATCGGCGCGGGAGCGCGAGGTGATATCCCTGGTGGCCCAGGGGCTGACCAACGGGCAGGCGGGCCGCCAGCTTTGCATCGCCGAAGGCACAGTCAAACACCACTTGCGCAATGTCTTCAGCAAGCTGGGAGCCACCTGCCGCGTGGATGCTGTGAACAAGGCAATCGCTTGGTCGCTCATCGACCCGCCCTCGCACAGTCTGGAGCTGAGCGGTCTCGATCACGCGCCCCTGCAGATCGTTTGATCGCAGACTCTCGGTGGAACCCGGGCCGTCACCCCGTCGCGCGTCGCGGTCCCGGGATATGGGCGATTCTCGTCGGTCCGGCAACCGTCTTGAGGCCCTGCTCGACCAGCGCGACCTGCTCCAGCATGGCGCGGGCCCAGTCACGCTCCCGCGTGTAGAGATCGGTGAGGTAGGGCACCTCCGCGGGCATCGTGCGCGCACGCTCCCGGAGCGTCCGCAAAGCGGCATCCATGGCAACGACGTCCGCTTGGAGCCGCAGGCGGACCAGTTGGGCGAGCTCGACCGGGTGGCGGTGCAGAACCTCCTCGTACCGGTATCGAGGCGGTGCCAGGTCGAACAGCCATGCCCCCGCCGACTGAGCGAAGCCGGGCGATCCCGGCCGTTGCACGGAGCCTGGCCAGTGCGGCGCGGATGTCGGTGTGTCCTCCGTCGGCGCTTCGAAGGCGTCCGGCTCTCGGCCAAAGGACGGGTCCGACGGGAAGATGGGACTGGGACTTGCCACGTGCTCTCCCTGGTGGTGAATGAGTGCCGGGCGGCATGTCCTCCGGCGCCGTCCCTCGGGGGACAACGACCGGAGTCACTGGACGCGTCGGGCAGGCACTTCGTGGGGTGGACGCAACACGAGGGTCACGGATGGCGGGATCCCGGCACAAGTAGGAACTTTTTTGTACCGAAGGCACACCGACGTAACTGCCTCTCTCCAGTCGGGAGTGGCACCGTGCCGGGCAAATCCAGTGAATCCGGGACTCGGCAAACGTGCTGACTTCCCTGAATCCGGTCAGAAATGGCCCTGGGTGTTCTGTGAAGCCCCGGTATCGGCAGCGGTGCCGTTGACGTCGTACACGTCGTTCGAGGTGCTGCGGAAGCCCGAGTGCTTGAACTGGGCTGCGAAAGTGTATCTGCCCGGGGGGAGGACAACGCCAGGTTTCAGTGTCACCAGATAGGTGACCGCATCGTTATTCCACGTGATGCCGACGTTCGACTGGTTGCCGAACGTGCTCCAGCTACCAGTGCTGGCCAGGCCACCGGTCTGGGTGACGCGCAGCACCACTCGGAGCCCACTGAGCGGCACGGTGGAGGTGAACGAGACATAGTCCTCGCCCCAGTACTTGCCGCTGCTCGAGGAAACCGAGCCGCTGGACGACAGGAAGCCGCTTTGGACATCGGGGGTACCAGAAGACGTCGAGGAGGGGTCGGACGCCGCGTTGCTTGCCTGCTGAGCGGGGGCGGGCGCGGGCGCGGGGGCAGGCGCGGGGGCGGGTTGATTGGCATCAGCCTTGGAGCCCGCGCCGGGCGTGCCGGAGGGTGACGGTGAAGGCGAGGGCGAGGGCGAGGGCGAGGGGGAGGAGCTTTTCGCCGCTGTCGGCTGCGCACCCTTCCCAGCAAGGGAGAGAGACGGTGCTGTGCTCAGCTCGGGAGGGTACGGGACGCTCCTTGTATCGCGCTGCGCGGATGCCCGGGTCTGGCTCCCGCCCAGGTGCAGCAAGGGGAGCCCGAGGACGACCGCAGCAACCAGTGCGGCCACCACCGCAGCCACGCCGAGGATGAGCCAGACGCGGCGCCCCGGCAGGAACGTCCGCAAGGGAGTCCGGGCAGCGCTGGCGAAGAGCGCAGCGAACTCACCTGTGGATGCCGATGTCTGCGGGTTTCCCGCAGTGCGGTCGGATGCGCTCTGCCGGTGCCTGGTGTGATTGATCGACAACTGCCTGTCCTCCGGTGAAGTCTCACTGTGCGGCTCCGGCGCTTTCGTAACGTCCAGATGACGAGAGGGAAGGCGGCCGGGTTCAGAGGAGTGATGAGTGTCACAATTGACTGTGGGGGTGGCAATCGACCGTTCGACCTCCTCGCTGTGGGTAGCGGAACCCTTCCAAGCCGGTGCTGCCTGCCCCGAAGGTCGCGGGCTGCCGCCCGAGGGGCGGGGCAAGGCTGATTGCCCGCGCGAGAGGGGTGTGTGGTGAGCGTCACGGTGGAGGCCGCGAATGAACTACTGCTTGTGAAGCTGCGTCACTGCGAGAGTCACAAAGGTAGTTCACCAACTTAATTATGTAACCGGGCTGTTAACTGGGGGTTCTGTGTCTACTCCTCCTTCTCTGCGAACTGCTGTTGGTGAGACCGCGTCTGGTGCGGGGGCGGGGCCCGCTGACTGGTTGAAGTTGGGGTTTGACGGAGATCCGGTGCCGGGTGATCCGCGGGTGTTGCAGCAGATCGTGGATGACTTCACGTATCTGCGGGATACGGCGTGGTCGGTGTCGCAGGGGCTGGACGCGTTTGTCGCGTCGGCCTCGGATGGGTTTGTGGGG
>JAFAUH010000168.1 GCA_019243445.1 Streptomycetaceae bacterium | reverse complement strand
GCGCAGGTAGCGGCGTTCGGCGGCCTGGCGGCTGGCGACGCCGAGGGGGTGGGCGAGGTCGGCCCAGCTGGCTCCTGCATGGCGGGCTGTTTCGATCAGGCCGGTTTCCCATCCGGCGAGTTGCTCGCGGATCTGCCGCAGCAGCAGGAGGGAGGCCAGTGCCTGCTCCGAGTCGGCGCCGTCGGCGTTGGGGGTGCCGGGGATCTCGTGCTGGGCGGCGCGCAGGGCATCGTCTATGGCTTGGAGGGCCGTCGCGGCGGCGAGGAACGAAGGCGGGCTCTGGGCGTCGGTGCAAGAAGAGTCCACCTGGTCAGCTGCTGCCATGGGCATCTCCCTCAAGGTTGTCATCGTTTCGATGACATGTTACAACGGTTTCAGTGAGGCGCATTGGCAGCAACTGCCCGAACCTGCTGGAGGTGTTTCACGATGTTGATGCGCACTGACCCTTTCCGTGAGCTCGACCGGCTGGCTCAGCAGCTGATGGGGCCGGGCACTTGGTCGCGGCCGTCCGCGATGGCGATGGACGCCTATCGCGAGGGTGAGGAGTACGTGGTGGCCTTCGACCTTCCCGGCGTCAGCACGGAGGCGATCGATATCGACGTCGAGCGGAACATGCTGACCGTCCGGGCCGAGCGTCGGCCCGTGACGAAGTCCGACGATGTGCAGATGGAACTGTCGGAGCGGCCGCTGGGTGTCTTCTCCCGCCAGGTCGTGCTGGCCGACACGCTGGACACCGAGCACATCAAGGCCGACTACGACGCCGGGGTGCTCACCCTGCGCATCCCGATCACCGAGCGCGCCAAGCCCCGCAAGATCGCCATCGGCGGGAAATCCTCCCGCAAGGAGATCTCCGGCTGAGCCGGGCGGCCCGGGACGATCAGCGGCGGAGGACGGGCACCTGATCTCCCCCTTACCCGTCCTCCGCGCCCACCGGACTGAAGAAGGGTGGCGGCCGACGTGACCCTGCGATGGGAAGTGTTCCTCGACCAAGTGAAGGAACGCGGTGAGTACGACAGCCGGCAGGAAGCAGAACGCGCGGCCCGCGTGGTACTCGCTCTGCTGGGCGCCCACCTGGTCGGCCAGGTGCGTGCCCAACTGGCCGCGCGCTTGCCGGAAGACCTCGCCGTGATCCTGCTCAACCCGCTGCAGAGCGCCGAACCGCTGACACCGGAGCGGTTCGTGCGGGCGACGGCGGCCTGGATCGAGGAGACCACCGAACAGACCGCGGCCTGGGATGTCAGCGCCGTCCTCAGCACGGTCGCCGACGCTGCTGGCGACAACCTGCTCCAGCAGATCCTGCTTCAGCTCCCCACAGGTTACGACCTGCTCTTCGGCCGCCCTCAGCCCACCTGACCAACCCACACACCCGGCGTCCGCGCACCCCGCCGAGCGCCGGCTCCACGACCTCGGCGACAGAAAGGCAACTACCGCAGTCAACTTCTCGGCCCTGAAAGGGACCGAGCTTGTTGGCTCGGTCCCAGGGCGTTGATTGCGGGGTCATCGAACTTGATGAGCCATCAGCGGTTTTCGGCTGAGGTCTCGTAACGTAGCGTGACGATGTCTGGCTGGCGGCGCCCCGGATGTAAAGCGCCCGCAGGGCTTCGCGATCATGGTTGTTCTCCATGCAACCGAACACGAACCACCTACGGGCTTGAAGATCAACGATACCTGCACCGATACGGACGCGACGCTGCTGCTGGGACTGGAGGGACTGGGGGTGATCAAGGTGGAAAAGTCCGATGGCCTGCTGGTGGTCCATGTGGCCACGACCGATGCGGCGGCGCGGGCGTGTCCAGAGTGCGGGGTGTTCTCTCGGGTGCGCAAGGGCCGGCGACTGACTCGGCCGCGCCAACTTCCCTACGGTGGGCAAGCGGTGGAGCTGGTATGGCACAAGTCGCGCTGGCGGTGCATGGAGGCGCGCTGCCCGCGCACCTCGTTCACCGAACACGTACGCCAGGTTCGCCCGGGGCGCGGCTTACCGGGCCGCTGCGGCGCGAGGCGGGGCGGGCGGTGGCAGACGGCGGCCGTACCGTCCTGCAGGCCGGGCGTGACCTGGGCATCTCCTGGCCGACCGTCCAGCGCGCCTTCGAAACCTACGCCGAACAGGTCCTGCCCGAGACTCCGCCTGCCGCCGAGGCGATCGGCATCGATGAGACCCGGCGCGGCAAGGCGGTGTGGTGGGAGAATCCCGAGACCGGCAAGTGGGAGCTGATCGCCGACCCCTGGCACATCGGATTCGTTGATGCCATCGGCGGACAGGGACTGTTCGGGCAGGTCGAGGGCCGCAACGCCGCCTCCGTCACGGCATGGCTGGCCGGTCAGCCCGAGAACTGGAAGCAAGCGGTGAAATACGTGGCCATCGACCTGTGCACCACCTTCCGCACCGCTGTCCACCGTGCCCTGCCCCATGCCACGATCGTCGTGGACGCCTTCCACGTCGTGCAGCTCGCCCAGCGACACCTCGCCGACCTGCGCCGACGCCTCACCTGGCGCCAGCACGGCCGCCGCGCCCGCACCGGCGACGCCATCTACACCGTCCGCAAGCTCTTGCGCCGCAACGCCGAGGACCTCACCGGCGAACAACTGGAACTGTTGACAACTGAGTTGACGATGATGGGGACCTTCGGCAAGCAGATTCTGGCTGCCTGGCGCGGCAAGGAGCTACTGCGCGACATCTTGCGCCTCACTCCCAAAGCACGCACGCACCTTCCCCGACCGCGAGGCCATCTCAGCCGCCCGCTACCGCTTCTTCGCTCACGTTGCCGACTACGCCCACCTGCCCGAACGCGTCACTCTCGCCGCAACCGTCGAGCAGTGGTGGGACGGCATCCACGCCTACGTGACGACCGGGATCACAAACGCCGCGAGTGAGGGCAACAACCGCGTCATCAAGCTCGAAGCCCGCAAGGCATACGGCTTCCGCAACCGGGCAAACCAACGACGCCGATCACGCTGTGCAACTACCCGCAGAACTCGAGGGATTCTGATTCCCCATCAAGTTCTATGACCCTGATTGCGGGTCCTGTCCGCCGGTGGCTCCGGTGTCTGGCCCGCGTCCGGCGTGCCTATCTGGCGACGCTGGGGCAGTTGACTTTGCCCCGCTGCCACACAGCATCGGCCCGGTGGGCGATGTTGCGGGAGCCGTTGCGGTCCGCGTGTATCACGATCCCGCAGGATCGGCAGGCGAACCATGCCTGGGACACCCGGTTGGAGCGGTGGGTGTGTTTGCACTCGGAGCATTGCCGGGAGGTGTTGCGCGGGTCGACAAACATGACCGGAACACCCGCCTTCTTCGCCTTGTACTCGACGAAGGCGCCGAGTTGGGCGAAAGCCCACGAGTGGAGGCGGTACCGCTGTTCCTTCTTGGCCGTGACCCTCTGCCGGATGCCCTTGAGCTCTTCCAGTCGCTGGTTGGTCAGGTCGGGGCGACCAGCGGGTGGGAGCGGCCCACATGCTCAAGCAGGGCTGCCAGTTGCG
>JAFAUH010000106.1 GCA_019243445.1 Streptomycetaceae bacterium | reverse complement strand
CCGGCGACCGCACCGGCGAGGAGGAACTACAGTTCGAAGCGTTTCGGCTGTGGCAGCCCCCGCAGGAACCGCAGCGCACGCAGGAGCCGCAGCACACGCCATACGGTCGGCCTCACACCACGCCTCAGCGGGGCAGTGGCATGCCCGCAGCGCTGCCGCCCGCGCCGCCACGGGACAACCACACCCGCGGCGGAGGTTGAACCATCCCAGGTCGGTTACGACTTCTTTCGTCCGCGCTTCTCGCGTACCCGTACCGAGACCTGGACCGGTGTCCCCTCGAACCCGAACTCTTCACGCAACCGCCGCTCGATGAAGCGGCGGTAGCCGGCCTCCAGAAAACCAGTTGCGAAGAGCACGAACCGGGGCGGCTTGTTCCCGGCCTGGGTGCCGAACAAGATGCGGGGCTGTTTGCCACCGCGGATCGGGTGCGGGTGGGCCGCGACCAGCTCACCGAGGAAACCATTGAGTCGTCCCGTGGGAACCCGGGTCTCCCAGCCCGCGAGCGCCGTCTCGATCGCGGGCACCAGCTTCTCCATATGGCGTCCGGTGGTGGCCGACACGTTCACCCTGGGCGCCCACTGAACCTGCACCAGATCCCGTTCGATCTCCCGCTCCAGGTAGTAGCGGCGCTCCTCGTCGAGCAGGTCCCACTTGTTGTACGCGATGACACAGGCGCGGCCCGCGTCGACAGCCATCGAGATGATCCGGGTGTCCTGGACTGAGAGTGTCTCGCTCGCATCGATCAAGATGACCGCGACCTCAGCCTTCTCCAAGGCGGCGGCAGTACGCAGCGAGGCGTAGTAATCGGCGCCTTCCTGGAGGTGGACGCGGCGGCGGATACCCGCGGTGTCCACGAACTTCCAGGTTTTGCCACCCAGTTGGATGAGCTCATCGACAGGGTCGCGAGTGGTGCCCGCCAACTCGTTGACGACCACCCGGTCTTGTCCCGCCACCTTGTTCAGCAGCGAGGACTTGCCGACGTTCGGACGGCCGATGAGCGCAACACGGCGCGGTCCGCCCAGCGGCTCGCCGAAGGTCTGCGTAGGCGCCTCGGGCAGAGCTTCGAGGATGGCGTCCAGCAGATCGCCGGTGCCGCGGCCGTGCAGCGAGGAGACGGGGTAGGGCTCACCGATTCCCAGCGACCACAGCACCGCCGCGTCGGCCTCACCGCTCGGCCCGTCGACCTTGTTGGCGCACAGCACGGCCGGCTTGCCGGCTCGGCGCAGCAGTTTGACGACGGCCTCGTCGGTGTCGGTGGACCCGATCTTCGCGTCGACGACGAGGACCACCGCGTCGGCGGCCTCGATGGCGAACTCGGCCTGTGCCGCCACGGAGGCGTCGATGCCCAGGACGTCCTGCTCCCAGCCGCCGGTGTCGACGACCTTGAAACGGCGGCCGTTCCAGTTCGCCTCGTACGTCACCCGGTCACGTGTGACCCCCGGCCGGTCCTCGACGACGGCCTCACGCCGGCCGATGATCCGGTTGACCAGAGTCGATTTGCCGACGTTCGGACGGCCGACGACGGCGAGGACGGGCAGCGGCCCATGTCCCGCGGCTGCGACGTCGTCCGCGACCTCCTCGAGGTCAAAACCCTCCTCCGCCGCGAGCTCCATGAACTCGGCGTATTCGGCGTCGCCGAGCGCGCCGTGCTCGCCATACTCGATCTCGTTGTCCATGAAGTCTTTTCCTCGTCCGTCAGTTCAATCGAAGGCGGCTCAGTCAGAGCCGGCCGGTGGCGCGTCTGGCGTACTCCAGGTGTGCGGCCAGCCGCTCCTGGATCCGCGTGGTGGCGGCGTCGAGCGCCGTCCTAGTGCGTTTTCCGCTGCTGTCGCCCGCTTCGAACGGGGCGCCGAAGACAACGTCGATACGGAGCTTTGCATCCGAAGGCCAAATCCAAGAGCAAAGGCGGAGCGGAGCAAAGCGCAGCGGCGGCAACGCCGGGATCATGCGGCCTGCGCGGGCGCTACCGAGCACCGCGACGGGTACGACGGGCGCGCCCGAGCGGACCGCGAAGTAGGCGATTCCGGAGCGCAGTTCGGCGAAGTCACCCTCACCACGCCTGCCCTCGGGGAAGATGCCGAGTACACCACCGCGTTCCAGGACCCCGAGCGCTGTGGTGACGGCCGTGCGATCGGCGCTGGAACGATCCACCTGTAGCTGCCCGATGGAGCGCAAGAAGGGATTGAGGGGCCCGATGAATGCCTCCTTCTTGACCAGGAAGTGCACCGGCCGTGGGCAGGTACCGATCAGCATCGGGCCGTCGAGGTTGTGCGTGTGGTTGCCGGCGAGGATGAGCGGTCCTGTGGCCGGTACCCGCCAGGCGCCGAGCACTCGCGGCCGCCACAAGCTGTTCATCAGGCCGATGCCGATGCAACGGCCGATCGCAGCTCCGACAGGACTCGGCACCGTGGTGCCTTGCGTCATCACCGAGAGGTCCGCTCCTCGACGAGGGCGACCACGCACTCGACGACCTGCTCCAGGCTGAGCTGGGTGGTGTCGACCTCGACGGCGTCGTCTGCCTTGGCGAGCGGAGAGGCAGCACGGCCGGAGTCGGCGGCGTCCCGCTCGACCAGCGCCTCGCGCGTGGCCTCCAGGCTCGTCGCTTCCCCGCCCTTCAGCTCTCCGTTGCGACGGGCGGCTCGCGCCTCCGGGGAGGCGGTCAAGAAGATCTTGACGGCAGCGTCAGGCAACACCGTGGTGCCGATGTCGCGGCCTTCCACGACGATGCCCTCGGGCGCAGACGCGGCCGCGGCTCGCTGTAGCCGGACCAGCCGGGCACGGACCTCCGGCACCGCGCTGACCGTACTCACCGCGGCCGTGACCGTCTGGGTGCGGATCGGGCCCGTGGCATCGGCGCCGTCGACAGTGATGGTCGGCGCACTGGGATCGGTACCGGAGACGATCACGGGCTTGTCGACCGCAGTGGCCACCGCGCAGGCGTCTTCGACGTCTATGCCGTTGGTCAGCATCCACCACGTCATCGCCCGGTACTGGGCGCCCGTGTCGAGGTAGCTGAGCCCCAGCTTGACAGCGACCGCCTTCGACGTGCTGGACTTGCCCGTGCCCGAGGGGCCGTCGATGGCGACGATCATCGGAGTTGCCACAATCTGCGGACCTTCCTGTTCTGCACAAGTTCTGCACCGGGCACGGAAATGGGCATCGACACTGCTCGATGCCATGACCAAGGTTACTGGGTAGCCGCAGGCCCTCCGTACATGCTCTTTCATTCGCCCCGCCGCGCCAGGGGATGCCTCCAGCGCAGGCAGGGGGAGGCTCATGTCACTGCGGCCTTGCTCCCCAGATCGTTACTGCCTCAGGGACCAGCCCTTCTCGCGCAACGCCGCCATCAGCACCGGTGCCGCCTTCGGGTCGACCATGATCTGGACGGTGCCGGCCTGCTGCCCGGTCGAGTGCTCCATGCGGACGTCCTCGATATTGACTCCGGCCGTGTCCGCGTCCGCGAACACTCGCGCCAGCTCACCGGGCCGGTCACCGATGAGCACCGCCACGGTCTCGTATGTCGCCGGGGCCGTCCCGTGCTTGCCCGGCACCCGTACCTGGCCGGCGTTTCCGCGCCGCAGCACATCTTCGATGCCGGCTGCGCCCTCGCGCCGCTTCGCTTCGTCCGCGGACTGCAGCGCCCGCAGCGCCTGCACGGTCTCGTCCAGGTCCTTGGCGATGCCCGCCAGCACGTCAGCGACGGGTCCGGGGTTGGCGGAGATGATGTCGATCCACATCCCGGGCTTGGAGGCGGCGATCCGGGTCACATCGCGCATCCCTTGGCCGCACAGGCGTACCGCGGTCTCCTCTGCGTGTTCGAGGCGGGCCGCGACCATGCTGGAGAGCAGCTGGGGGGTGTGCGAGACGAGGGCGACGGCCCGGTCGTGCGTATCGGCGTCCATCACGACAGGCACGGCTCTGCACAGCGCCACGAGCTCCAGCGCGAGATTGAGGACCTCGGTCTCCGTCTCGGGGGTGGGAGTGAGCACCCACGGGCGGCCCTCGAAGAGATCGGCAGTCGCAGCCAGCGGCCCGGAGCGTTCTCGTCCGGACATCGGGTGCGTGCCGATGTACTGGGACAGATCAGCGCCGAGCGCCTGCAGGTCGCGGAGCGGGCCGCCCTTGACGCCGGCCACATCGAGGTAGCCGCGGGCGAGGCCGGAGCGCTGGGCCTCGGCGATGGTGGCGGCCACATGCGCCGGAGGCACTGCGACGACCGCGAGGTCGACCGGCCCCTCGGCGGGCCCCGCGTTGCCCGCGCCGAGCGAGGCCGCGGTGCGGGCAGAGTCCGGGTCGGCGTCCGAGAGATGGACGGTGACTCCGCGGGAGGTCAGGGCCAGCGCGGCCGAGGTGCCGATCAGGCCGGTACCGATGACGGCGGCGGTACGCATTACTGTGCGATGTCCTTTCGCAGAGCGGCCGTCGAGCCGGGCTGTGACGTGGCCGACCGACTTCAGTCGGCTGATGCGGCACAGCCCGCCACGTCACAGCTCCCTCGCATGGGGTGTACCTGATCAGCGTAGTGTCGCCGTCGTGCAGCCGTTGCGGCGGCCGATCCGGTAGAACGTTGCGCATGATCTACCACGTGGTCCCGCTCGACGACTGGTTGCGCGTTCCGGACCGGCCGTACGCCCCGCCGACGCTCGCGCAGGACGGCTTCATCCACTGTTCGCCGGACGAAAGCACCGCGCTGGCCGTCGCTGACGCCCTCTTCCGGGATGCGATCGGGCCGCTCATGGTGCTTCTCATCGATGAGGAGGCGCTGGATACGTCCGTCCGCTGGGAGCCGGCGGAGCCGCCGGAGCCGTCGAGCACCTCCGGCGAGGGCGGCTCGGCCAGACTCTTCCCGCACGTCTACGGACGCATCAACCGGAATGCGGTGGCGGGCATGCTCGAGGTCGAGCGGGACGAGAAGGGGCATGCGGTGCGGCTCTCATTGTGGTCATGAAACTGCAGCAGTCACAAAACTGCAGCGCCATGAACCGCACCGCCGTGATCCCTCAGGTCCACAGGTCTATAGCTCTACAGCTCCACTTCGCGCATCAGCATGCCGACTTCGGTGTTGGTCAGGCGCCGCAGCCAGCCGGACTTCTGGTCGCCGAGCGCGATCGGCCCGAAGCGGGTGCGTACGAGCTTGTCGACAGGGAAGCCGGCCTCGGCGAGCATGCGGCGCACGATGTGCTTGCGGCCCTCGTGGAGGGCGACTTCGACGAGGTAGTTCTTGCCGGTGTTCTCCACGACTTTGAAGCTGTCGGCGCGGACGTAGCCGTCCTCGAGCTCAATGCCGCTCTTCAGCCGCTTGCCGAGGTCGCGCGGGATCGGTCCCTGGATCGCGGCGAGATAGGTCTTGGTCACGCCATAGCGGGGGTGGGTGAGGCGGTGGGCCAACTCGCCGTGGTTGGTGAGCAGGATGATGCCCTCGGTCTCAGTGTCGAGGCGGCCGACGTGGAACAGTCGCGTCTCGCGATTGGTGACGTAGTCGCCAAGGCACTGGCGGCCGTCCGGGTCCTCCATCGTCGAGACCACCCCGGCCGGTTTGTTGAGGGCGAAGAACAGATACGACTGGGTGGCAACAGTGAGCCCGTCGACCTTGATCTCGTCCTTCTCCGGGTCGATGCGCAGCCCCTGCTCGGTGACGATCCTGCCGTTGACCTCGACGCGCCGCTGCTCGATCAGCTCCTCGCACGCGCGCCGCGAGCCCATCCCGGCACGGGCGAGCACCTTTTGCAGCCGCTCACCCTCCTGGTCGTCGAAGGTCTTGGGGAGCTTCGGCTGCGGCTTGTCGTAGCGGGCGCGGTTGCGTTCCTCGATCTGAGCTTCAAGCTCGCGCGGGCGTGCGGGCATGGAGCCGCGGGCGCGTCCGCGGGCGCCTGCTGCCTTCCCGGATCCGACATGCTTCCCGGATCCGACACGCTTGTCGGACTCGCCAGGCTGTCCCGCTGCGCCCGTGTCGTAGCGGCGCTCCTCCGGGCGGGGACGGCCGGCGCGCTTGGCCTTGTCGTCACGCTGGTTTCCTGCCCCGCGGGAATTCTGCTTTCCGCTGTTCCTGCTGCTGTTCCCGCTGTT
>JAFAUH010000262.1 GCA_019243445.1 Streptomycetaceae bacterium | reverse complement strand
CTTGTAGATCTTTCGTTCCTCGTCCGGATCACGCGCCGGACGCGCGTACAAAGGTGGATACATGGCACAGTCCTCCACCACGCATCATGCGCCCCCGACGCCCGACAGACCACACCCCTTTTAACGAACGTAGCATTAGGCGGCGCGCTGGCGTCTGCGGTCGACGGTGTCGAACTCGACCCGGGTGGTCATCTGCGCGAGCCGGGAGGTGACGCGGTCACCGAGGTAGCCGCGCAGGTCACTGATCGGCAGGTTGCTGGTGATCAGCGTCGGGAGCATGTGGTTGTACCGGCGGTTGATCAGCCGGTACGTGATCTCCTCCACCCACTCCGATGCTTTCGCCGCGCCGAGATCGTCCAGGATCAGCAGCGGGCACCGCGCCACCGCCGCCAGTTGCTGCTCGCTGTCCACCCCGGTCCGGGGCCGCAGCTGCGCGTACAGGTCGGCGGCGGCAGTGGCGCGCCAGCGCACGCCGACGCCCGATTGCACCAGGGCGCGGACCGCCCCGTACGCCTGGTGGGTCTTGCCCGCGCCGACCACCCCGGCCAGCAGCAGCGACGGTCCGGTCGCCACTTGCCGACGCGCGCCAACGCTGGGGGCAACGGCCTGCCGGGCGACCTCGTGCACCCAGGCCAGGACCTTCGGGTGGTCGGCCTCCGCGTGCCGGTATCGGGGCGGCATCCCGGCCGACATAGCCTCCAGGGCCGAGCGGGGCTCCGGCTCGTCGTTGACGGCGGTGACGGCAGCGCGGTCAATGTTGCGGGCGGCCAGGATCCGCTCCAGGGTGCCTGTGCCGCCGAGGGTCTGCGGGTCGCGGGTACGGGTACGGGTACGGGTACGGGTACGGGTACGCATCACAGCTCCTCGGCGTAGGCGGCGGCAGCGTCGACCGGATTGGTCCACGCGGTGTGAGCGGGCACGTTAGGGCCAGCCTCGAAATAAGTTGTATGCGAACACCGTGTCTGAGCTGTGGTGTCAAGAGATCCAACGCACAACTTATTTTCCGGCGGGCCCTTAGGGCTGTTCAGCTAGCGCTGTTCAGCAGCTACCGCTGGGGCGTGAGGCGGGCGAGAGAGCCGCCGTGCTCACTGCCCGCCACACGGTGGGCGCTCAGCGCGCTCTGCTCGGCCATGGTGCCGCGGGTGTTCTCGCCGTTTTCTCCCGGTATGGCGCTGCCCTTCTTCCACTGGTCCCAGGACAGGTTCCAGTCCCCGAAGCCGTTGCCGAACAGTTCCATCGGGGCACCGTTGCTGTTGACAACCTGCACTATGTCACCCGGCCGCACCGCGTTGAAGAACCAGTGCGCATTGTCGGTGCTCATACCCGTGCAACCGTGGCTGACGTTAGCCGAGCCCTGGGAGCCGACGGACCAAGGGGCGGCGTGCACGTACTCGCCGCTCCAGGTGAGCCGCACCGCCCAGTGGACCGGCAGGTCGTAGGAGTTGGAACTGTCGGCAGGAATGCCGATGGTGCTGCTCTTCATCCGTACGAACGGCTCCCGGTCGATGACGACTTTGATGCCGTTTCGTGTTTCAAAACCCGGTTTGCCGGTGGTGACCGGTATCGTGCGTTCCGTCCGACCGTTGCGGCTGAAGGTGAGGCGGTGTGCGGCGGCGTCGGTCACGGCTATGACCCTGTCGCCCGTGTGCAGCCACAGCTGGGCGGCGGCACCACCGTAGACCTTGCCTTCGATGCGCTGACCGCCCAGGGAGCTCGTGACGTATATGTCCGTGTCAGCCGGCCAGTAGCTGCGTGGCCGGAAATGCAGGGTGCGGTCATCGACCCAGTACCACGAGCCCACCACCGCCGGGGAGCTGATGACGTGCAGCGAACGCTCGACGACGGCGCGGGCTGCCGCGTCCTTGACGGGGCTGCTGAGCGCGGCGATGATCGGCTGCCCGACGCCGTAGGTGCCGGCATCAGGACCAAAGGTGACACGGAGGGTGCTGTCAGCGGGCTTGGTGTCAAAGCCGATGGTATGCAGGCCGGGCTTGCGGTCGGAGCTCTCCGTGCTCACGCGGACGGTGTAATGCGCCCCTGGGGCGAGCGCAGAGGTGCTGTGCCACGACTTGTCATCGGAGCCGAGTTCGCCCTGCAGGTAACGACCCGTGCCGTCCGTGGCGGTGACATCGGTGATCCGATTGTCACCCTTGATGGCTATCTGCAGGGGCTTGGTCGGATCGGCCTGCTTGGCACCATCCGGGTCGCTGTACATGAGCTGGCCAGAGGCGTCGTACGGCTTGGCGGCAAGCGGGCGGCCGGGGCTGCCGCATGACGTGACGAGCCCCGCCGCCAAGGGCGCAAGGAGCGCGAGATACGAGGCACGGCAGAGCGCCGACCGGCATCGAGATGTATGGCCCATGATCATACGATAAGAAGAATCTCCCGGATCCGCGCGTTGCGTACCATCACATGGGGCGCACCGCGCATTGAGGAGTTCCGTGCATACCTCTCTGCGCAAGTCTCTGCCCACATCCTCTGCGCAAGTCTCTGCACGAGGCCGGGGCCCGGACACCGTGGTGGTGTCCGGGCCCCGGCCCTGATACGGGTGAGGATCAGTAGCGCTGGTCCTCACCCCGGTAGTACTCAAAAACCCATCCCCACAGACCGATCAGGATGACCGGGAGGGAGAAGTAGAGCAGCCACCAGCCGAAGATGACACCGCAGAAGGCCAGCGCTCCGCCGATCCCGAGGGAGAGCGGCTGCCAACTGTGCGGGCTGAAAAAGCCCAACTCACCAGCGTCGTCGGCAACCTCGGCGTCCTCACGGTCCTGCGCTCCGGTGTCGGCGCGACGCGCAGTAAAGGCCAGGTAGTAGCCGATCATCACGCTCAGGCCAAAGGCCATGAACAGAGCCGTGGTACCAGCGGTCTCATGCGACCACAGGCCATAGATGATGGCGACGGCGAGGATGAACACCGACAGCCAGAGGAACATCTTGCCCTGGAGTTTCACTTGCCGGCCTCCTTGCCCTCAGCGTCGGCCAGGGCCGCCTCGTTGCCGTGGTTCTCCAGTTGGTCGAGTGCGGCGATCTCCGGATGGTGGAGGTCGAACGCCGGTGATTCGGAGCGGATGCGCGGCAACCTGAGGAAGTTGTGGCGCGGCGGCGGGCAGGAGGTCGCCCACTCCAGCGAACGGCCGTACCCCCACGGGTCGTCGACCTCGACTTTCTTGCCGTACTTCGCCGTCTTCCACACGTTGTAGAAGAACGGCAGCATCGACAGACCGAGCAGGAACGAACCGATCGTCGACACCATGTTGAGTGTGGTGAAGCCGTCGGATACCAAGTACGAGGCGTAGCGGCGCGGCATGCCCTCGACGCCCAACCAGTGCTGGATCAAGAAGGTGGCGTGGAAGCCGATGAAGAGCATCCAGAAGGTGATCTTACCGAGCCGCTCGTCAAGCATCTTGCCCGTCCACTTCGGCCACCAGAAATGGAAGCCGGAGAACATCGCGAAGACAACGGTGCCGAAGATGACGTAGTGGAAGTGGGCCACCACGAAGTAGGAGTCGGAGACGTGGAAGTCCAGCGGCGGCGCGGCCAGGATGACACCGGTCAGACCACCGAAGGTGAACGTGACCAGGAAGCCGATTGCCCAGAGCATCGGGGTCTCAAAGCTCAAGGACCCCTTCCACATCGTGCCGATCCAGTTGAAGAACTTCACACCGGTCGGCACCGCGATGAGGAACGTCATGAAGGAGAAGAACGGCAGGAGTACGCCGCCTGTGACGTACATGTGGTGCGCCCACACGGTGACCGACAGACCCGCGATGGTGATCGTGGCGCCGATCAGGCCGACGTAACCGAACATCGGCTTACGGCTGAAGACGGGGATGACCTCGGAGATGATGCCGAAGAACGGCAGCGCGATGATGTAGACCTCGGGATGGCCGAAGAACCAGAACAAGTGCTGCCACAGCAGCGCCCCGCCGTTGGCCGCGTCGAAGACATGTGCCCCGAATTTCCGGTCGGCCTCCAGCGCCAGCAGCGCGGCAGCGAGCACCGGGAACGCGAGCAGCACCAGCACACCGGTGAGCAGTACGTTCCATACGAAGATCGGCATGCGGAACATCGTCATGCCGGGTGCGCGCATGCAGATGATGGTGGTAATGAAGTTGACCGAGCCGAGGATGGTGCCGAAGCCGGAGAGGGCCAGACCCATGATCCACATGTCGGCGCCGACACCCGGCGAACGGACCGCGTCCGATAGCGGGGCGTAGGCGAACCAGCCGAAGTCCGCAGCTCCTTGCGGAGTGAGGAAACCGCCGACCGCGATGAGCGAGCCGAACAGGTACAGCCAGTAGGCGAACATGTTCAGCCGCGGGAACGCCACATCGGGTGCGCCGATCTGCAACGGCATGATCCAGTTGGCGAACCCGGCGAACAGCGGCGTCGCGAACATCAACAGCATGATCGTGCCGTGCATGGTGAACGCCTGGTCGAACTGTTCGTTCGTCAGGATGGTGTTGCCCGGCTGTGCGAGTTGGGCGCGCATCAGCAGCGCCATGACGCCACCGATGATGAAGAACGCGAACGACGTCACCAGGTACAGCGTGCCGATCGTCTTGTGGTCGGTGGTCGTCAACCACTTCACAGCCGCGATACCCGGCTGCTTCCGCCGCACGGGTGGGAGATCCGCGACAGCGGTTCCGCCTCCCGGCGCGGCACCCTGGGATTGGTTAAGGATGCTCACTTGTCAGCCTCCGACGGTGGTGGACACCGGCTGCTCGTTCGTCTTGGCATCACGGGTGTTACCCGTCGTCCCGATGCCCGCCGGGACATATCCGGTCTGGCCCGCCTTCGCCAGGTCGGCCAGGTGCGCTGCGTACTGCGCGGGGGTTACGACCTTGACGTTGAACAGCATCCGGGAGTGGTCGACACCGCAAAGCTCGGCGCACTTGCCCTTGAAGGTACCAAGCTTGTTCGGGGTGACCTGGAACTGGTTCGCGTGACCCGGGATGACGTCCATCTTCATCAGGAACGGAATGATCCAGAAGGAGTGGATGACATCGCGCGAGGTCAGGATGAATTTGACCGACTGACCCTCGGGAAGCCACAGCGTGGGCCCGGGGCTCGGGTTGCCCGGAGTCAACTCGCCAGGGGTTCCGGTCTCGTAGACACCGCCGGCCTTGCCGTTCCCCGGCGATCCGTCGAGCAGCGCCGGTGGAATGCTGGACAGCTCGGACGGGACGGTGCGGGGAGTCGGGCTGCCGGGCACATTCTCGATGTAGTTGAAGGCCCAACTCCACTGAAATCCGACCACATTGACGACATGGTCCGGCTTCTTGGAGACTTGAAGGAGCTTGGACTCGTCGCGGGCGGTGAAGTAGAAGAGCACCGCGACGATGACAAGCGGGACCACGGTGTACAGCGCCTCGATAGGCATGTTGTACCGGGTCTGCGGGGGAATCTCCACCTTTGTCCGACTGCGTCGGTGGAAGATCACACTCCACAGGATAAGGCCCCAGACAAGCACACCGGTCGCCAACGCGGCGGCCCAGGAGCCCTGCCAGAGCGAAAGGATCCGCGGTGCCTCTTCCGTGGCGGGGCTCGGCATGCCGAGGCGGGGGAAGTCCTTATAGGTGCAACCGGTTGCGGTCACCAGGACCAGGCCCGCGGCCAACGCCTGCGGCAACCGCCGCCGCATCGGGCGCCGCGACTTGCGGTCGGAGCCGTTGGGACTCACGTAGCGCCTTCCCGAGAGTCTCGCCCGCGCGGCCGGTACCCGGCCGGTTGCGATCGGTCGGCGCCCTGGCGCGGGCAGGGTGTGGATGTTTATGCGGACCAAACCCTACTGGACGCTTTTTGGGGCCACGCATGGAGGGGTACCGTGTCGCTCCGCTGGGGTGAACGCGTTCAGGTCGGTGGACCCGTTTCCCGCCGTCGAGGGTGGCGGCAGAGCGTACAACCTCACACGGGAAAAAGGGACCCACCTGCCCCAGAACGCTTATCCCAGCGGAGCATCCCGCGCGTTAGCGTTCATGCGTGGTCTATTTCGACGCGGCGTCCACCGCACCCTTGCACCCCGTCGCCCGCCAGGCCCTGCTCGCTGCGTTGGACGAGGGGTGGGCCGACCCGTCACGGCTCTACCGTGAGGGGCGCCGCGCGCACATGCTCTTGAACGCGGCGCGTGAGACCGCCGCGGAAGCCGTCGGCTGCCGATCCGACGAGTTGGTGTTCACCTCTTCAGGCACTCGCGCGGTCCACACCGGGATCGCGGGTGCGCTCGCAGGCCGACGCCGGATCGGCCGTCACCTCGTCGTATCAGCCGTCGAGCACTCGTCCGTCCTGCACGCGGCGGATGCGCACGAAGCCGACGGCGGAGCCGTCACCCGTATCGGCGTGGACCGTTCCGCCCGCGTCACCCCTGAGAGCTACCGCGCAGTGCTGCGCGACGACACCGCGCTGGCCTGTCTGCAGTCGGCCAACCATGAGGTGGGGACCGTCCAGCCGGTGACCGAGGTGATGGAGGTGTGCCGCGAGGCAGGGGTACCGCTGCTGGTCGACGCAGCGCAGTCGCTGGGCTGGGGACCTGTGGACGGCGGATGGTCGCTGCTGACCGCGAGCGCACATAAATGGGGCGGGCCCGCCGGCATCGGGCTGCTCGCAGTGCGCAAGGGCGTACGGTTCGCCGCACCGACGCCCGCCGACGAGCGGGAACGCGGCTGCGCGCCGGGCTTCGAGAACCTTCCGGCAATCGTCGCCGCCGCGGCTTCGCTGCGGGCCGTACACGACGAGGCGGCTGCAGAACGAGCGCGTTTGACCGCGCTGGTGGACTGCATCCGGGCGCGCATTCCGCAGCTCGTGCCAGATGTGGAAGTGGTGGGCGACCCGGTGCGACGGCTGCCGAATGTCGTCACATTTTCTTGTCTCTACGTCGATGGCGAGGCGCTGTTGACGGAGCTGGACCGGGCTGGTTTCGCGGTCTCCTCGGGCTCGTCGTGCACGTCGAGCACGCTCACTCCCAGCCATGTACTGCGGGCAATGGGTGTGCTGTCGGAGGGCAATGTCCGGGTATCGCTGCCCCGCGGCGCCTCGGAGGCGGACGTCGACACATTCCTCGACGTGCTGCCGGGCGTCGTACGACGCGTACGGGAGCAGTTGGGCGCACCGCCCCCCGCCGAGCAGGTGGAGGAGGGCGAAGCGTCCGAGCGCGTCGTCGACTCGTTGGGCAAGCGGTGTCCGATCCCGGTGATCGAGCTCGCGAAGGCGATCGTGGACGTGCCTGTGGGCGGCCTGGTGACGGTCATCTCCGACGACGAGGCGGCGCGTCTCGACATTCCTGCATGGTGCGAGATGCGGGAGCAGGAGTACCTGGGCGAGCGGGATGCGGCGCACTGGGGGCACTTCCCGCCGGAGGCAGGGGGAGTTGCCTACGTCGTGCGCCGCCGCACGTGATTCAGGCCAGGTGATTCAGGCCAGATGCGCGCGGACTTCGGCCGCCGCATCGGGGCCGTATGCCTTCGCGAAGCGGTCCATGAAGTGGCCGCGTCGCAGCTCGTACTCCTGCGTTCCCAGCGTCTCGATGACCAACGTGGCGAGCATGCAGCCGAGTTGAGCCGAGCGTTCAAGGCCGAGCTCCCAGGAGACACCGGCGAGGAACCCCGCGCGGAAGGCGTCGCCGACGCCCGTCGGGTCGACCTTGCGCTCCTCCTCCGGGGTGCCGACCTCGATAGGGGGCTTGCCCGCGCGCTCGATGCGGACGCCGTTGGCGCCGAGCGTGGTGACGCGGGTGCCGACCTTCGCGAGGATCTCATCGCTCGTCCAGCCGGTTTTGCCTTCGATGAGCGCACTCTCGTACTCGTTTTCGAGGAGGTAGTCCGCTCCGTCGACAAGCACCCGGATGTCGTCCCCGTCGAGCCGCGCCAGCTGCTGGGACGGGTCGGCAGCGAACGGGATGCCGCGCGCCCGGCACTCCTGGGTGTGACGGATCATCGCCTGTGGATCGTCGGCGCCGATCAAGACCAGGTCGAGCCCGCCCACCCGGTCGGCGACCGGCTGCAGTTCGATCTGGCGCGCCTCGCGCATCGCCCCGCTGTAGAAGGAGGCGATCTGGTTGTGGTCGGCGTCCGTCGTACAGACGAAGCGCGCGGTGTGCAGCACCTCGGAGATGTGGACGGAGGCGGTGTCGACGTTGTGCCGGTCGAGCCAGGCCCGGTACTCGGTGAAGTCGGAGCCCGCGGCGCCGACCAGGATCGGCCGCAGGCCGAGGATGCCCATGCCGAAGCAGATATTCGGACCGACGCCGCCACGCCGGATGTCCAACGTGTCGACGAGGAAGGAAAGCGAGACGGTGTGCAGTTGGTCCGCGACCAGCTGGTCGGCGAATCGGCCAGGGAAAGTCATCAGGTGGTCGGTGGCGATGGAGCCGGTGACAGCGATTCGCACGGGGGTCTGCTCTCCTGACGGTGGCCTGCGGGCGTAGCGGACCATGCAACGCTACCGGGTCCGCTCCCGCCTCAACACCACGCCCGGGGCATGAGCGCGAAAGGTCTACCCTGCTACTCCATACGGGTGACACCGCGCGAGATCGCGACATTACCGGAAAGTACAGCTTTCAACCCGGGCGAGTCGCGCTTAAAGTCGGCACTAGTGGTGCCTTCCCCAGGCCCTCTTGAATTCGGGAGTCGCAATGACCGAAGCCGTCGATGAGCTGCCGGGCTTCCCCGACCCCGACGTTCCCGGGACGGAGCAGAGCACGCTCTTGGAACTGGTGCGGGACTGCCGCCGGATGGCGCCCCAATGGACGGCTCCTCACGCAGCTGCGCACGCCCCCGTGGCACCTTCGAGCATTCACGGCACGAAGGTCCCCCAGGCGTCCTCGGACGTCGTCGCGGAGATGCCGGAGTATGGGGGCTGACCGCCGCCCCCAACGTCACGCAGTACGTCACGGACGCGCCTGAGAGCACAACAACAGCGGCGCGCCCGGTCGGTCGGGCACGCGCCGCTGTACGCCGGTCAGCGCAAAGGCTCAGTGGAAGGAATCACCGCAGGCGCAAGAGCCCGTGGCGTTCGGGTTGTCGATGGTGAAGCCCTGCTTCTCGATGGTGTCGACGAAGTCGATCGAGGCACCGCCGAGATAGGGAGCGCTCATGCGGTCGGTGACCACCTTCACACCCTCGAACTCCTTGATCACGTCGCCGTCGAGCGACCGCTCGTCGAAGAACAGCTGGTACCGCAGGCCGGAGCACCCGCCGGGCTGGACAGCGACACGCAGCGCCAAGTCCTCGCGGCCCTCCTGCTCGAGCAGAGCCTTCACCTTGGCCGCTGCGGCGTCGGACAGGATGATGCCCTCGCTCGCGGTGGTCTCGTCCTGAACCGTCATCTGTTCACTCCCGGGTAATCGGTGACATTGGCCGACTGAAGTCGACGGGGGACTACGGACGTCTGCCGCCTCGCCGACGGAGGCAGCCGATGCTGCCAGCAACGGTGGGTCGGCCGGAAAAATTCCTGGCCTCCCGCCCGGGTCCGGCCTTCCGCTTCCGCCTTCATGCTCGCATACCGCGTGCGGAACGGTCACACCAGCACCCTGACGGCTTCCCCATCTCTGCCTCCTCTCTGCGGCGATGCGTCACATCGACACGATCGGCATCGTCAATCTGACGCGAAGCGGTTATGATGAATAGCGTCAATTCGACGAAAAGTGTGTCTGAGAAGAACGCGCCGAGAAGAAAGGGCGCCAAGCCCGTGACGACCACCGAAATACTCGATGTCCAGCCCACCCCGCTGGCACTGCTGCTGCTGGGCCGCGCAGCCGACCCCAAGAGCGAGCGCGGTGTGGAATGCCCCGGCGAACTGCCGGCACCCTCCGACCCCGACCTGGTCGAACGCGCCCGCGCGGCCAAGGCGAAGCTCGGTGAGCGGGTCTTCGTGCTCGGACACCACTACCAGCGCGATGAGGTCATCGAGTTCGCCGACGTCACCGGTGACTCGTTCAAGCTCGCCCGGGACGCGGCGGCCCGCCCCCAGGCCGAATACATCGTCTTTTGCGGCGTGCACTTCATGGCGGAGAGCGCAGACATCCTCACCTCCGCCGACCAGCAGGTGATCCTGCCCGATCTGGCCGCGGGCTGTTCGATGGCTGACATGGCCAGCGCCGAGCAGGTTGCGGAGTGCTGGGATGCGCTGACCGAGGCGGGCATAGCAGATGTCACCGTCCCTGTCTCATACATGAATTCCTCCGCCGACATCAAAGCGTTCACCGGACGTCACGGTGGCACGATCTGCACCTCGTCCAACGCCAGGCGGGCGCTGGAGTGGGCATTCTCCCAGGGTGAGAAGGTGCTCTTCCTGCCCGATCAGCACCTCGGGCGCAACACCGCCGTCCGTGAGATGGGCTTCTCGCGCGACGACTGTGTCGTCTACAACCCGCACAAGCCGGGCGGCGGGGTGACCGTCGAGCAGCTTCGGGAGGCCAAAATGATCCTCTGGCGTGGGCATTGCTCGGTGCACGGACGCTTCTCACTCGACTCGGTCGAGGACGTGCGCTCCCGGATCCCCGGCGTCAACGTGCTCGTCCACCCGGAGTGCAAGCACGAGGTGGTCTCTGCCGCCGACTACGTGGGCTCGACGGAGTACATCATCAAGGCCCTGGACGCGGCGCCCGCAGGCTCCGCCTGGGCCATCGGCACCGAGCTCAACTTGGTACGGCGGCTCGCAAAGGCTCACCCCGACAAACAGATCGTCTTCCTCGACAAGACCGTCTGCTTCTGCTCGACCATGAACCGGATCGATCTGCCGCATCTGGTGTGGGCGCTGGAGTCCCTCGCGGATGGCACGGTCGTCAACCGCATCCAGGTCGACGAGGAGACCGAGCACTACGCGAAGGTCGCCCTGGAGCAGATGCTGGCGCTCCCCTAACGACACGCAGAACGGCACCGACAGCACCGCGGCCCCGCACCCGAGAGGTTGGGTTCCCAGGTCCGGGACACGATGCCGTCGGTGCCGTTCTGCCGTTCGGGGCGGATGCGGGTCGACCCGGAGCGGGTCAACCGGGGATGAGCCCATCGTCATGGAGCATCTGCCGCACCTCGTCCAAGGAGGCGTCCCTGGCTGGAAGGATCAGGTCGGACGGCTCCAGCGAGTCGACCGGCAGCGGCTCGCCGAGCTCGTGCACCACGTCGAGCAAGACACCGAGCGTGAGCCGGAAAGCCCCCTCGTCACCTTTCTCCATCGCCGCGAGCAGCTCGTCGTCGAGCTCATTGAGCCGTGGCAGATGACTGTTGGACAGTTTGACCTGTCCCTCCCCCATAATCCGCGCGATCACGACGGTCTCCCTTCGAGGTGCGAACGTCAGCTCTTGTCGAGGCGGGGCTTGTCCTGCTGCGGCTCCTGCTGCTTTTGCTGCTGTGCCCCTTCGCCGGGCTTACCGCTTTCGATGGCCTGCTGCTGCGCGCTGCTGCCGCCGGCCAGCTCGGCCTTCATCCGCTGCAGCTCAAGCTCGACATCCGAGCCCCCGGAGATCCGGTCGAGTTCGGCAGTGATATCGTCCTTGGCCATGCCCGTCGGGTCATCGAGCGCACCCGAGGCGAGCAGCTCGTCGATCGCGCCGGCACGCGCCTGCATCTGTGCCGTGCGGTCCTCGGCGCGCTGGATCGCCAGGCCGACATCGCCCATCTCCTCGGAGATGCCGGAGAATGCCTCGCCAATCTTCGTCTGCGCCTGGGCCGCCGTGTAGGTGGCCTTGATGGTCTCCTTCTTGGTCCGGAAGGCGTCCACTTTCGCCTGCAGCCGCTGGGCTGCGAGGGTGAGCTTCTCCTCCTCGCCCTGCAAGGTCTGGTACTGCACCTCCAGGTCGGTGACCTGCTGCTGGAGAGCCGCCTTGCGGGACAGCGCCTCGCGCGCCAAGTCCTCGCGACCGAGCGCCAGTGCCTTGCGGCCCTGCTCCTCCAGCTTGCCCGACTGCTGCTGCAGGCCATTGAGCTGCAGTTCAAGCCGCTTACGCGAGGTGGCCACGTCGGCGACACCCCGTCGTACCTTCTGCAGCAGTTCGAGCTGCTTCTGGTACGAGTAGTCGAGCGTCTCGCGCGGGTCCTCGGCCCTGTCCAATGCCTTGTTGGCTTTCGCGCGGAAGATCATCCCCATCCGCTTCATGACACCACTCATGGGCCTCGCGCGCCCCCTTCTCCGACTTGCTCCGGCACCTGTATCGCCCCCTACACTACGGGTCCCGCTTCCATTACCGCATCGTTCGGCAGTGGATCCATGCTCATCCTGAGGGATGAGCATGGATCCGCCGGCTCCGGCCCAAGGATCCGCCGGGTCCGGCCCAAGGAGGAGCCCTTCACTCCGAAAAGCCCCGCCCCAAGGGGCGCTGCGGGGTCGGCCCTACCGCTGATAGGGGGCGGGGAGCGCACCCCGTACCCTTGGGCTTTGTGTTCCGACGTCGTTCCAAGGATGAGCAGGCCGCGAGCCCAACGGTGACCGCAGAGCCGGTCGACCGCCGCCGCGGCCCGGAGGCCCCGAAGGGCCGCCCTACGCCCAAGCGCAGCGAGGCGGAGTCGAACCGCCGCGTCCGTGCGACTGTGCCGGCCGACCGCAAGGCGGCCCAAAAGCGGGCCCGCGAGGCCCGCCGGATCGAGCTCGCAAGGCAGCGCGAGGCCCTGGCAGGAGGTGACGAGCGCTATCTGCCACTGACCCACAGGGGTCCGGTGCGCAAGCTGTGCCGGGATTTCATCGATTCCCGCTTCCACTTCGCCGAATGGTTCCTGCCGCTGGCCGTGACCATCCTCGTACTCAGCCTCTTCCGGAACACGAGCCTGCAGAATCTCACGCTGCTGCTGTGGCTGTTGATGATCGTGCTCATCGTGGGGCAGTCATTCTTCACCGCGTTCCGACTGAGGAAGCTGCTCAACCAGCGCTTTCCTGACCAGAACCTGCGCGGCGCTGTCCCCTACGGCCTGATGCGCACTCTCCAGATGCGTCGCATGCGCCTGCCGAAGCCGCAAGTCAAGCGCGGCGCGAAGGTGTGAGCCGACTGCGACCATGCAGCCGGTCTGCAGCCGGTCATGCAGCCGCCCGGCCAGTCGACTATTCAGCAGCGCTGAGGCTCATCGGGCCGTAGATCTGGGCATCGTCATCGAAGAGCGTGACCTGTTCGACGCCGCCGTCGAGCAGGTCTCGCCACACCTCGCCGATCCAGGACTCCGCGTCGCCCTGAGTGGTGAACTCCTCGGGCTCGACCGCGGGGGCGGTCTCCGTCCCGTCGGCCTTCTCGAACCGCCACGTCCATGCCATGCGCAGCAGACTACCCGGGACCTGCGGAGGTTATGCCTGGAAAACAATCGTGCGCATCCCTCGCGGGTCGCGCACCCCGCACGCAGAGCTGTGGCGCCGTGCGCGACCATGTGGGCATGGAGATCACGCTGCTCGGCACGGGTGGCCTCGGCGGGCTGCCGGCGCCCGGCTGCCCGTGCGCGGCCTGTTCGGCCGCGGCGTGTGGCATGGCCCGCAACCCGTCCTCCCTGCTGGTCGACGGAATGCTCCTGCTCGACCTCACGCCGGGCCCCGCACTCGCCGCGGCACGTGCAGGGTGGACGCTCAGCGGCGTACGGCATGTCCTGCTGTCGCGCCCACGCTCAGGGCCGCTGGTCGATCTACCGCCGGGGCTGCCGGCGCCCGGCCGGGTGCCGGACGGCGAACAACTCGCGCTGCTGACCGGCCACCGGGTGCGTGCGGTCGCGGTCGACGCACCGGGCACCGGTTACGAGATCACCGACCCGTCCGGCAACCGGCTGCTCTACCTGCCCGCCGGCTGCAGCCCTGCCGGTCTTGACTCCGACCAGGCCGGCCGTACGCAGCAGGGCGCTCGGGGCGGCCGTCCCGTCCCGTACGACATGGTGTTGCTCGACGTCGTGGGGCGGCCCGACGCACTGGCCGGGCTGCGCGCGGTCGGCCTGGTCGGCGGGACAACGGATGTGGTCGCCGTACACATCGGCCACGAGGCGCCACCGGAACCGGAGTTGCACCGGCAGCTCGGCGCGGTCGGCGCACGTGCGGTCCCGGACGGCCAGTCGCTGATCGTCGGCGAGTACGCCGCCGTACCCGACGTACCGCGCCGCACCCTGGTGCTCGGCGGAGCACGCTCCGGCAAGTCTGCCGAGGCCGAGCGTCGGCTGGCGGCTTTCCCCGGAGTGCTCTACGTCGCGACGGCCGGCGGGCGCGCAGATGACCTGGAGTGGGAGCAGCGCGTGCGGGCGCACCGTGAGCGACGCCCGAGCTCGTGGCGTACGGAGGAGACGTGCGATCTGGTACCACTGCTCGCCAAGGACGGTCCGCCCATGCTGGTGGACTGCCTCGCGCTGTGGCTCACCGACGCGATGGACCGGGTCGGAGCGTGGGACGAGGAGCGTTGGGCATCCGGCGGTGCGCGCGAACTTGCCGTTCGTACAGCGAAGTTGACGGATGCATGGCGGGCGACGCGACGCACCGTGGTCGCCGTCAGCAACGAGGTGGGGTCGGGGGTCGTACCCGCGACCGCATCAGGCCGCCGTTTCCGGGATGAGTTGGGGAAACTGAATGCAGCGATCGCTGCCGAGTCAGAACACGTCTTGCTGGTGACGGCGGGCATCGCGCTGCCGCTGCGCGGCCTTTGATGACTCCGATGACAAGGTCGTAAGTGACAAGGTCGTAAGAGGGACATTCCGGCTGACCGACATGGTTCGGGGAAGTAGGGTTCGGGCGTGAGCGGTGTAGACCTTGACGATTTCGCAGCCCTGATCGCCCGGCCCGAGCCCAGCCTGCGGCACGATGCCAAGGCACGGCGGCAGTGCACCGAGGCGCCCGCCGGGACGCTCGGCAAGCTTGAGGAGCTGGGTGACTGGCTGGCCTCAGTGCAGGGGCAGGTGCCGGTGCGGCCCATCGAGCGGGCGCGGGTGGTGCTCTTCGCGGGCGATCACGGCATCGCGAAGCGGGAGGTCTCTGCCCGCCCGGCCGGTACGGCGACGGCGCTCGTACGGTCCGTGCTCGACGGCGGCGCGGCGGTGAACGTGCTCGCCCGCCAGTACGGTGCTTCGGTGCGGGTGGTCGACATGGCGCTGGACTGCGATCCCGTCGAGCTGCCGGAGGAGATCGTACGGCACCGGGTGCGGCGCGGCTCCGGGATCATCGACGTCGAGGACGCGCTCACCACTGAGGAAGCAGAGGCAGCGTTCCGGGCCGGGGTCGCGATCGCGGACGAGGAAGCGGACTTTGGGACCGACCTGGTGCTGCTCGGCGATCTGAGCGTCGGCGGCACGACGCCTGCGGGCGTGTTGATCGCCGGGCTGTGCGGTACGGACGCCTCGGTGGTGACCGGGCGCGGCTCGGGCATTGACGATCTGGCGTGGATGCGCAAGTGCGCGGCGATCCGCGACGCGCTGCGCCGGGTGCGACCGGTCGTCGGCGACCCGCTGCGGCTGCTCGCGACGGTCGGCGGCGCGGATCTCACGGCGGCGACAGGCTTTCTGCTGCAGTGCGCGGTGCGCAAGCTGCCGGTGGTACTCGACGGTGTGGTCGGCGCTGCGTGCGCACTGACCGCGCAGCGGGTGGCGTTCCGGGCCCCGGACTGGTGGCTCGCCGGCCAGGCGTCGGGGGAGCCGGCGCAGGACAAGGCGCTGGACCGGCTGTCGCTGCAGCCGCTGCTCGACCATGGAGTGCGGCTGGGCGCGGGCATCGGTGCGCTGCTCGCACTGCCGCTGCTCAAAGCGGCAGCCGCGCTCTGCGCGGAGCTGTCGGTGCGCGCTGAGGAGGGCCGGAGGTAGGGCAGTGCAGATGCAGCGGATAGCGTGCGGGAGGTGACCGACGAATCCGCTCCTGACGCTGTCGCCCCCGCCGACGCTCCCCCTGGTTCCGGCGGGAGGCACCCCCTCCGCTTCGCGTTCGGCACGCTCACCGTGCTGCCCGTACGCATGGGACGCTGGGATCGGGAAGCGGCGCGTACGGGCATGGCGTGTGCGCCCGTCGTCGGACTCGTCGTCGGACTCGCGGCGGCCACAGCCGGCGGCGGTCTGCTCGTGCTCGGCAGTGGCGTGCTCCTCGCCGCCGTGGCCGCCGCGGCGGTACCCGCCGTGCTCACCCGTGGCCTGCACCTCGACGGGCTCGCCGACACCGCCGACGGGCTCGGCAGCGGCAAGTCGGCCAAGGACGCGCTGCGCATCATGAAGCAGTCGGATATCGGGCCTTTCGGCGTGCTCACCCTGGTCTTCGTGCTGTTCGCCCAGATCACCGCGCTCAGCGGGCGCTACGCGGACGGATGGGCCGAGGGCGCGGTCGCCGCGACCGTGGCGGCTGTGACTGCGCGCGGCGCGATGACGCTGGCGTGCCGTCAGGGGGTGCCGTCCGCGCGCAGGGACGGCCTCGGCAGCGTGGTCGCCGGGAGCCTCCCGGCGAGCACGGCGTGGGCGCTCACTGTGCTCACCGTGCTCACCGCGGCGCTCGGCGGTGCCCTGTTCGGCCCGTACGCCGCCGTGCACCACGCGCTCGCCGCGCTCGCCGGGCTCGCCGGGGCGGAGCTACTGTTGCGGCGCTGCCGCACCCGCTTCGGCGGCGTCACGGGCGACGTCTTCGGCGCCCTCGCCGAGACCGCTGCGACGACCACACTCGTCATGCTCGCCATCGGCTGACTTTGTGCCGGCGCCGCCGGATACTGCCGCGCTGCCAGGCGTAGGCTCACGGAGTCGAGGGCCGAACGGTCAGTGGTCGGCTGAAGGCGGCATACGATGCAGCGAGCCCCTGGGAAATAATCGGCCTATCTATCGGCCGAAGCGAGAAGGACCTCGACGGAAGAGGAACCCCAAAACCGTGACTGCATTGACTTTCAGCACTTCCTCCGCCGCCTCGTTGCGCGCGGACGTCGTCGTCGTGGGCGTGGCCAAGGGCGCCAAGGGCCCGGTGGTGGCCTCCGGCGCGGCGGCGGTGGACAAGGCCTTCGACGGCAAGCTGGCCGCCACTTTGGAGACCCTCGGCGCCACCGGTGGCGAGGGAGAGGCGACCAAGCTCCCGGCGCCTGCCGGCTTCAAGGCGCCGGTGGTGCTGGCTGTCGGTCTCGGTGAGGCCCCCGCCGACGGCGGCGCCTACGCGCCGGAGACATTGCGGCGCGCCGCCGGCATCGCGGCCCGCACCCTCGCGGGGTCGAAGAAGGCTGTTTTCGCCCTTCCTGTTGACGACGCGGCGTCCGCAGAGGCGGTCGCACAGGGTGCGCTGCTCGGCGCCTACGCGTTCACCGCCTACCGCAAGGTGAACGGCAACGGCAAGAACGAAAACACCAAGAAAGAAAACGCTGTAAAGGAGCCGCTCGCCGAGGTCGCGGTGACCGGCACCAAGCCGCGCGACAAGGCGTACAAGGCCGCGGCCGAGCGTGCCGCCACACTGGCCGAGGAAGTCAACCGCGCCCGCGACCTGGTCAACACCCCGGCGAACGACCTGTTCCCGAAGTCGTTCGCCGCCACCGTCCAGGACGCGGCCAAAAAGCACGGTCTGCAGGTCGAGATCCTCGATGAGAAGACACTCGCCAAGGGCGGTTACGGCGGCATCCTCGGCGTCGGTCAGGGCTCGTCGAACCCGCCGCGGCTGGTGAAGCTCTCGTATACCGGGAGCAAAAACGCCAAGCACCTCGCCTTCGTCGGCAAGGGCATCACTTACGACTCGGGCGGCATTTCGCTCAAGCCGGCCGGTCACAACGAGACGATGAAATGCGACATGAGCGGTGCTGCCGCGGTCTTCGCCTCCATCGTGGCCGTGGCGAGGCTCGGGCTCCGGGTCAACGTGACGGGATGGCTCGCGCTCGCCGAGAACATGCCGTCGGGCGCCGCCACCCGCCCCGGCGACGTGCTGACCATGTACTCGGGCAAGACCGTCGAGGTGCTCAACACCGATGCGGAGGGGCGTCTGGTGCTCGCCGACGCAATCACCCGCGCCTGTGAGGAGCAGCCAGCCGTGATCATTGACGTGGCGACGTTGACTGGCGCGATGGTGCTGGCCCTCGGCCACCGCACTTTCGGCATCATGTCGAACGACGATGCGTTCCGCGATGTGGTGCACACGGCAGCCAAGGAGGCTGGCGAGGCGTCTTGGCCGATGCCGCTCCCCGCCGAGCTGTGCAAGAGCATGGAGTCGCCGATCGCCGACATTGCCAACATGGGCGAGCGGATGGGTGGCGGCCTGGTGGCAGGTCTCTTCCTCAAGGAGTTCGTCGGCGAGGGCATCACCTGGGCACACCTGGACATCGCCGGTCCCGCGTTCAACGAGGCCGCCCCCTTCGGCTACACCCCCAAGGGCGGCACCGGCTCCGCGGTGCGCACGCTGGTGCGGCTCGCCGAGAAGGCTGCGAGCGGCGAGATCCTCTGACGACTGCGTCATTTATGTGCGGCCCTGGCATAGAGCCGGGGCCGCTTTTGTTCGCCCTGAGCGAGATCACTCAGGGGTTACTCCTGGGTAATGCATAGCGGGGGCGACTGTGGCGTCCCATACCCTGGCCCGGCGTCCCAGCAGCCTGGAACAAGTGCGAAGATGTTGTCCCGGCACGACAGGGCCTTCTTTTGAAACAAGCGGCCGAACCAAAGCCGCCCGGTCATCACGGCGACCGGCTCCGGCGTACCCATGCATGGAGGACGTGACGTGGCGAACGACGCCAACACCGTTTTCGACCTAGTGATCCTCGGTGGCGGCAGCGGCGGCTATTCCGCTGCGCTGCGCGCGGCTCAGCTGGGCCTGGACGTCGCCTTGATCGAGAAGGACAAGCTCGGCGGCACGTGTCTGCACCGTGGCTGTATCCCCACCAAGGCTCTGCTGCACGCCGGTGAGCTCGCGGACCAGGCTCGGGAGGGCGCCGAGTTCGGCGTCATGTCCACCTTCGAGGGCATCGACATCGGCGGCGTCCACAAGTATAAGGACGGCGTGGTCTCCGGTCTGTACAAGGGTCTGCAGGGCCTGGTGGCGAGCCGAAAGATCACCTATGTCGCCGGCGAGGGCCGGCTGTCCTCCCCCACTTCGGTCGATGTGGGCGGTGAGCGCTACACCGGCCGTCATGTGCTGCTCGCCACCGGCTCCGTGCCGAAGTCGCTGCCGGGCCTGACGATCGACGGTGTCCGGATCATCTCCTCCGACCACGCGCTGGTGCTCGACCGGGTACCGAAGTCCGCGATCGTGTTGGGTGGCGGCGTCATCGGCGTCGAGTTCGCCTCCGCATGGAAGTCGTTCGGCGTCGACGTCACCATCGTCGAGGCGCTCCCGCACCTTGTACCTGTCGAGGACGAGAACAGCTCCAAGCTGCTGGAGCGCGCCTTCCGTAAGCGCGGCATCAATTTCTCTCTCGGCTCGCGCTTTTCCGGCGTGGAGTACACCGCCGACGGCGTGAAGGTCTCGCTGGAGAACGGCAAGACCTTCGAGGCCGAGTTGCTGCTCGTCGCCGTCGGCCGCGGCCCGGTCTCGCAGGGCCTGGGCTATGAGGAGGCCGGAGTCGCGATGGACCGCGGCTACGTCCTCGTCGACGAGTACATGCAGACCAGCGTGGAGACCATCTCGGCCGTCGGAGACCTGGTCCCGACCCTCCAGCTTGCACACGTGGGCTTCGCAGAAGGCATCTTGGTGGCGGAGCGGCTGGCCGGCCTCAAGGTCGTGCCCATCGACTACGACGGTGTACCCCGCGTCACGTACTGCCACCCGGAAGTCGCCTCCGTGGGCATCACCGAAGCGAAAGCCAAGGAGCTGTACGGTGCGGACAAGGTCGTCACCGTGAAGTACAACCTTGCAGGCAACGGCAAGAGCAAGATCCTCAAGACTGCTGGCGAAATCAAGCTCGTCCAGGTCCAGGACGGCGCCGTCGTCGGAGTCCACATGGTCGGTGACCGGATGGGTGAGCAGGTCGGCGAGGCCCAGCTGATCTACAACTGGGAGGCTCTGCCCGCCGAGGTCGCGCAGCTGATCCACGCGCACCCGACACAGAACGAGGCGCTCGGCGAGGCTCACCTGGCCCTGGCCGGCAAGCCGCTGCACTCCCACGACTGACCTCACGACACGCAGCACACCCGCAAAGATCGATAGGAGCAAGCGAAACCATGGCGGTTTCCGTAACCCTGCCGGCGCTCGGCGAGAGCGTGTCCGAGGGCACCATCACCCGCTGGCTGAAGGCCGAGGGCGAGCACGTCGAGGCCGATGAACCCCTGCTCGAGGTCTCCACCGACAAGGTCGACACCGAGATCCCCGCCCCCGCTTCGGGCGTGCTCGCCTCCATCAAGGTGGCCGAGGACGAGACGGTCGAGGTCGGCTCCGAGCTGGCCATCATCGACGACGGCACGGGTGCGCCTTCCGGCGCAAGCATCAGCTCCGCTGGAGCTGCCGCGTCCCCCGTCCCGGCTTCGGCTCCCGCCCCGGCAGCCGCCGCCCCCGCGCCTCAGGCCAAGGCTCCGGCCCCTGCCTCTGCCCCGGCAGCTGGCGCCGAGGGCACCGCAGTGCTGCTGCCGGCGCTCGGCGAAAGCGTGTCCGAGGGCACCGTGACCCGCTGGCTGAAGCAGGTCGGTGAGGAGGTGGCGGCCGACGAACCGCTGCTCGAGGTCTCCACCGACAAGGTCGACACCGAGATCCCCGCCCCGGCCAGCGGCACCCTGCTCGAAATCCTGATCGGCGAGGACGAGACCGCCGAGGTCGGCGCGAAGCTTGCCGTCATCGGGGCGCCGGGTGCAACTCCCGTGACCATTCCGGCTCCGGCAGCTCCCGCCCCCGCACCGCAGGCCCCGGCCCCCGCACTGCAGGCCCAGGCCCCGGCCCCCGCTCCGGTGCCGGCGCCGACCACGCCCGTTCAAAAGGCCCCCTCCCCCGCTCCGGCTCCGGCATCCGCGGCTCCGGCTCCGGCTCCGGCGCCCTCTGCACCCGCTCCGGTTCTCCCGGCTCCGGTTCCTGCCGCTCCTGCGGCACCGGCCGTCGTCGACGAGGCCGCAGGCGCCTACGTGACCCCCCTGGTCCGTAAGCTCGCGGCTGAGAGCGGCGTCGCCCTGGCCGCTGTGAAGGGCACTGGCGTCGGCGGCCGGATCCGCAAGCAGGACGTCATTGCCGCTGCCGAGGCCGCCAAGGCAGCTGCCGCAGCCACCGCGCCCGCCGCCGCCAGGCCCGCCGCGGTGACTCCGTCGCCGCTGCGCGGCCAGACGGTACCGATGACCCGGGTACGCAAAGCGATCGCCAAGCATATGGTCGATTCGCTGCGGGTCTCCGCACAGCTCACCACTGTGGTCGAAGTGGACGTCACCAAGATCATGAAGCTGCGCGAGAAGGCGAAGAGCAGCTTCCAGCAGCGTGAGGGCGTCAAGCTCTCGCCGATGCCGTTCTTCGTCAAGGCCGCCGCCGAGGCGCTCAAGCTCCACCCGGTCGTCAACGCCCGAGTCAACGAC
>JAFAUH010000402.1 GCA_019243445.1 Streptomycetaceae bacterium | reverse complement strand
CAGACCGTCGTCGAAATGGAACGCGGCTTCATGTTCATCATGTCCATCTCCGACGGCTCCTCGCTCGCCGTACTCGCTCACCCCGAGTGCGACATCGGCCTCGTCGGCTACGAAATGGCGCTCCTCGTCGACCGGGCAGGCCCCGTCCTGACTCCCGACCTCCGCGCCGAACTGCAAGGCAGCCTGCTTGGTTAACGAACAGTCCCCAACTGCCGGAGAGGCATGCGCCGGGGCATCGCCGGACCGTAAGGTTCGGTAACGCATCGGCAACCCTGCGGCGGAGACGGTGAACGGCACCCCGCCCAGCTGGAGGAGGAACCGTGGCAACGCCCCCAGGCGGACACCAGTACGGCGGTCCGCAGCAGCAGTCGCTGAAGCGCTTTAACTTCCCTTCTGCGCCCAGCCCACAACTGCAGTCCGAGGACGAACGGACGTCCGAACCGGTGATCGATCAGAAGCCGGGCTGGAATCTCGAACCCGACCCCGCGCCCGATCCTGGCCCTGCTCAGGCCCCTGCTCAGGCACCTGGACAAGTCTCCGGACAGGCCCCTGAGCAGGTCTTTGGACGGAGCCGTGGCCAAGAGCACAGGCCCGTCTTCGAACCGATGCTCGCAGCGATGCCGGAAGAGGCGCCGCGACCAGCGCCCCGCTCGATGCCGGCGCAGCGCGAGCCGGAGCCCTTCGCCTCGCCACCGCAGATCCAGCCACACATGTCGGCGCCGCCCCGCACCGGCGACAAGGCGGTTCACGGCCCTAGGCCCTCCCGCCCGACTCCGGTAAGCTCCGACCAGCAGCCGCTGGTCCGGCCGTACGCTATGACAGGTGGCCGTACGCGGCCCCGCTATCAGCTGGCGATCGAGGCACTGGTCGCCACAACGGCCGATCCCGAACAGCTGCGCGGACAATTGCCAGAACACCAACGGATCTGCCAGCTGTGCCGGGAGATCAAATCGGTCGCGGAGGTTTCCGCTCTTCTCTCCCTCCCCCTCGGCGTCGCCCGAATTCTCGTCGCCGACTTGGCCGAGGCCGGACTCGTCGCCATCCACCAGCCCGGTGCCAACGAAACCGCCGGCGGACAGCCAGATGTGACATTGCTCGAAAGGGTGCTCAGTGGACTTCGCAAGCTCTAGCGGTGCAGCCCGCTCCACCACCTCTGCGAAGATCGTGGTGGCGGGCGGCTTCGGCGTGGGCAAGACCACGTTCGTCGGTGCCGTATCGGAGATCAATCCGCTGCGTACCGAAGCCGTCATGACCTCCGCCTCTGCAGGTATCGACGACCTGACGCATGCGCCGGACAAGACCACCACCACCGTGGCAATGGACTTCGGCCGCATCACGCTCGACGAGGACTTGATCCTCTACTTGTTCGGCACCCCGGGGCAGGACCGTTTCTGGTTCATGTGGGACGACCTGGTCCGCGGTGCAATCGGCGCCGTCGTCCTCGTCGACACCCGCCGCCTCGCCGACTGCTTCCCCGCCATCGACTACTTCGAAAACAGCGGACTCCCCTTCGTCATAGCACTCAACGGATTCAACGGGCAGCAGCCCTACACACCGGACGAAGTGCGCGAAGCGCTGCAGATCGGCCCCGAAACCCCCATCATGATCACCGACGCACGGCAACGCGCGGAGGCAAAGGGCACACTGATCACCCTGGTGGAACACGCGCTGATGGCGCGGCTGCGGTAGCAGCGCGCAGCGAAAGGGGGCCCGGAGGCACAAACCCCCGGCCTCCCTTTCGCTGCTTTGGGACGGATGGTCCGGGAGTAATGGTCCGGGAGCGGCTCAACCCTGCCAGCTGTGAGGTGCGCGGAAGCCCGACTGGCGTTCCAGGCGGCGCCATCCTGCGAGGGAGCGGCGCTGGGTGCAGGAGGTGGCGGACCGCTCGCCGACGGCGGCACGAGCAAGGAGGATCGCAGTGATGGCGGCGAGTTCCTCGGGGCCGGCGGTGCCGCGTTCGACCCGCACCACGGTGTCGTTGCTCATCGGTGAAGTCTCCTTGTCTTTCGCGCGCCCGCCGACGGGGTCGGTTGATGTCCCCGCCGACGGGGTCGGCTTATGTCTTCGCCGACGGAGTCGGTTGATGTCCCTTACTGGGGCGGATTGCCGTGCTTGCGAGAAGGCAGGTCAGCATGTTTGGTGCGCAGCATCGTCAGCGAGCTGATCAGGACGGCGCGGGTGTCGGCGGGGTCGATGACGTCGTCGACCAGACCGCGCTCGGCCGCGTAGTACGGGTGCATCAGCTCGGCCTTGTACTCCTTGACCATCTTCTGGCGCATCGCATCGGGGTCGTCAGCGGCGGCGATCTGCTTGCGGAAGATGACGTTGGCGGCACCCTCGGCGCCCATCACCGCGATCTCGTTGGTCGGCCAGGCGTAGGTCAGGTCGGCGCCGATGGATTGCGAGTCCATCACGATGTACGCGCCGCCGTACGCCTTGCGCAAGATCACCGAGATCCGCGGCACGGTAGCGTTGCAGTACGCGTACAGCAGCTTGGCGCCATGCCGGATGATCCCGCCGTGCTCCTGGTCGACACCAGGCAGGAAGCCGGGCACATCCAGCAGGGTGACCAGCGGGATATTGAACGCATCGCACATCGATACAAACCGGGCCGCTTTCTCGGATGCCTCGATGTCCAAGACCCCGGCCAGTGATTGCGGCTGGTTGGCGATGATTCCGACCACCTGCCCGTCAAGGCGGGCCAGACAGACGATAATGTTGGTCGCCCACCGCTCATGGATCTCGAGCAGTTCGCCGTCATCGACGATCTCCTCGATCACCTTGCGCATGTCGTAGGCCCGGTTGCCGTCGGCCGGCACCAAGTCGAGCAACACCTCACCGCGTCGGTCCGCCGGGTCGTCCGTCTCCGCGACCGGCGGGTTCTCCCGGTTGTTCTGCGGCAGAAGGGAGAGCAGGTAGCGGACCTCCTCCAGGCAGGTCTGCTCGTCGTCGTAGGCGAAATGCGCCACCCCGGAGGTTTCGGCGTGCACGTCCGCACCGCCCAGACCGTTCTGACTCACCTGCTCACCGGTGACCGCCTGCACCACCTCCGGTCCGGTGATGAACATCTGCGATGTCTCACGGACCATGAAGACGAAATCGGTCAGCGCCGGGGAGTAGGCCGCTCCGCCCGCACACGGGCCGAGCATCACCGAGATCTGCGGGATCACCCCCGATGCCCTGGTGTTGCGCTGGAAGATCCCGCCGTACCCGGCGAGCGCGCACACGCCCTCCTGGATCCGGGCGCCGGCGCCGTCGTTGAGAGAGACCAGCGGCGCACCTGCCGCAATGGCCATGTCCATGATTTTGTGGATCTTCGTGGCGTGGGCCTCACCCAAAGCACCGCCGAAGATCCTGAAGTCGTGCGCATAGACGAACACCGTCCGTCCGTGCACCGTCCCCCACCCGGTGATCACACCATCGGTATAGGGCTTTTTCGCTTCCAGACCGAACCCCGTCGCCCGATGCCGCCGCAATGGCTCGACCTCATGGAACGACCCCTCATCCACAAGGAGTTCGATCCGCTCCCGTACTGTCAGCTTGCCCTTCGCATGCTGCGCCTCGGTCGCCCGGTCACTCGGACCACGACGCACCTCCTCGCGAATGGCGCGCAACTCCGCCACCCGCCCCCGCGCGTCACTCGCTTCGGTCGGCACCTCGTCCACAACGGTCATGCACCGACTTTACGGGCGGAGTCCAAGAAATACCGGCATCGACTTCTCACACTGTCGCAGCCTGCTTACTGGAGGAACTCGACAATTAAGTGCACCCAAAGGCCCCCATGGTAAGCCCATAGGGCCCTTCCGTTTGTACTAACCGCACCACCGGTCGGAAGCTCCTGGGATCATCGTCCGGAGACGGCCCCGGCCAGCGCGAGGATCCGCTGCGCCTCCCCGACGTGCAGGTTTTCAATCATCCGGCCATCCACGGTGACAACGCCTCGCCCCTCGCGAGCTGCCTCCTCGAACGCGTCAATGATCCTACGCGAGCGTTCGATCTGTTCATCCGAAGGAGTGAACACCTGGTTGCACGGCTCGACTTGGGCCGGATGGATGAGTGTCTTGCCGTCAAAACCGAATTGCCGTCCTTGGAAGCATTCGTCCTCGAACCCTTCAAGGTCCTTCACGTCGTTGTATACACCGTCCAGGATCGCCTTACCGCCTTCGCGCGCCGCAAGCAACGCGAGGGAGAGTCCGGTGAGCAACGGTGCGCGCCCCGGCACATGTTCAGCGTGTAGTTCTTTTGCGAGATCGTTCGTTCCCATAACGAGTACGGTCAACCGCTCGCTCGCAACGGCGATATGACGCGCATCAAGCATCGCGCGCGGTGTTTCGACCATCGCCCAGATGGCGGTGGTGTCCGGGGCTCCGGCGGCCTCAAGGGCGCGCTCGACCTCCTGTACGGTGTGCGCGCTGTCGACCTTGGGGACAACGACGGCGTCGGGACCGGCCTCGGCTACCGACCGCAAGTCGTCGGCGTGCCAGGGGGTGCCGGGTGCGTTCACCCGGATGGTGAGCTCCCGGTATCCGTACTCTCCGGAGGCAGCCGCCGCCGCAACGCGCTTGCGCGCGTTGGCCTTTGCCTCGGGCGCGACCGCGTCCTCCAGGTCGAGGATGAGTGCATCGGCCGGAATGGTTTTGGCCTTCTCCAGGGCACGCTCATTGGCGCCCGGCATGTAGAGGACGGAGCGGCGCGGCCGCAGGCTCGCGTGGGACATGATGTTGGACATGACCTCTTACTGCTCCTTGTTCTGCAGGAGCTCCGCAGCCGCATAAGCGGCGCGCAGCTCAGGATCGCGGGTGGCGAGCGCGTCGGCGAGCGTGGCCACCACCTGGCACTGCTTGTACGTGGCATCGTCCTGCATCTTGCCGTCGATCATCACCGCGCCGGTGCCGTCGCCCATCGCGGCAATGACTTTGCGCGCCCACACCACGTCGGCGGGCGCCGGCGAGAAGACTTTCTTGGCGATGTCGATCTGTGCGGGGTGCAGGCTCCAGGCTCCGACGCAGCCGAGCAGGAACGCGTTGCGGAACTGGTCCTCGCAGGCAGTGGTGTCGCGGATGTCGCCGAAGGGCCCGTAGTAGGGGAGGACGCCGTACGCCGCACAGGCGTCGACCATGCGCGCAATGGTGTAGTGCCACAGATCCTGCTGGTAGATGGCGCGCGGGGCCTCGGCGTCGTCGAGGTGCGGGTCCTCGCGGACCAGGTATCCAGGGTGGCCGCCACCGACGCGGGTGGTCTTCATCCGGCGGCTGGCGGCAAGGTCGGCGGGGCCGAGGGAGATCCCCTGCATGCGCGGGCCGGCGCCGGCGATCTCCTCCACGTTGGCGACGCCGGTCGCGGTCTCCAAAATCGCGTGGACCAGAATCGGCCGTTCGAGCCCTGCCTTCGCCTCCAGTTGAGCGAGCAGCCGGTCGACATAGTGGATGTCCTCGGAGCCCTCCACCTTGGGCACCATGATCACATCGAGCTTGTGCCCGATCTCGGTCACCAGGGTGAGCAGGTCGTCGAGTGCCCAGGGGGAGTCGAGGCTGTTGATCCGCGTCCACAGTTGAGTCTCGCCGAAGTCGGTGGCCTTGGCGATCGCTACCAGACCGTTCCTCGCCGCCTCCTTGCGATCCGCTTGGACGGCGTCCTCCAAGTTCCCGAGCAGGACGTCCACTTGGGTCGCGAGTGAGGGGACTTTGGCGGCCATCTTCTCGTTGCTCGGATCGAAGAAGTGGATCATCCGCGACGGCCGGAACGGGATCTCGCGCAGGGGCATGGGTGCCCCTACGGCCAGCGGGCGGAAGAAGTCCTTCGCAGAGCGCATCGAGTCTCCCAGGTTGGATCAAGGGGGTGCGGTGACGGTTTCCGGCACACCATTGTCGGGTTGTGGGGGCGGCTGCGCGCCATGGGGCCGCAGTACATCATGCCGTCGCACAACGCGGCGCGCAGCAGCCTACTTACTGCGTCTCAGCGCCTGCTCGCAGCAGTCCATAGGTGTATGCGTCGCTCAGCGCCTGCCAGGAGGCGGCGATGATGTTCTCGCCGACGCCGACCGTCGACCACTCGTCCAGCCCATCGCTCGTGGTGACCAGTACTCGGGTGATCGACTGCGTACCGTGCAGCCCCTCGAGGATGCGGACTTTGTAGTCGACGAGCTCCATCGTGGCAAGCTGCGGGTAGATCTGCTCCAGGCCGGCCCGCAACGCCCGGTCGAGCGCATCTACCGGACCGTTGCCCTCGCCGATGGCGACGATGCGCTCGCCCTTCACGCACAGTTTCACTGTTGCCTCGTTGACCTGGTCCCCGTCAGGCAGCTGCTCGACAATGGTGCGCCAGGACTCAGTGCGGAAGAAGCAGGTCGCGGTGGAGCGCACTTCGTTCCGCAGCAGCAGCTCGAAGGAGGCGTCGGCTGCCTCGTAGGTATAGCCTGCGAGCTCCCGCTCCTTCACTCGCTCCACGACACGTCCCGCGAGCTCACGGTCGCCGGTCAGGTCATAGCCGAGCTCCTTGCCCTTGAGCTCGATCGAGGCACGCCCGGCCATGTCCGAGACCAGCATCCGCATGGTGTTGCCGACCAGCTCAGGCTCGACGTGCTGGTACAGGTCGGGGTCAACCTTGATCGCGGAGGCATGCAGTCCGGCCTTGTGTGCGAAGGCCGACACGCCCACGTACGGCTGATGGGTGGATGGCGCGATGTTGACGATTTCGGCGATCGCGTGGGAGATCCGGGTCATCTCCGCGAGCGTGCCCTCGGGCAGCACTTTCTTGCCGTACTTGAGCTCCAGGGCGGCGACGACGGGGAAGAGATTGGCGTTGCCCACCCGCTCGCCATAGCCGTTGGCTGTGCACTGCACATGGGTGACGCCCGCATCGACGGCAGCAAGGGTGTTTGCGACGGCGCAGCCGGTGTCGTCCTGCGCGTGAATGCCGAGCCGGGCGCCGGTGTCGGCGAGCAACGTCCGTACCACGGCGGCGATCTGCGCGGGTAGCATCCCGCCGTTGGTGTCGCAGAGTGCGACCACGTCGGCGCCGGCCTCATGCGCCGTGCGGACCACCGATGTGGCGTACTGGGGATTGGCCCGGTAGCCGTCGAAGAAGTGCTCGCAGTCGACGAAGACCCGTCGCCCCTGGTCGCGCAGATATGTGACCGTCTCGCGCACCATCGCGAGATTCTCCTCGAGCGTGGTGCGCAGCGCGAGTTCCACATGGCGGTCGTGCGCCTTGGCGACCAGGGTGATCACCGACGCACCGGACTCCAGCAACGCAGCCACCTGCGGATCGTCCTCGGCGCGTGTTCCTGCCTTGCGCGTCGCGCCGAAGGCGACGAGTTGAGCGTGCTTGAAGTCGATCTCCGTACGGGCCCGTTGGAAGAATTCGGTGTCCCGTGGATTCGCCCCCGGCCAGCCCCCCTCGATGAATCCCACGCCGAAGTCGTCCAAGTACCGGGCGATTGCGAGCTTGTCGGCGACGGTGAAGTTGATGCCTTCACGCTGGGCACCATCGCGCAGCGTCGTGTCGAAGATGTGGAACTCATCAAAACCGGGGCCGGGGAGGATGCGATCGGATACGGCCGTCATGGTGATGGACTCCTGTCGAATGAGCGGGGTTGAAGGAACAACCAACTCCACTTGCCCCCGATGATCCCTCGCGCCTCGCCGCCCGTAGCGGATGGTCCGGGAAACGAAAAGACCTCTCGCGGGTGCGAGAGGTCTGCGCGCGGGTCTGGGACACGGTGATCGCCGCCGCGGTCTGGATCTCCGCGAGGCGGTCACTGCGGACCGGCGCGCCTGCTGCCAATAATCGTAGCAAACGAAGGCACATGGGCAGTGTGGCACATCACCGTGCACACAGGGAGGGTGTCTCACGATTCGGGCGTCACGGGTGCGGCAGGGCGTATGGCGCCACGCTGCACACCACACTCTGCCGTTCACACATCAACGGCGAAGCGCCTCTCGCGGAACGGGCCGTCAGCCCAGCTTGTGCATCCAGCCGTGCGCGTCAGGAGCCGCGCCGGTTTGGATGTCGAGCAACGCCTTACGCAGCGTCAAAGTGATCTCACCTGGCTTCCCGTCCCCCACTGTCCAATTGGCGCGCGCCGACTTCACCGAGCCGACCGGAGTGATCACCGCCGCCGTTCCGCAGGCGAAAACCTCAGTGAGCGAGCCGTCGGCGTTGCCCTGCTGCCAGTCGTCCACGGAGATCCGGCCTTCGGCGACCTCGTAGCCGCGGTCAATCGCGAGTTGCAGCAGCGAGGCACGAGTGATCCCGGGCAGCAGCGAGCCGGACAGCTCCGGGGTGACGATCAGCGGCTTGTTTGTATCCCGCCCGTAGACGAAGTACAGGTTCATGCCGCCCATTTCTTCGATCCAGCGTCGCTCGATCGCGTCCAGCCAGACCACCTGGTCGCAGCCGAACTCGGCGGCCTGAGCCTGGGCGACCAAGGAAGCGGCGTAGTTGCCGCTCGTCTTCGCTGCGCCCGTGCCGCCGGGTGCGGCGCGCACGTACTCCTCGGAGAGCCACACCGACACGGGCTTGATGCCGCCGGGGAAATAGGCGCCGGCCGGGGAGGCGATGACCACGAACAGGTATTCATTGGCGGGCTTGACGCCCAGACCGACCTCGGTGGCGAACATGAACGGACGCAGATAGAGCGATTGTTCTTCCTTGGACGGCACCCACGCCTTGTCCTGCGCCACCAGCGCGTCAACCGCCTCGATGAACGTCTCGACTGGAAGTTCGGGCATGGCGAGGCGGCGAGCGGATGCCTGGAAGCGCTTGGCGTTCTCCTCAGGGCGGAAGGTGGCCACCGAGCCGTCGGGCTGACGGTATGCCTTGAGCCCCTCGAAGATGATCTGCGCGTAGTGCAACGCCATGTTGGCCGGGTCGAGCGACAACGGCGCGTACGGGACGAGCTGAGCGTCGTACCAGCCGCGGCCTTCGGTCCACTTGATCGTCACCATGTGGTCGGTGAAGTGGCGGCCAAAACCGGGGTTGGCGAGAACTGCCTCGCGTTCCGCATTGGAGAGCGGGTGCGAGGAGGGCTTGAGCTCGATCGTGGGCGTCGTCATGGTTCATGTCCTTTTCAAGACAGCCGCGCGGCGAGCGTGTCGCCGATCTCGGAGGTGGAGCGGGCGCCGGAGCGCTCGGCGAGGTCGGCGGCGACGGCGGCCTCGATGCGGGCGGCCTCGGCCTGGTAACCGAGGTGCTGGAGCAGCAGGGCGACGGAAAGCACGGTCGCGGTCGGGTCGGCCTTGCCCTGGCCGGCGATATCCGGTGCCGAGCCGTGCACGGGCTCGAACATCGACGGGAACTCGCCGGAGGGGTTGATGTTGCCGCTCGCGGCAAGCCCGATGCCTCCGGTGACGGCAGCGGCGAGGTCGGTGAGGATGTCACCGAAGAGGTTGTCGGTGACAATCACGTCGAACCGCTCGGGCTGGGTGACGAAGAAGATTGTCGCCGCATCCACGTGCAGGTAGTCGGTGGTGACCTCAGGGAACTCCTCGCCCACCTTGTCGAAGATGTTCTTCCACAGGTGACCGGCGTGCACGAGCACGTTGTTCTTGTGCACGAGCGTCAGCTTCTTGCGCGGACGCGCCTGTGCGCGGGTGTACGCATCGCGCACCACCCGCTCGATGCCGAATGCGGTGTTGAGGCTGACCTCAGTCGCCACTTCGTGCGGGGTGCCGGCGCGCAGTGTGCCGCCGTTGCCCACATACGGGCCCTCGGTACCCTCACGCACGACGACGAAGTCGATGGAAGGCTCACCTGCGAGCGGCGACTTCACGCCGGGGAAGAGCTTGCCGGGCCGCAGGTTGACGTGGTGGTCGAAGGCGAAGCGCAGTTTGAGCAGGAAACCGCGTTCCAGCACGCCGGACGGCACCGACGGATCGCCGATGGCGCCGAGCAGGATCGCGTCGTGCTCCTTGAGCTGCGCGAGGTCGGCGTCGGTCAGCGTCTCGCCGGTCTCATGCCATCGCTTGGCACCGAAGCTGTACGACTTCGTCTCCAGCTTCACGTCCTGCGCAAGCGCCTGCCGAAGGACCTTGAGCCCTTCGGCAACGACTTCCTGGCCGATTCCGTCACCGGGGATCACTGCGAGGCTGAGGGTACGAGACATGACCCGCACCTTACGCCTCGTCCCAGCCCAGGACACGTTACGTCCGCATGACGGACATCACTGTCGGGCGCGTTCGTGGCCCGTACTGCCGCCGTTGTCACGGCGGTCGAGAGCGCGCTGCAGGGCCTTGGCGGCGTTCTCACGAGCAGTTTCATCCATGGTGCACAGCTCCAACCGGAAAGCTCAAAGATGGGTAGCGCGCCGTAGGGCGGGGAGCGTGCACGCAGGGGTGGCCTGCTTGTCGGCACCGGCTCTGACCCGCCAATCGCTGGATCGAGCGAGACGTTCGGCTTCTCCCAAGCTAAGCCCGTAGCACCGTTTTGTCTGCACAGTTACTCGGGCTTCCTACTATTTGAGACGAGGAATGGCCCGGCACCCTCCACAGGTGCCGGGCCAGGTAGAGCCCCTCGCAGGTCATCCCATGTGCGGGTAGCGGTAGTCCGTCGGAGGAACGAGTGTCTCCTTGATGGAGCGGGTGGACGTCCAGCGCATCAGGTTCTGCTTGGCGCCTGCCTTGTCGTTGGTGCCCGAGGCACGGCCGCCGCCGAAGGGCTGCTGGCCGACGACGGCGCCAGTCGACTTGTCGTTGATGTAGAAGTTGCCGGCCGCATAGCGCAGCTTGTCCATCACCTCGGCGGCGGCAGCGCGGTCCCGGGCGATCACCGAGCCGGTGAGTGCGTATGCGGAGACGGACTCCATCTGCGCGAGCATCTCGTCATATGTGTCGTCCTCGTAGACGTGGACCGCGAGGATCGGGCCGAAGTATTCGGTGCGGAAGACCTCGTTCTCCGGGTCGGAGCAGACCAGCACGGTCGGGCGGACGAAGTATCCGACGGAGTCGTCGTACGCCCCGCCCGCCACGATCTCGACCGATGGATCGGTCTTGGCCCGGTCGATGGCCGCCTTGTTCTTGGCAAAGGCACGTTCATCGATGACGGCTCCGATGAAGTTGTCGAGATTGGTGACGTCGCCCATTGCGATCCCGTCGACCTCGGCGGCGAAGGACTCTTTGAAACCGGAGTCCCAGAGCGAGCGCGGGATGTAGGCGCGGGAGGTGGCCGAGCACTTTTGGCCCTGGTACTCGAAGGCGCCGCGGGTCAGCGCCGTCTTGAGCACTGCCGGGTCGGCGGACGGGTGAGCGACGACGAAGTCCTTGCCGCCGGTCTCGCCCACGATCCGCGGGTAGTTCTTGTACTTCTCGATATTGGCGCCCACTGTCTTCCACAGGTAGTGGAAAGTCTTGGTCGAGCCGGTGAAGTGGATGCCCGCCAACTCCGGGTGGTTCAGCGCCACTTCGGAGACGGCAACGCCGTCACCCGTCAGCAGGTTGATGACGCCCTTGGGCAGACCGGCGTCCTCCAGCAGCCGCATCAGCAGCACAGCCGCGAGAGTCTGTGTGGGGGACGGCTTCCAGATCACGACGTTACCCATGAGCGCGGGCGCGGTCGGCAGGTTGCCCGCAATCGCAGAGAAATTGAATGGCGTGATTGCGTAGACGAAACCTTCCAGCGGACGGTGGTCGAGGCGGTTCCACACGCCGGGCGAGTTGGTCGTCGGCTGCTCGGCGAGGATCTGCCGCC
>JAFAUH010000105.1 GCA_019243445.1 Streptomycetaceae bacterium | reverse complement strand
ACGTGACCTCAATTCGGGCACGGTAGCTCCACTCCTTCGAGTCCTGACGTAGCTATCGAGCCTACGCCTGTCGGCCCGGGATCCGGGCGAGGTGTCCGGGATCCGGACCGCCGTCAGGGCGCGGTCTCGGGCTCTGCCCAGGTCCATCAGCCGACTTGCGCGGCCGGTGTCAGGTGCAGCCGGGTGAAGGCGAGCGCTTCGGCGAGATCGGCTTCTCGTTCGGCGGCGGACATGGCGCGACGTGTGTTGACCTCGATGACCACAGTGCCGGTGAACCCTGACACGGCCAGCCGCTCCAGCAGCTCGGCACACGGCTGCGCGCCGCGCCCCGGCACCAGGTGCTCGTCCTTGCCCGACCCGGTGCCGTCCGCGAGATGGATGTGCGCGAGCCGGTCGCCCATGCGGTCGACCATGTGCAAGGCGTCGTTGCGGGCGGTCGCGGTGTGGGAGAGGTCGATGGTGAAGTCCCGGAAGTCTTCCTTCGTGGGATCCCAGTCGGGCGCGTAGGCGAGCATCTCGCGGTCGCGGTAACGCCATGGGTACATGTTCTCCACGGCGAACCGCACATCCGTCTCGTCGGCCATTCGCCACACGCCGCGGACGAACTCCCGGGCGTAATTGCGCTGCCATCGGAACGGTGGGTGGACGACGACGGTGGAGGCCCCGAGTGTCTCGGCAGCGGCGCGGGCGCGCTCCAGCTTTGTCCACGGGTCGGTGGACCAGACGCGCTGGGTGATCAGCAGGCAGGGGGCGTGGACGGCGAGGATGGGGACGCCGTAGTAGTCGGAGAGGCGGCGCAGCGCCTCGGTGTCCTGGCTGACGGGGTCGGTCCATACCATGATCTCGACGCCGTCGTACCCGAGCCTTGCGGCGATCTCGAAGGCGGTGGAGGTGGATTCCGGGTACACGGAGGCGGTGGACAGCGCCACGCGCTGCGTTTTTCTGGCAGGTGCCATTTCCTTGGCGTATTTCTTGGCGTGCGCCTCCCGGGGCGTGGGGGCGTCGGGTCGGTCGGCCACGCGCTACAGCGTACGGCTTGTGCGGGCACCTCCCGGCGAAGGTGAGCACGTTGGTCGCCGGGGCACCGTGTGGTCACCGCACGGTCACCGGGCAGGTGAGTGGCGGTCACGCTCGGACGGGCAAACCCATCGCGTCCAGCCGCCGCAAAATCACGCCCTCCCGCAGCGCCCAGGGGCAGATCTCCAGTTCCTCGACCCCGAACAGATCCATCGCGCCCTCGGCGACAAGTGCGCCGGCGAGCAGCTGACGGGCGCGCCCCGCCGAGACCCCGGGGAGCGCTGCCCGCTCCTCCACCGTCATGGATGCCAGTCGTGGCACCCACTCCTCCAGTGCCTGCCGCCCCAGGGTGCGCTGCACATACAGTCCTTCCCGGGATGCTGCCGCGCCGGTGATGCGCGCGAGCTGCCGGAACGTCTTCGATGTCCCGACTACGTGATCCGGCGCCCCCAGCCTGCTGAACTCCGCAACCGTACGGGCGATTTCAGCCCGGACGTGCTTGCGCAACGCCCGGATGTCCTCTGGGTCGGGTGGGTCGCCCTGCAGGCTGGATGCCGTGAGCCGTCCAGCGCCCAGCGGCAGTGAGACTGCCGCGTCGGGCTGCTCGTCGATCCCGTACGCGACTTCCAGTGAGCCGCCGCCGATGTCGAGCACCAGCAGCCGCCCGGCCGACCAGCCGAACCAGCGGCGGGCGGCGAGGAAGGTCAGCCGCGCTTCGTCTTCGCCCGAGAGCACCTGCAGCTTGATGCCGGTGCCCTCCGCGACGCGTGCGAGCACTTCTTCGGCGTTGGCTGCCTCCCGTACTGCTGAGGTCGCGAAGGCGAGCACTTCTTCGGCGCCCTTGTCTTCGGCAGCTCGCTCTGCGTCGGCGACCTGGGCGGCCAGCCGTGCCACGCCTGCGTCGTCGATGGCGCCGTCGTCGAGGATCTCGGCGAGCCTCAGCTCGGCCTTGTGGGAGTAGGCGGGCAATGGTCTCGCACCCGGGTGAGCGTCCACCACCAGCAGATGAACGGTGTTGGATCCCACGTCGAGCACTCCGAGTCGCATAGGACTGACGCTAGCGCGTGCTGCATCCGTGTTCCTCAGCGACCTCGGTAATTGCCTGGGTTGACCTACTCTGGCTGAGTGGCAAAAGCGGCAAAGGCGAAATCCAAGGAAAAGCAGAAGCCAGTCGAGGCTGACGAGGCCGGGTTGGACTTCCCACGTGCCTGGGTCGAATTCCCGGATCCGGCCGACGACGAGCAGGTCTTCCGCTGCGATCTGACCTGGCTCACCTCGCGCTGGGCGTGCATCTTCGGCCGCGGCTGCCAAGGTATCACCGCGGGGCGTGCGAGCGACGGCTGCTGCACGCTCGGCGCGCACTTCTCGGATGAGGACGACGAGGCGCGAGTCGCCGAGCACGTGGCCCGATTGACGCCCGAAGTATGGCAGTTGCACGAGGCAGGCCGCTCACCCGAGGGGTGGGTGGAGGTCAGCGAGGACGGCGAGCGGCAGACGCGGCTGGTCGATGGTGCGTGCATCTTCCTCAATCGTCCGGGATTCGCCGGCGGTGAGGGCTGTGCGCTGCACACCCTGGCGCTGCGGGAGGAGCGCGAGCCGCTGGAGACGAAGCCGGACGTGTGCTGGCAGCTGCCGATCCGCCGTACGTACGACTGGGTCGACCGGCCTGACGACACCCAGGTGCTGGTCGTGTCGATCGGCGAGTACGACCGGCGTGGCTGGGGTCCCGGTGGGCACGATCTGCACTGGTGGTGTACGGGCGCGAAGTCGGCCCATGGCGCGGGCGAGCCCGTCTATGTCTCCTACCGGCCTGAGCTGATCGAGCTGATGGGCGCGCCCGCGTACGAGCGGCTGGTCGAGCTGTGCGAGGCCCGACTCGCCTCCTCGCTCCCGCTCCTCGCACCGCACCCTGCCGATCCCCAGGTCTGAGGCTTACGCTCCGGCTTTTACGGCTTTACGGCTTTACGGCTTTTGCGGCTTTTGCGGCCGCTGGCTCTCGCCTCGCTGGCTCTCGCGCTCCGAGCTGCCCTCCGGCTTCGGCGGGTGGCCGGAGGCCGACCCCCGTTCCGGCTCCGGCTTCGATGTGTGGCCGGAGGCCGGCGTCGGCGAGGGCGTCGGGCTGCCCGACGGGGAGGGGTCGGCGCCCTGTCCCTCGATGATGACTGTGGAATGGGACGGTTCGAAGGTGATTTTGGCGCGCCAGCGCCCTGCGGGCTGAGCCGCCTGGTCGACGGTGGCCGTGATGGTGACGCTGCGACCTGGCTGGAGGGTGCCCGAGGTGGTGCTCAGGTGCAGCCAGGACGCGTCGGTTGAGGCCGTCCAGTGCACTGGCGAACCGCCCTCGTCGGTCACCGTGATCTGGGTGTCGGAGCCTTGCGGCTGGGCGGCGACGGTGATCCACCCGGGGCGCGGCGAGGACGGTGCGGAGCTGGCCGCGGGGTGTGGGGAGTCGGGCGAGCGCGGGGGCCGGGCCGAGTCGTCTGCCGGGGCGGCCGCTTTGGGGGGCGGGGTGCCGCTGGGGAGACGGGGAGCGGTGGCATGGGGGTGGCTGATGACTTTGGCGTTGCCGCTCTTCTGGTAGGTATAGCCGTAGTCGGTGGGGTTGGCGCCGTCGGTGTCGGTCACCGAGACCGAGGTGGTGTCCTGGGCCTCGCCGGTCTGCGGCGCATTGCGGTACGCGGCCCACAAAGCGAGTGTGGGGGCAGCGACGACGGCCGCAACGACGGTGGTGGTGAGCGCACGGTGGCGCATCAGGGTGCGGCGGGCGGCACGTTCCTTCACGTCCAGGGGGAAGCCGCGCCGGTCGAAGTGGGGTAGGCGGCCATCGCTGCGTCCGGCGGAGCGGATCGCGCGCATGGCGTGCACCATTGCGGCGCCCACGGCAGAGCGCGGCGCCTCGACGAGGGCGAGTACGGCGGGAGTGGCGGTGCCAGGCCAGGGACCGGCGGCGACGGCTTGTTCTGCGGTGAGGCGGCAGGCGGGGCATTCGTCGACGTGGCGGACGAGTTCACGGCGCAGAGTGGTGCCGAGCAGTACCTGGGCGTCGCCGGAGAGCCGGGCTACGGCTGGGCAGCTGCCGAGTTCGACAACGGCGAGCGCGGTTCGGGTCCGTTCGACCTTGCAGGCGGCGCGGGAGAGCAGGGAGCGGGCGGTGTCGCGGGCGACGCCGAGTACGGCGGCGATCTCGCGGGCGGACAGCTGATGGCGGACGGAGAGTTCGAGGGCTTCGCGCTGCTCGGGGGTGGTGCCCGCTGCCTCGGGCCAGGCAAGGGCGGCGAGTTCGCGGCGGCGTTCGTCGGCAACGGACTGCGGGGTCTCGGGTGATCCGGAGGCCGGGCGGCCTTGGGCGAGGCGGCGCAGGCAGGCCCAGCGGGCGAGTGCGTAGAACCAGGCGCGGCGCAGCTCGGGGTGGCGCAGTCGGCCGCGGTGGCGTTCGGCAACGGCGAGCATATCGCCGAGGGCGGCGGTCGCGGTGGCGTGCTCGCATAGTACGGACAGGCAGTAGGTGAACAGTCCGTCCAGGTAGGGCTCGTAGAGCGGGGACAGCTGCTGCGGAACACTGCCCGCTGTCAGATCGGCTCCTGGGGCGGCGTCTGAGGCAAGGGCCGACGCCGCGTCCTGCCCTGCGGCCGGTCCGGTACGGGGCCCGCTGCCCGGGCGAGGTCCGCGGCGGGGCGCGCGCGAGACCGCCCGGTGCGCACCGGTGGGTGCCGGGCGGCGGTGTGCCGGGGGCGAGGGGGAACGCCACGGGGTGTGCTCAGACCTGCTCATCACTGGGTGACCGTAGGGCGGCTGTGCGCGCCCTCCCATCTCTCGGCCTAACGTTTAACTCTTTCGGGTGCACTTCCCCCTCAAAAGAGGACACCAGGCTCATCCGTCCGTGCAATTCACCCCCTTCTCGCCATGGTGCGCCACCTCACCGCCCCGCGTACGCCACGGCGCGGACGTCTCCGTTCGCTCTTTCGCGCCAGGGGCACTGGAAGCATCACGGGGGGAGCTCCCTCCTGCCTCCCTCTTCCTGTTTCTGCCTGCGGGGAAGGCTCCGCCGGAGCACTGCCGCGGGCACACCGGTGCGTTGTCATACCCAGGACCTAGGGTGAGACTCATGGCTGCCCGTATGCGTACGACTCCCAAGGACCGTCCGGCCTATCGCTGCACCGAGTGCGGCTGGACGACGGCCAAATGGCTCGGCCGGTGCGGTGAGTGCCAGGCGTGGGGCACGGTCGAGGAGTACGGCGCGCCAGCCGTTCGCACCACCGCGCCCGGCCGGGTCACCGCGCCCGCACGTCCGATCGCGCAGGTCGACGGCCGTACGGCGACAGCGCGCTCCACGGGCGTCGCCGAGCTCGACCGGGTGCTCGGCGGCGGTCTGGTGCCGGGGGCCGTGGTGCTGCTCGCGGGCGAGCCCGGGGTGGGCAAGTCGACGCTGCTGCTTGACGTCGCGGCGAAGGCGTCGAGTGAGCGGGCGCGCACGCTGTACGTGACGGGCGAGGAGTCGGCCGGGCAGGTGCGGCTGCGCGCCGACCGTATCGGTGCGCTCAGCGACTACCTGTACCTGGCGGCCGAGACGGATCTCGCTGCGATCCTCGGCCATCTTGACGACGTCAAGCCCGCGTTGCTCGTGCTGGATTCGGTGCAGACGGTGGCCTCGCCGGAGATCGACGGCGCGCCGGGTGGCATGGCGCAGGTGCGCGAGGTGGCGGGGGCGCTGATCCGCGCCTCGAAGGATCGCGGTATGTCGACGATCCTGGTCGGTCATGTCACGAAGGACGGTGCGATCGCCGGTCCGCGGCTGCTGGAGCATCTCGTTGACGTCGTCCTGCACTTCGAGGGCGATCGTCATGCGCGGTTGCGGCTGATCCGGGGTGTCAAGAACCGCTATGGAGCCACCGATGAGGTCGGTTGCTTCGAACTGCACGACGAGGGGATCACTGGGCTCGCCGATCCCAGCGGGCTGTTTCTCACCCGGCGGGACGAGCCGGTGCCCGGCACGTGCCTGACCGTCACTTTGGAGGGCCGCCGCCCGCTCGTCGCCGAGGTGCAGGCGCTCACCGTCGCCTCTCAGATCCCCTCGCCACGCCGCACCACTTCGGGCCTTGAGACCTCCCGGGTGTCGATGATGCTCGCCGTCCTCGAACAGCGCGGCCGTATTCACCAGATCGGCAAGTGCGACATCTACAGCGCGACGGTGGGCGGAGTGAAGCTCTCGGAGCCGTCCGCCGACCTGGCGGTGGCGCTGGCGTTGGCGAGTGCGGCGAGTGACATGCCATTGCCGAAGAACCTGGTGGCGATCGGCGAGGTGGGCTTGGCGGGTGAGGTGCGCACAGTCACCGGCGTACAGCGCCGCCTTGCTGAGGCCGCGCGTCTCGGGTTCACTCACGCGCTGGTACCGCCCGATCCCGGCAAAGTGCCGCGGGAGATGACAGTGACAGAGGTCACAGACGTCGGAGAGGCATTGCGCGTGCTTCCGCGGAAAGGCTCCGGTGGGGCAGGCTCGTACGAGGCCCGGCGGGCGGAGGGATAGCGGAGGGATAACTGCAGAGTAGCTGCGGGGGAGCTGCGGAGTGCGGCATCAGCCGACTGAAATCGGCGGGCGTCGGTAGACTTGCCCGATCCCGCCCGTCCGGGCCGGCGGGGACGAGGGTCGTATGGGCGGCCACCTGTGTCGGAGAGCGGACAGAGGACGTTCCGGTCACGGCAGGCCTGGAACAGCCGATATGTGACCGGAGGAGCGCAGTGGCAGCCAACGACCGGGTACTCACATCCGGAAGACCCGGAAGGTCCAGTGGGCCCGGCGGGGTGTTCGGTGTCGGCGCCGACGGCATGAGCATGATGCGGGCCGCGCTCAGCGCGGCTGCGCCCGGCACCGCGCTCCGTGACGGCTTGGAGCGCATCGTTCGCGGCAACACTGGCGGGCTGATCGTGCTCGGCATGGATAAAACAGTTGAATCACTCTGCACCGGCGGGTTTGTTCTCGATGTCGAATTCACCGCGACGCGGCTGCGCGAGCTGTGCAAGCTCGACGGCGCACTCATCATTGACAAGGACATCACCAAGATCCTGCGCGCTGGCGTACAGCTCGTCCCCGACTCCACCATCCCCACCGAGGAGACCGGCACCCGCCACCGCACTGCGGACCGGGTCAGTAAGCAGGTCGGTTTCCCTGTCATCTCCGTCAGTCAGTCGATGCGCGTGATCGCCCTCTATGTCGACGGGCAGCGCCGGGTGCTGGAGGACTCGGCGACAATCCTCTCGCGCGCCAACCAGGCACTCGCCACACTTGAACGATACAAACTGCGACTCGACGAAGTCGCCGGCACGCTCTCCGCGCTGGAGATCGAGGACTTGGTCACCGTCAGAGATGTCACGGCAGTGGCACAGCGCCTGGAGATGGTGCGTCGCATCGCCACAGAGATCGCCGAATATGTCGTCGAGTTGGGCACCGACGGCCGTCTCCTCGCGCTGCAGCTCGACGAGTTGATCTCCGGTGTCGACCCGGAACGCGAACTCGTCGCCCGTGACTACGTTCCCGAGCTGACCGGGAGGCGCCCGCGTACGGTCGCCGAGGCGCTCACGGAGCTCGACTCCCTACCGCAGAGCGAGCTGATCGAACTGACCACAGTGGCTCGTGCGTTGGGTTACACCGGCTCCCCCGAATCGCTTGACGCCGCTATCAGCCCTCGCGGATTCCGGCTGCTCGCCAAGGTCCCACGGCTGCCGAACGCCGTCATCGAGCGGCTTGTCGATCACTTCGGAAGCCTGCAGAAGCTGCTCGCCGCGAGCGTCGACGATCTGCAGAGGGTCGACGGCGTCGGCGAGGCGCGGGCCCGCTCGATCCGCGAGGGGCTCTCCCGACTCGCCGAGTCCTCGATCCTCGAACGCTACGTGTGACGCTGCTGCCGTTCGGTACCTCAGCTTCCGTCAGCTTCCGTCATCTTTGCCTCCGTCAGCTTCCGTCAGCTTCCGTACTGGTTCAGGACGAATGATCCCCGGCTGGAGCCGATTCCGCTCTCGGACACCTTCACCTCGTATGTGCCGGGGCCTGCGTTGCCCATCCCGGAGAGCTCGGCGCACTGCGGGCTGCTCTTGCGCAAGTTCCACTGCAGCGTGTACGAAACGGAACCGTTTGCCGGGACTTGGAGCAAATACGCGTTCCCGTTGGACGGGCAGTTGTCCGAGGACCACACATGAGCGCCCGAGGAGTCAATGACGGAGACGACGGCCGCCGTCGCCCCGAAGTTCACCTTGCATGCGCTGGCGCCCGAGTTGACCGCGGTCACCACGAACTCCGGCCTTTGACCCGGGTCGTAGGAGCTCTGCACGCTACGCACCTTCAACTGCACCTGCGGCGAGGAGCAGTCAGGCAAGTCCGAGGAATCCGGGAGCGGCGGCGGGTTGGAGTTCCCCGAACCACCCATGTCTCCACCCGAAATGCCGGTGCGGGAACCGCCGATGCCGCCCCCGCCCGCCGCACCGGCAGCCGATGTCGCGGCACCACTGGACGGGCCCGAGCCCCCGGAACTGCCCCAACCACCCGACGTGTCACGCCCGCCCGGCACCGACGTGATCCCCGTCGGGCCGGCCGAAGGCCCCGGTGTGATCGACGAAAGAGGCGACCGACCGCCATGCGGCGCACCCTCGTTCTGCGCACTTCCCCCCGAGCCGATGGAGGTCACCGTCCACACGACGAGCACGACCAAAAGCGCGCACAAGCACAGCACAACTGCCCGCCGCCGCCAGTAGATCGAAGAGGGTAGGGGGCCCACCGGGTTGCGCACATTGCCCACGCGTAAACTCTATGGGAGATCAAGGGTATGCCCGGACACCACCCGCCGCATACGGCTCACCTCTTTACAGGTCTTCATACGTTTCCTCGGCGTGTGACAGGATCAAAGGCGCGATGAAGACCGAGCAGACCAAGACGGCCGAGACGACAGCTCTGCACCGTTCTCTCACGGCCTGGTTCGCGGTGCACGCCCGCGATCTGCCATGGCGCCGCCCCGACGCAGGCGCGTGGTCCGTGATGGTCAGCGAGTTCATGCTGCAGCAGACCCCGGTCAGCCGGGTATTGCCGGTCTACGAGCAGTGGCTGGCCCGTTGGCCACGCCCAGCCGACCTCGCCGCCGAACCACCGGGCGAGGCGGTCCGCGCCTGGGGACGGCTCGGCTATCCGCGGCGCGCCCTGCGTCTGCACGGGGCGGCAGCGGCGATCACCGAGCGCCATGACGGTGAAGTCCCGCGCGATCACGCCGCATTGCTGGCGCTGCCCGGCGTCGGCGAGTACACCGCCGCCGCAGTCGCCTCTTTCGCGTACGGGCAGCGGCACGCCGTTCTCGACACCAACGTCCGCCGTGTACTCGCCCGCGCCCTCACCGGCGTGCAGTACCCGGCGAACGCCACCAGCGCGGCTGAACGCCGCCTCGCCCAGCGCCTGCTGCCCGACGACGAGGCCCTCGCCGCCCGCTGGGCCGCCGCAACCATGGAGCTCGGCGCGCTGGTGTGTACAGCCCGCACCCCCGACTGCAGCCGCTGCCCGATCGCAAAGCGGTGCGCCTGGCGGCTCGCGGGCTTCCCCGAGCACGACGGTCAGCCGCGCCGCAGCCAGTCGTACGCGGGCACCGACCGCCAGGTCCGCGGCAAGCTGCTCGCAGTGCTGCGCGAAGCAACTGCCCCCGTCCCGCTCCAGGTGCTGGACCAGGTCTGGGACGAACCCGTACAGCGGGCTCGCGCACTCGACGGCCTCGTCGCCGATGGACTCGTCGAGCCGGTGGCCGACGGGGTCTACCGCCTGCCGGAGCGCCTACCGCTGCTCCCGTAGCCCCAGCCCCCTACAGACCTTGTCGTTACACAACCTTGTCGTTACACAATCGACGGACCGCTGTGAACCGCTTGTGGGCTCGCGGTCGGGGTTTCCGCAACAGCAGGCCCCTAGAGTCTTTGTTCCGAGTTCCCGGCCAGACCAGCCGATGGAACCCAGGACGGATCTGGAGGCTCAGGCCATGGCGGCAAGCACGGCGATCGATAACAGGCAAACGCTGGATTTCGAGGAGTATGTGCGATCCCGTCAGGACTCCCTGCTGCGCAGCGCCCGGCGTCTCGTGCCGGACCCGAACGAGGCCCAGGACCTGCTCCAGACTGCTCTGTGCCGTACTTTCCCTCGCTGGGAGCGGATAGCGGACAAGGGGCTCGCCGACGCCTATATGCGCCGCGTCATGATCAATACGCGTACCGAATGGTGGCGCGCCCGCAAGCTGGAAGAGATCCCCACTGAGACCCTCCCCGACTCCAGCATCGACGACGGCGCCGAGCAGCGCGCTGACCGTGCCATGCTCTTCGGTGCGCTCGCCGTGCTGGCGCCGAAACAGCGCCAGGTCGTGATGCTGCGGCACTGGAAGCAGATGAGCACCGAGGAGACCGCTCGCGCGCTCGGCATGTCCACAGGAACTGTCAAAAGCACACTGCACCGCGCGCTGGCCCGGCTGCGCGAGGAGCTCGAGCAGCCGAAGGTCTCCATTCCGGCTCAGCGCCCTCGCCCTCTCCCTCGCCCTTGCAAGGCTGCGTCCGTCAAGGAGAGCGCGTGTGCGGCATAGGCCTCGCCCCCTTGAGAAGAACGAGAGGGCCCGCGCTGGCCACCACCGCTCTCATACCGCTGATGACGCTGATGACGCTGATGACGCTGAGCGGGTGCGCGGAGAGCAGCGGCGTGCGTGTCGAAGGGGCCGCGCCCGTGTCGGTGGCAAGCCCGCCTCCGAGCCCGAGCCGGGAGCCAACGGACACAGTGGACCCGATCCAGCTGCTCATCCATGACCCGAAAATCGGCAGCGAAATCAGATCCGATCTCAAGCCGTGCGACGACCATGAATACCCCGTCGACACCTCGTACAGTGACGTAACGAAAGACACAGCACCCGATGTGGTGATAAATGTATCGACCTGCTCAGACGGGGTCGGCCTCGGCAGTTACGTCTATCGTATGGAGAATGGCCGGTACATCGACGTGTTCGCAGACGAGCAACCCCCGGTCTACCTCGATGTGAACAACGGTGACCTGCGGCTGACGCGGCAGGTGTACGCGCCCGAGGACCCAGTGTGCTGCCCTTCCGGTGAAGACGTGATCATGTACCACTGGGTCGGCACCCGTTTCATGGAGACCTCACGCACACACACCGACTACGGAACAAAGGCCTATGGCTGACACGACGCATGTCCTTTTCGTCGAGGACGACGACGTCATCCGCGAAGCGACGACGCTCGCCCTCGAGCGCGACGGCTTCGAGGTGACCGCGGTCCCGGACGGGATTGCCGGCCTCGACTCCTTCCGGGCCCGGCAGGCCGACATCGCCCTGCTCGATGTCATGGTGCCCGGGCTAGACGGTGTGAGCCTGTGCCGCCGTATCCGTGACGAGTCCACCATCCCCGTGATCATGCTGTCGGCACGCGCAGACTCCATTGACGTCGTCCTCGGCTTGGAGGCGGGCGCCGACGACTACGTCACAAAGCCCTTCGACGCCGCCGTGCTCGTCGCCCGCATCCGTGCCGTGCTGCGCCGCTTCACCCACGCCTCCGGCGGCGCCTCGGGCGCCGGAGCCAGAACCGGAGCCGCCACGGACCAGCCGTCATCCCATGCCTGTAGCAAAGTCGCCAACGGCTCGCTGTCCAGCAGCACCCTGCGCTTCGGTGACCTGGAGATCGACACCGATGGCATGGAGGTGCGCCGCGCCGGCGAGGTGATCTCCCTCACCCCGACCGAGATGCGGCTGCTGCTCGAATTCTCCACCGCCCCCGGCCCCGTGCTCACCCGCGACCGGCTGCTGGCCAGCGTCTGGGACTACGAGTGGGGCGGCGACACGCGCGTCGTCGACGTCCACGTCCAGCGACTGCGCACCAAGATCGGTCAGGACCGTATAGAGACCGTCCGCGGCTTCGGTTACAAGCTGAAGGCCTGACGGACGTGACACTACTACGCCGTCCCGGCCTGCGTTGGAAACTCACGGCGGCGATCGCCGTGGTCTCCGCGCTGGTCGCACTCGCGCTCTCCGTCGTCGTGCACAATGCGGCGAAGATCTCCATGCTGGGCAGCGCGCGCGAGGTCGAGGACACCCGAGTGCAGCTCGCGGCAAAGATCTACGAGTCCACTCACCGGCTGACGATCACCGCCCGGCTCAACAACCCCAAGCTGCCAACCGGTCTGAAGGAAGCCGCGCGGGGCGGCCTGCGCGCCACATACATCCAACAGACCGCCGGAGAGCCGATCATCTGGGCGGAGACTCCGCTCCCCGACAACACCATCTTGTCGATCAACAGCCGCTTCAGCGACCGTACAGCCGTCCTTGACGACCTCGACGGAGTGCTCATCACGGGCTCAGTGGTCGTCGTCCTCGCCGGATCCGCCCTCGGCGTGCTGATCGGCAGCCAGCTCTCCCGCAGACTCCGCAAGGCCGCGATCGCCGCCCGTGAAGTCGCCGACGGCGACACCCAGGTACGCGTACGCGACGCGATCGGGCGCCGGGTCCGCGACGAGACCGACGAACTGGCGCGGGCGGTGGACGCGATGGCCGACGCGCTCCAAGAACGCCTGGAGGCCGAGCGGCGCGTCACCGCCGACATCGCCCACGAGCTACGCACCCCGGTGACGGGCCTGGTCACCGCCGCCGAACTGCTGCCGCCCGGTCGCCCCTCGGAGCTGGTACGGGACAGGGTGCAAGCGCTGCGCACACTCGTCGAGGACGTGCTGGAGGTGGCACGTCTCGACGGCGCCGAGGAACGCGCCGAGTTGCAGGAGGTCGCACTGGCGGAGTTCGTCCGGCGCAGGGTGCAGAGGTTGGCCCCGGACGCAACAGTCGACGTCGTACGGGACGCGTGGGTGCAGACCGATCCGCGCCGCCTTGAGCGGATCCTCGGCAATCTGCTGGCCAATGCGGGACGGCACGGCAAACCGCCGGTCGAAGTGGTGGTCGACGGCCCTCTCTTGCGGGTGCGTGACCACGGCCCGGGCTTCCCGCCCGAGCTGCTGCGCGAGGGCCCGAGCCGCTTCCGCACCGGCAGCAGCGACCGCTCGGGCCAGGGACACGGCTTGGGGCTGACCATCGCCACAGGCCAGGCGCACGTGCTGGGCGCGGAGCTGTCGTTCTCCACCGCGAAGGACGGTGACGGGGGCGCCGTCGCGGAGCTGCACCTCCCGGAAATCGACGCCAATGCCCCGACAGCAGACCCCACTTAGCGCTTCTTGATAGTTACCGATCAGCCTTCCCGGCAGCTTCAGAAATTACCACGATTTGATCCTTTTTGTGACGCCTTGCCCGTTTCCCATGCCAGGACGAATCAGCCGATCAGGACGGATCGGCCGAGTCCAACCCCAGCGGTCATTAAAATTACGCCAGCGGTATTTGTACCAATTTATGGCGAATAAGAATATTTTAAGCAACTTGCCGTCAACGTGGCATGACAAGAGGCCGGCCCCGGAACCGTTTCGTGGTTCCGGGGCCGGCCTCTTGGTTCAGCTTGGTTCAGCCGCCCAGCATTCAGTCAACGGGGCGGGAATGCTTATGCTTACGTGTCCTTGCCCAGGTTCGGGCCTGCGGCCCCCACTGGGGGTGCGTCCGCAACGGTGACCTTTTCCTCGCCACGGAAGGTGAAGGTTTTCTCCTCACCTTCGCCCTGCGTGTCGACAACCACGATATGACCAGGGCGCAGCTCGCTGAAGAGGATCTTCTCCGAGAGCGCGTCCTCGATCTCCCGTTGGATTGTCCGGCGCAGCGGTCGGGCTCCCAGGATCGGGTCGTAGCCCCTCTTGGCGAGCAGCTTCTTGGCATCGGTGCTGAGCTCGATGCCCATGTCCCGGTCCTTGAGCCGCTCGTCCACCTTCGCCAGCATCAGGTCGACGATCTGGATAATGTCTTCCTCGCTGAGCTGGTGGAAGACCACGATGTCGTCCACACGGTTGAGGAACTCGGGCCGGAAGTGCTGCTTGAGTTCCTCGCCGACCTTGGCCTTCATCCGTTCATACCCGGTCTTGACATCGCCCGCGGCTGCGAAGCCGAGGTTGAAGCCCTTGGAGATGTCCCGGGTGCCGAGGTTGGTGGTCATGATGATGACCGTGTTCTTGAAGTCCACGACCCGGCCCTGGGAGTCGGTCAGACGACCGTCCTCCAGGATCTGCAACAGCGAGTTGAAGATGTCGGGGTGGGCCTTTTCGACCTCGTCGAAGAGGACGACGGAGAACGGTTTGCGGCGCACCTTCTCGGTGAGCTGACCGCCCTCTTCATAGCCGACGTAGCCGGGAGGCGAGCCGAAGAGGCGGGAAACGGTGTGCTTCTCGCTGAACTCCGACATGTCGAGCTGGATCAGTGCGTCCTCATCACCGAAGAGGAATTCGGCGAGCGTCTTGCTCAGCTCGGTCTTACCGACTCCGGACGGGCCGGCGAAGATGAACGAGCCGCCGGGACGCTTGGGGTCCTTCAGACCCGCACGAGTACGGCGAATGGCCTGGGAGAGTGCCTTGATGGCGTCCTTCTGGCCGATGACACGCTTGTGGAGTTCGTCCTCCATACGCAGCAGCCGCGAGGATTCCTCCTCGGTGAGCTTGAAGACCGGGATACCGGTGGCCGTGGCCAGGACCTCGGCGATCAGCTCCTCGTCGACCTCGGCGACGACATCCATGTCGCCGGCCTTCCATTCCTTCTCCCGCTTGGCCTTCGCGGACAGCAGCTGCTTCTCCTTATCGCGGAGAGAAGCTGCCTTCTCGAAATCCTGGGAGTCGATGGCCGACTCCTTCTCCCGGCGCACATCGGCGATCTTCTCGTCGAATTCCCGCAAGTCCGGCGGAGCCGTCATGCGGCGGATACGCATCCGGGAGCCGGCCTCGTCGATCAGATCGATCGCCTTGTCCGGCAAGAAGCGGTCGGAGATGTAGCGGTCGGCCAGGGTAGCGGCGGCGACCAAGGCGGCGTCGGTGATGGACACCCGGTGGTGTGCCTCATACCGGTCCCGCAAGCCCTTGAGGATCTCGATGGTGTGCGGCAGCGACGGCTCGGCGACCTGGATGGGCTGGAAGCGGCGCTCCAGGGCCGCGTCCTTCTCCAGGTGCTTGCGGTACTCGTCGAGCGTGGTCGCACCGATGGTCTGCAGCTCACCACGGGCCAGCATCGGTTTGAGGATACTGGCGGCGTCGATCGCGCCCTCGGCGGCGCCCGCACCCACCAGGGTGTGGAGCTCGTCGATGAACAGGATGATGTCGCCGCGGGTGCGGATCTCCTTGAGCACCTTTTTCAGACGCTCTTCGAAATCACCGCGGTAGCGGGACCCTGCGACCAGTGCGCCCAGATCCAGGGTGTAGAGCTGTTTGTCCTTGAGCGTTTCAGGAACCTCGCCCTTGACGATGGCCTGGGCCAGGCCCTCGACGACGGCGGTCTTGCCGACGCCGGGCTCGCCGATGAGGACAGGGTTGTTCTTGGTACGGCGGGACAGCACCTGCATGACCCGCTCGATCTCCTTCTCGCGCCCGATCACCGGGTCGAGCTTGGACTCCCGAGCGGCCTGGGTGAGGTTGCGGCCGAACTGGTCGAGGACGAGCGAGGTCGAGGGGGTCCCCTCGGCCGGGCCGCCCGCAGTGGCCGACTCCTTCCCGCCCTGGTAGCCGGAGAGCAGCTGGATGACCTGCTGCCGCACCCGGTTCAGATCGGCACCCAGCTTCACCAGGACCTGAGCGGCGACGCCCTCGCCCTCGCGGATCAAGCCGAGCAGAATGTGCTCGGTGCCGATGTAGTTATGGCCGAGCTGAAGGGCCTCACGGAGCGAAAGCTCCAGCACCTTCTTGGCACGGGGAGTGAAGGGAATGTGACCGGAAGGGGCCTGCTGCCCCTGGCCAATGATCTCCTCCACCTGCTGACGGACCGCCTCGAGCGAAATCCCGAGGCTCTCCAGGGCCTTCGCAGCGACACCCTCACCCTCGTGGATAAGGCCCAGGAGGATGTGCTCAGTACCGATGTAGTTGTGGTTGAGCATCCGGGCTTCTTCCTGAGCCAGGACGACAACTCGCCGCGCGCGGTCGGTGAACCTCTCGAACATCGTTAATCGCTCCTCAGAGCGGTCAGGCAGATCGGGGACGGTCCCCTCGCTGTCCTTCCGCATGCTAGTCCCGGCGGGCGGGACAGCTCACTCCAACTGTCGACATCAATGAGAGCCCTACCGCCGCCCACAGCCGACAACAGCTCCAACCCGATGGTGCGAGACGATGTTCCCGCAGGCCAGACGGATCCACCTATTCCCAGTACGCCCATGGCGAACGCCTGCCCGGCGGACACCCCCTTGCCGTCTCTGCCACTACGTCTTTCTTACCCATTCGCACAGACAATCCATGCGGCTCACGGCACCAATGTCTGCTACCAGCGAACAATCGGGCGCTCCCCGTATACAATCACCCAGCGCAACATCAGAGAGCGCGCTGAAACATTTCGGAACCACCACGCCCCACGGCAGTTGCACCGGACATGGCGGGCATGGTGAGCGAGGCCCTGTGAGCGACGCGCGCGAGCAGGCGCAGTGGGCGGCCGAGGGCTCCGATCGAGGAGCGCGCTTCCAGCGCGACGGCCACCCGCGAAGCCTGGGAGCGAGCGGAGAAGCGAACCAAGAAAAAACGAGCGACGCGCGCGAGCAGGCGCAGTGGAGTTGGTACGAGCGGGAGCTCGGCTGGGCCGTGACCGACGGGCGGCCTCTGCGGCTGCGCACCGGCCTGCGCTTCGACGTGCTGGACGTGCCGGCAGCCGCGGGGATTGCGGTGCTGCGGCGCATGAGGAGGACGGGGCCGGTCGCGAGGATGGGCGACCGGATATTGCTGCTGGTGGCAGCGGACAGCGCGGAGGAGCTGCCGGGCCTGCTCGATTGGCTGGAATGGGGCGGGATCGAGCTGGATCTGCGGGCCCACGGAGCGGGGCGGCAGCATTCCCGCCCCGCTCCCCCCGCATGCTCCGAACGCCCCTCTGCTCCCCAGCACAAAGCAGGAGGCCGCAGATGACCGGCGATGGCCGGTCTGGCTGCGGCCTCCCCGGCCAGGACACGAGGTGAAACCGATGCTGCCTGTGCTCGCCTGGTCCAGCTCCAGGGGGGCAGCCAGAGTTGCGCGCACAGGCCCGTAGGCCTGGCGCCGCTGCTCGGCGCGCTCGCGACCGAGTGCCACCGTGCCCGGCTCTTCCCGGCATGTGGAACGTCGGCGCATATGCCGACGCCGTCATCGGATCCGTCGGGGCGGCGTAATCCGTTGGATCAGGCGTGCGCCTTCTCGTATGCCTCGCGAATGGAGACCGGGACGCGGCCACGGTCATTGACCTCGTAGCCGCTCTCCTTCGCCCAGGAACGGACCTTGGCGGTGTCCGGGCCTGTGGCGACGGAAGTGGCACTACGGGCCGCCCGGCCACGGCCTCGGGAGCTGCGGCCACCGGTACGGCGACCGGCCTCGACGTAGTCGGCGAGTAGGCCGCGGAGCTTGTCCGCGTTTTCCGTGGTGAGGTCGATCTCGTACGTAGCACCGTCGAGGGCAAACGTTACGGTCTCGTCGGCCTCGCCGCCGGTGATGTCGTCAACGAGAAGGACCTGGACCTTCTGTGCCACGGGCTTCCCTTTCATCGATATGGTCCGGGGAGACCCCGGGATAAAGCAGTACGGGTAAAAGGAAACCGCTTTTCCACGAAAAACACAAACCCCCGACCAGAGGGAAGCCGTGCACCAGTACGGCACTCCCACCTTCCGGAGTGCGCGTATCGGACATACTGTTCACACATACCCGTGGTTCACAGATGCAAGAGCATCCTGCTGTTGCCGAGAGTGTTCGGCTTCACGCGTTCGAGACCGAGGAACTCCGCGACACCCTCGTCATAGGAACGAAGGAGCTCGCTGTAGACATCTCGGTCCACTGGAGTCTCACCGATCTCTACGAAGCCATGCTTCGCGAAGAAGCCGACTTCGAAGGTAAGACAGAAAATGCGCTGCACGCCGAGCCAGCGCGCGGTCTGCAGCAGCTTGGTGAGCAGCTGATGTCCGACGCCCTTGCCATGCAGGTCAGGACGGACTGCCAACGTCCGTACCTCCGCAAGGTCTTCCCACATGACATGAAGAGCACCACAGCCGACGACTTCCGCATCCGTGTCCTGTTCTGCGACCCAGAACTCCTGGATGTCCTCGTAAAGCGTCACCGTCGGCTTGTCGAGGAGGATACGGTCGCGCGCATAGCCGTCGAGCAGTCGGCGAACTGCCGGTACATCGCTCGTCCTGGCACGTCTGACAGTGACTGCATTTGATGCGAAAGACATGAGGGGACGCTATCGCCCACCGGGTTCGTCGGGTGCAGCGGGTTCACCAGGATCTCCACTTTGACCGGGTGGCTCTTCCGGCTGCACGATCCGTGAAGCGTCCCGCAAGGCTTCACGTTGTTCCGGCGACATCATGCTGAAGAACTGCACAAGAGCGGCGGCCGGGTTGTCGCTTGCCGCCCATGCTTCGTGCATCAGTGCGGCTGAGTACGCGGCGCGAGTGGAAACAGCCTCATAACGATAGGCGCGGCCTTCGTGTTCTCGACGCAGCCAGCCCTTCTGATGCAGGTTGTCCATTACCGTCATCACGGTTGTGTAGGCGATAGACCGCTCCTGCTGCAGGTCCTCAAGCACTTCTCGCACAGTCACCGGGCGGTTCCACTGCCACACCCGAGTCATGACCGCGTCTTCGAGATCTCCCAATCGCCGCACCACACCCGAATACTAGTGGCAAAAGCAACGAATGCGGCTTTTATCAGCCTTCGGGCTCCTCTGAGGCGCCGATGCCTGCGGGAGCCGCGGCCTGACGGACAGCCTCGGCACGAGCGCAGGCGGCGTCGACGGCCGCGTCCTCCTTGGCCTTGTTGGGGCCGCCCTGGCTTTTGATCAAGGTCACGACGAGGGCGGTGAAGGCCACCGCCATCACGAGGGGCGGCACAAGCGCGGAGACGTAGTCCACGATCGCCTCACTCCTTCTCCCGGCTCTCCCGGCTCTCTCAGCTCTCGGCTCATGCCGGCCCGCTATGCCAGCCCTCTTAAGAGTAGCCGCGTCTACCGCCTTGTTTTGACAGAGGGGCGCAACGGCGCATGGGTGTCTGCCCCCGGGACGCCGTCAGTAATTCCCTGAGGAATTGCTGACATCAGCCGACTGAAGTAGGCGGGCAGCCAGCGATGCACCGGGATGAAGTGATGCACCAGGATGAGGTGATGAGGGGTTGCGTGAACGGGCCGCCCAACGAGAGAGCCAAGAGGTCAGCCGATTGCCCGCCTTTGCTGCGCCGGTGGCGGCACCGGACGGCGGCGGGGCGGCCAGATCTCGGCGGGTGTCGGCACCCGCCGCTCCCGCTCCGGCTCCTTGGCCGGCTCTCGACCCGGCTGTCGGCTGGGGGCGGGCTTCGGGTTCTCCCCGGGGGATTGCTCCGGAGCCCGTTCCGGCTGCTTCGGCTTGGGTTCGGGGCTTGAGGTGCCGGGCTTCTTCGGGGGCGTACCCTCTGCGGAGGCCGGAATGGGAATGAGGACGTCCAGCGCATCCCTCCTGGAGGCTCGGCCGCCGCGGAGCGCGAGCAGCCGTGCGCGGGCGGCGATCTGCGGCCCGGTGCGGGGGGTGCGACCTTCGAGCTTGGCGCGGACCGCCCGCTCGGCGAGGTCCTCGCAGCGGCGCCGCATCTCCTCCCTGCGAGAGGACTCGGTGGGCGTGCACTGCAGGCGGCTCAGGCCACGTAGCGCCGCAAGGTCCTCGGGCGTCGGCAGATAGCCTGCGTCGAGCGCTTCGGCGAGCCGCTCCAGATAGTCGGCGGCCGTGCCGGGCAGCGCATCGCGGTAAAGAGAGAGGTCAGCGAGGAGAAAGGACCGCAGTCGGCCCCCCTCGCGCACCGCCTCCTCCACGGACTCGGCAAGCCGCAGATACTCCTGGACTTCCGTCACCTCACGGCGGCGGCCAGGGACGTGGCCCGTCCGGTCCGGGACGGGCATGGTGTCGGGTGCTGTGACGAGGGCCTCGGCGAGGGCGCGCCGGAGCACACGCAGCTCGTCCGCGCTGAACGCCATGCCCCCTCGGGAACCGTGTGGCGTGGGCATGGAACAACTTTACGCACTAAACGGACAAGCATCGCGTATTCCGACATGTCGGGCGGGTCGGATTGGCTGGATGCGCGCCCTACTGCCGGAGGCCCTTAGTCAGGACATGTCGGGTAGTCAGGACGTAGTGACATTCCGCTCGTACACCAACCGGAGCCCGATAAGGGTCAACCATGGCTCGTGGTAATCGATCACGGCCGATTCGCCGAGCACCAGCGGCGCGAGTCCGCCGGTCGCGATTACGGTGACGTCGTCCGGGTCATCCGCCAGCTCGCGCGCCATCCGCTCGCCGATGCCGTCGGCTTGCCCCGCAAAGCCGTACAGGATGCCGGATTGCATCGCCTCGACGGTGTTTTTGCCAACAACACTGCGCGGCCGCGCCAGCTCGATCTTGCGCAGCTGCGCACCGCGCACACCGAGCGCATCGACGGAGATCTCGATACCGGGCGCAATCGCACCGCCCACGTATTCACCACGCGCCGAGACCGCGTCGAAGGTGGTGGCGGTGCCGAAGTCGACGACGATGCACGGCCCCCCGTACAGGTGGACGGCGGCGAGGGAGTTGATGATGCGGTCGGCGCCGACCTCCTTGGGGTTGTCCATCAAGATGGGCACGCCCGTCTTGATTCCCGGCTCGACGAGGACCGCCGGCACATCCCCGTAGTAGCGGCGGGTCACCTCGCGCAATTCATGCAGCACCGACGGCACGGTTGAACAGATCGAGATGCCGTCGATGCCGTCGCCCAGTTCCTCGCCGAGCAATGGGTGCATGCCCATCAAGCCCTGAAGCAGGACCGCCAGTTCGTCGGCGGTGCGTCGCGCATCGGTGGAGATGCGCCAGTGTTCGACGATCTCCTCGCCGTCGAACAGGCCGAGGACGGTGTGGGTGTTGCCGACGTCGATGGTGAGCAGCATGGCCGGATCAGCCCTCCGACCTGAGGTCGAGACCGATGTCGAGGATTCGGGAGGAGTGGGTGAGCGCGCCGACCGAGAGGTAGTCCACGCCGGTCTCGGCATAGGCGCGGGCCACCTCCAGCGTCAGCCGGCCGGAGGACTCCAACAGGGCGCGCCCGGCGACGATCGCCACGGCCTCCTCGGTCTCGGCCGGGGTGAAGTTGTCGAGCAGGATCAAGTCAGCCCCGGCGTCGAGGACTTCACGCAGCTGATGGAGGGTGTCGACTTCGATTTCGATGGGCAGATCGGGGAATTCCTCGCGCACGGCGCGGAATGCCGCAGCGACACCTCCGGCCGCGACCACGTGGTTGTCCTTGACCAGGGCCGCATCCGACAACGACATGCGGTGGTTGACGCCTCCGCCGCAGCGCACCGCGTACTTCTCCAGCGCACGCAGTCCGGGTGTGGTCTTGCGGGAGTCACGCACCTTCGCCTTGCTGCCTTCGAGTACGTCGGCCCACGCGCGGGTGGCGGTGGCGATGCCGGACAGGTGGCAAAGCAGGTTGAGCGCGCTGCGCTCGGCGGTGAGCAGATCGCGGGTGCGGGTACGGACGCTCAGCAGCACTTGGCCTGCCTCGACGCGTTCACCGTCCTCGACGAGCCGTTCCACCTCGAACTCGTCGGTGCACACGACGGACAGGACTGCCTCGGCGATCCGCAGGCCGGCCACGGTGCCGGGTTCGCGTGCGGTGAAGTCGCCCACACAGACGGCGTCTTCGGGCACGGTCGCGACGGTCGTCACGTCCACGCCGTGGTCGAGGTCCTCCTCGATCGCCATGTGCGCGATGTCCTCGACCTGGACGGGGTCGAGCCCGGCCTCGGCAAGCAGTCCGGCGAGGTCCGGGTCGAGGCCGCACTCCAGTGGGTCCACCTCGTACCCCTCGCCACCGGCATCGCAGCCGCAGCTGTCACCGCAGCCGCCGCCCGCGGGCGCGGCCGCAGGCCTCTGGCCCGGGCGGCCGATCTGCAGGAGGAGAAGGTCGGGGTTGCTCACGGTCGGTCCTCCAGGTGGATGGGGGGAGCAAGGGGAATGTGGGTGGTGGAAGCAAACGCAGTGGTGTCCGTTGTGTCGACGGAGAGCGTGCGCTCCGGCGTGAGACGGACGACGAGGTGGCGCCGCCAGTTGGCGTCGTCGCGCAGCGGACGGTCCTCGCGCCAGTGGCAGCCGCGGGTCTCCTCGCGGCGCCGCGCGGCGGCGATCAATACCCGGCTGACCAGGCAGAGGTTGGTGGCCTCCCAGCTTTCCACGCACGGCTCCGCGGTCTTCTCGTCGCGCTCCAGGTCCTCGACCGCCTGATCGTGGATGCGCTGCAGGGCTGTGCCCGCGCGTTCCAGGCTCTCGGCGCTGCGCAGCACGCCGGCGCCCTCGGTCATGATCCGCTGAATCTCATAACGCGTGGCGGGTTCGAGCAGCGGGTCGCGAGACGGAGCAATCAAGGGGTGCGGCGCGAAGCGCTCTGTTGAAAGGGTGGTGGCGGGCGACGGGTGAGCGGAGGTGACGGGGGTTCGCGGTCGGTCTGAGCGGGTCGGGCTCGCGGCGATCTCCTCGGCGATGCACTCAGCGATGCGCTCGGCGAACACCAGGCCTTCGAGCAGGGAGTTGGAGGCGAGCCGGTTCGCGCCGTGCACGCCGGTGCACGCGACTTCGCCGCATGCATACAGGCCGGGAACAGTGGTACGGCCGCACAGATCCGTGCGTACGCCGCCGGACGCGTAGTGTGCGGCGGGCGCGACCGGGATGGGCTCGGTGACCGGATCGATGCCGTGGGCGCGGCAGGCGGCGAGGATCGTCGGGAAGCGTCGCTCCCACATCTTGGCGCCGAAGTGGCGGGCGTCGAGATACATATGGGCGGCGCCGGTCTCCTGCATGCGACGCATGATGCCTTTGGCGACGATGTCGCGCGGTGCCAACTCGGCCAGTTCGTGCTGCCCTTGCATGAACCGCACCCCGTCGGCGTCGACGAGATACGCGCCCTCGCCCCGTACTGCCTCGGAAACCAGTGGCTGCTGGCCCTCGGCGTCCGGGCCGAGCCACAACACGGTCGGGTGGAACTGCACGAACTCCAAGTCGCTCACCTCGGCTCCGGCGCGCAGCGCAAGCGCAACGCCGTCGCCGGTCGAGACGGCCGGGTTGGTGGTGGCAGAGAAGACCTGGCCCATACCGCCGGTGGCGAGCACGACCGCCCTGGCGTGCACGGCGCCGACTCCGTCGCGCCGACCTTCCCCCATGACATGCAAGGAGACACCCGCAGTGCGGCCTTCGGCGTCGGTGAGCAGATCGAGGACGAGGGCGTTTTCGACGGTTTCGATGTCGGCCTGCCGTACAGCGTCGACAAGCGCACGAGAGACCTCGGCGCCGGTCGCGTCGCCGCCCGCGTGCGCGATACGACTGCGGTGGTGGCCGCCCTCACGGGTCAGCAAGATCTCGCCGGTCACCTCGGAGGTATCGAAGCGCGCGCCGGAGACGATCAAGCGACGTACGGCATCCGGGCCTTCGGTGACAAGGGTGCGCACCGCGTTTTCGTCGCACAGCCCAGCTCCCGCAACCAGCGTGTCGTCGAGATGCTGCTGCGGGCTGTCGCCGTCGCCGAGCGCCGCCGCTATGCCGCCCTGTGCCCAGCGGGTCGAGCCGTCGTCAAGCTTCGCCTTGGTGACGACGGTGACCTTGGCACCCGAGGCCGCGCAGCGCAGCGCCGCCGTCAGGCCGGCGACACCGGAGCCTACGACAACCACATCGGCCTCGATGGCCCAGCCAGGGGCGGGTGCGAGCAGCCGTATGCCGGTGTGCGGTCCTATACCGGTGTGGCCGGTGGTGCCGACGGCGGTGGCGTTCATCTGGCGACTCCGAACTGCAGCGGGATGTTGTCGATCAGGCGCGTGGTGCCGACTTCCGCCGCAACGGCAAGGATCGCCGGGCCGGTGTGGCTGGGCGCGACCTCGGTGAAGTCTGCCGGGTCAACCAGGGCAAGGTAATCCACGGCCAAACCGTGAGACGCATCGAGGACGGCGCGCGCCGCTTTCCGTACCGCATCGGGGCCGTCGGCCGGGGCGTCGGCGAGGGCGTCGCGGCCGGCGAACAGGGCGCGGGACAGAGCGAGGGCATTCGCGCGATCCCCCGGCGTCAGATAGCGGTTGCGGCTGGACAGGGCCAGCCCGTCGCTCTCGCGGACGGTCGGCACGCCGACGATCTCGGTGTCGAAGTTGAGGTCGGCTGCCATACGGCGGATCAGCGCGAGCTGCTGGGCATCCTTCTGTCCAAAGAAGGCGATCTCGGCGCGGGTGAGGTGGAGGAGCTTAGCGACAACGGTGAGCATCCCGTCGAAATGGCCGGGGCGGCAGACGCCTTCGTACCGTTCGCCCATCGGGCCCGCAGCGATCCGGACCTGCGGCTCGCCGCCCGGGTACACCTCCTCGACCGAGGGCGCGAAGACGACGTCGGCGCCCTCCCGCTCGGCGAGCTCCACATCGGCATCGAGGGTGCGAGGGTAGCGGTCGAGGTCTTCGTTCGGGCCGAACTGCAGCGGGTTGACGAAGAGGGTGACGACGACATGCCCATGCTCGCCCACCCGTTGGCGGGCGGCACGGATCAATGCGGCGTGGCCCTCGTGCAGCGCGCCCATCGTCATCACAACAGCGCGCTGTCCGCGGGGGCGCGGGGCGTCGCTCACCGCGTGCGGTGCGCCAGCGGTGCGCAGTTCGCCAGCGGTGCGCAGCAACTCGGTCATCGGGCCCCTCCCTCGGCGAGCACGTCGAGCAGCGCCTCGGCCAGCTCTGGCTTCAACATCCCGCCGGCGAGTGCACGGTCCGCGGTTGCGCGCGCCATCGCGACATAACTGGCGAGGACTTGCGGCGAGTGGCGGCGCACCACCTCCACATGGGCGGCGACGGTGCCGGCGTCGCCGCGCGAGACGGGTCCGGTCAGGGCCAGATCGCCGCAGCGCAGCGCATTGTCGAGCGCGGCGCCGAGCAGCGGAGCGAGCATACGTCCGGGCGTCTCCACACCCGCCTCGCTCAGCAGCTCCATCGACTGGGCGACGAGCGTGACCAGGTGGTTGGCGCCGATGGCGAGGGCCGCGTGGTAGAGCGGGCGGGCTTCCTCCTCGATCCACTCGGGCTCGCCGCCCATCTCCACCACCAGCGCCTCGGCGGCAAGACGCAGCTGCGGCGGCGCGGTGACACCGAACGAACAGCCCACGAGCCGCTGCACGTCGATCGAGGTGCCGGTGAAGGTCATCACAGGGTGCAGGGCCAGCGGCAGGGCGCCGGCGCGCAGCGCCGGGTCCAGCACCGACGTCCCGTACCGTCCCGAGGTGTGGACCAGCAGTCGGCCGGGGGGGATGGCGTCAGTGGCGGCGAGGCCCGAGATCAGATCAGGAAGTGCGTCGTCGGGGACGGTGAGCAGCACGAGCTCGGCGCGGGCCAGCACCTCGTCCGGCTCGACGAGCGGCACTCCGGGCAGCAGCGACTCCGCACGGCGGCGTGATGCCTCGGATACCCCCGACGCAGCGACGGGGCGGTGGCCGGCGAGCTGGAGCGCGGCGGCAAGCACGGGGCCGACACGGCCCGCGCCGACGACTCCGACGGTCAGGCGTGCCGGCCGGTCCTTGACGGACTCGGTGGTGCGGGAGGTGTTCACGCAGCGGGACCTTCCGTTCCAGTCCGCGACGGGTACCGGACGTTCATTACCGCTCAATGCTACGTGAGCTCTCTCTGCCGCCCTCAGCCGGTTTCCGAATGGTTTCGGATGGTTTCGGATGGTTTCAGATGGTTTCGGGGGGCCTTAAGTGAAACCCCCGGGCCGTACCAGGCCCGTCTCGTAGGCGAACACCACGGCCTGGACGCGATCGCGCAACTCCAGCTTGGTGAGGATGCGGCCGACGTGCGTCTTGACGGTCGCCTCCGAGAGCACGAGCTGCACGGCGATCTCCCCGTTCGACAGCCCCTGGGCCACCAGCAGCAGCACCTCGCGTTCGCGTTCGGTCAGCCGTCGCAGTCCGGCGCTTTCGGGCTCGGCTGCGCTCGGCAGCATCGGTGCGAAACGGTCGAGCAGGCGGCGGGTCGTGCTCGGCGCGACCACGGCGTCGCCGCTGTGGACAGCACGGATCGCGGCAAGCAGCTCTTCCGGCGGGACATCCTTGAGCATGAAGCCGCTCGCGCCCGCCTTGAGCGCGGCAAAGGCGTACTCGTCGAGGTCGAAGGTGGTCAAGATCAGCACCCGTGGCCCGTCGCCGCCCGATGTGTGGCCGGGATCTGCCGCGCCCGGGGAGGCTGATGTCCCAGCGCAGATCCGGCGGGTCGCCTCGACGCCGTCGAGCTTCGGCATACGCACGTCCATCAGCACTACATCCACCGCTGTCGTACGGAGGGCGTCGAGTGCCTCCGCACCATCGCCTGCCTCGGCCACGACCTCCATGTCGGGCTGCGCCTGAAGCACCATCCGGAAGCCGGTGCGCAGCAGCGCCTGGTCGTCGACGAGCATGACTCTTACGCATTCTACGCGGGACGGCATCTCTGAGGCAGTCATGCAGCCAGAGTACGCACGGGAGAGTCCCACTCCCTGAGGCGAAACGGAGCTGGAACAAGCCCGCTGAAGGATGGCTTCCTGGCTACGAGTTACTGCCTGGCTACGAAATTACCGTTCGGCAGTTCCCTTGCGTCCCGAGGTGCGCGGGGTGGTTCGTCTGCGCGGTGACGGGCGCGGGCCACCGCTGTGGGGACAGTCGTGCATCATGGCTTCCCCTGTTCAGTTGCAGTGGTGGGCGTCACGGCGATGGCCATGTGTGAACTGTCCGCGAGTGAAACCTCGTTACTGAACTGGATGCCCGATGCGCTGACTTCCATCGGCATGACCTAAGCGGCTTCCGTCAACTACTCGGCCCCTGAACTGGACGAGACGCAACTGCGGGAACTCCGGAAACTCTGGGGCGTGCTGGACAACGAGGAACCTAGGCCAACGCCGCCGGTCATGCCCGGCACAGGGCTGGATCCCCAGGCAGCCAGAGCCGCACAGGCAACCGGACACCTCACCGACCCATCACACCCGCCCAGTCCCGACATTCACGACATACTCAGCCTCCTGAGCCCGGACGAGCCGACCACGGCCACACACCCCGAACCCTGGCACCTCCCATGACAGGGACCGGGGAACACCGCAGCTCCGAAGCCGCCGTCCTCGCACGCCTCGCACGCTCAGGAATCCAGCTCCGTACCGCCGCCAGTCACTGGGGAGGTCCCCGTCTGCCACGAATTTCCCGCCCCCTACCCAGGAAAGTTCCTCGATTGGCGTATATCGAGTACATCACTGTGCTCTAAATCCTGTGCAACGCAAACGCATAGGCTCGATAAGCCAATCAGAGACGCTTCAACGGCAGCGCCGCACTGATGCGGAAGCCTCCGCCCGGCCGTGGCCCGGTGTCCAGGGTGCCGCCCACCACGACGATGCGTTCCCGCATACCTATCAGCCCTTGGCCCAGGCCGTCGACACCACCTCCCTCGTACAGTTCGTGCTGCGAACCGCGCCCATCATCCTCGATGAGTATCTGCAACTCGGATTCACCGTAGGTGAGATGGACGGTCGCGCGGGCGGACGGGCCGCCGTGCTTACGGGCATTGGTGAGTGCTTCCTGCACAATGCGGTAGGCCGTCAGCTCCGCACCGCTCGACATCTGCCGCGGTGAACCGTCGATCGCGAAGTCAACCGGCAAGCCGGCGCCGCGCACCTGCTCAATGAGATCGCCCAGTTGATCGACTCCGGGCTGCGGCACATACTCACCGCCGCTGTCGTCCGACTCTCGCAGCAGTCCCAGCAGGCGGCGCATCTCGGCGAGCGCGAGACGACCGGTCTGCGAGATCGTGCCGAGCGCCTGCTTCGCCTGTTCCGGCGAGCTGTCCAGGACGTACGCTGCGCCGTCCGCCTGCACCACCATCACCGAGACGTTGTGCGCGACGACGTCGTGGAGCTCACGGGCGATGCGGGCGCGCTCGGCGGCAACTGCAGCCTTCGACTGTGCTTCGCGCTCGCGTTGCAGCCGCTCGGCGCGCTCCTCCAACTGGGCGTAGTACGCGCGACGAGTGCGCAGCGAATCACCGATCACCCAGGCGAGAGCGAACGGGATGGTGAGGAAGACGGCCTGTATCAGCCATGTCCAGCGAGTGTCGATGCTGTTGTGCCAGCGCCACTGCGCAAGTGGGGCTGCGCCCAGGCCGACGGTCAACGCGAGTAGTGAGGCCCACCGGGCGCCGGTGGAGGCGACGGTGTAGATGATGACCAGCATCGCGAAGTCGGCGGGCGAAGGATGGATGCCGGTGGCAAGCTGACCGATCCCGACAGCTAGCGTCAGCAGCAGCATCCGCTCAGGTCTACGACGGCGCAGGGCGACGGCCAGGGAGAGCGCAAAAGCGGCAACCAAGCCAAGCGGCCGTTCACGGCCGCCACTGGGAAACCGCTTCATGACTTCGAGCGCGGAGAGCATGAACAGGATGACGCCCCAGAAAGTGTCGACTCCTGTCGGGTGCCTGCGGAGGAAGTCGTAAAGACGCTGCACGTCACCCAGAGTAGGCACCAGAGAGATGCGCGGGAGTCAACCGGCAGGGGGATCCTGCTCGGGGACGAGTACTCCGCAGGGTGGATACGCCTTCGATAAACCGGCCGCTGCCTGCGGTGGTGCCTGTTATGCCTAGGGTTGAGCGGTGACGAGTGAGTCGGTCTGCGAGTGGATCTCCTGGCGGGAGGCGATGGAGCGGGCGCTGTACGGGCCCGGGGGGTTCTTCCGGCGCGCTGACGGCCCGGCCGGGCATTTCCGCACCTCGGTGCATGTATCACCGCTGTATGCAGGCGCCGTCGCGAAGCTGCTGAAGCGGGTCGACGAGGCGCTCGGCCACTCCGAGGAGCTCACGTTCGTGGACGTCGGTGCCGGTCGCGGGGAGTTGCTGGCCGGAGTGCTCGCGTGCCTTCCGCACGAGGTGACGGCGCGGCTGCGGCCCTACGCGGTCGAACGGGCCGACCGCCCGGACGGGCTCGACAGCCGCATTCAGTGGACGGATACGCCACCGCAGGGTGTGACAGGGCTGCTTTTCGCCAATGAATGGCTGGACAACATCCCTGTGGATATCGCCGAGACAGACGAAGACGGCGTGGAGCGCTATGTGCTCGTCCGCCCGTCGGATGGCGCGGAGCGGATCGGCGCCCCCGTCGAGGGCGCGGACGCGGCGTGGCTGGAGCGGTGGTGGCCGATCGCCGGTCAGCCGGGGGCACGGGCCGAGATCGGCCGCACGAGGGACGAGGCGTGGGCGAGGGCGGTGGGTTCGCTGGAGCGTGGAGTGGCCATCGTCGTGGACTATGCGCACGAGCGGGCCGCACGCCCGCCCTTCGGTACACTGGTCGGCTTCCGCGAAGGCCGTCAGGTCCACCCCGTACCGGACGGTTCGTGCGACCTGACGTGCCACGTCGCGGTGGACGCGTGCGCGGCGGTGCCTGTGGGCACGCCCGGTGAGGTGATGACGGTGACGCAGCGGGTCGCGCTGCGCGCGCTGGGGGTCGAGGGGCGTAGGCCCCCGCTGGAGCTGGCTGCGGAGGATCCCGCCGCGTATGTGCGCGGGCTGGCCGCGGCGGGGGAGGCCGGTGAATTGCTTGCCTCCGGCGGGCTGGGGGATTTCACATGGCTGGTACGCGGAGTCGGGTGCGCGCCCCCGTTTCCGTGATAGGACGGCTCCCCTGGGAGACTGTCCATATGACGACGGAGACCACGATCGGTATCGGCGGTGGCGCCGAAGGGACCGACATGGTGCTGAACATTGGGCCGCAGCACCCCTCGACCCACGGCGTGCTGCGGCTTCGGCTGACGCTCGAAGGCGAGCGGATCAGCCATGCAGAGCCCGTCGTCGGCTACATGCACCGTGGCGCCGAGAAGCTGTTCGAGGCGCGCGACTATCGCCAAATCGTCATGCTCGCCAACCGCCACGACTGGCTGTCGGCGTTCTCCAACGAGTTGGGCGTCGTGCTCGCGGTCGAGCGGATGCTGGGTATGGAAGTCCCGCAGCGCGCGGTGTGGACGCGCACTCTCCTCGCCGAGCTGAACCGGGTGCTCAATCACCTGATGTTCCTCGGCTCGTACCCGCTCGAACTCGGCGGAATCACGCCGATCTTCTATGCGTTCACCGAGCGCGAGGAGCTCCAGCATGTGATGGAGGAGGTCTCCGGCGGTCGGATGCACTACATGTTCAACCGGGTCGGGGGCTTGAAGGAGGACCTACCGGGCGGCTGGCTGGGGCGGGCTCGGCAGGCCGTGGCCAAGGTGCGCTCCCGGATGGAGGTCTTCGACCAGCTGGTACTCGGCAACGAGATCTTCCGCGGGAGGACACGAGGCGTCGGTGCGCTCGCGCCGCGGATCATCCACGCGTACGGAGTCAGCGGCCCCCTCGCGCGCGCCTCCGGCGTCGACTTCGACCTGCGGCGGGACGAACCGTACTTGGCCTACGGGGAGTTGCGGGGCACCTTGAAGGTCGTGACGCGGACAGCGGGCGACTGCCTGGCGCGATTCGAGTGCCTGTTGGAACAGACGCACAATTCGCTCGACCTCGCAGACGCCTGCCTCGACCGGCTCGCCGAATTGCCGCCGGGCCCGATCAACCAGCGGCTGCCCAAGGTACTCAAGGCTCCCGAGGGCGAGACGTACGCGTGGACGGAGAACCCGCTCGGCATCAACGGCTACTACCTGGTGTCGAAGGGCGATAAGACCCCATACCGGCTCAAACTGCGGTCGGCGTCCTACAACAACATCCAGGCGCTGACTGAACTGCTGCCTGGGACGTTGGTCGCCGATATGGTGGCGATCCTGGGGTCATTCTTCTTCGTTGTGGGCGACATTGATAAATAGGGGATGAACATTGATAAATGGTGGGCAAATAGGGCCAACTGGCAAGCCGACTGACAAATAAGGCCAACGATAATCGGCCAGCATGGGCCAGGTCACCACGATCACGCCGACGGCGCGGCTCCTGGGCGATGGTGGTCGCCATCCTCCGGCAGTCGGCAGACCCGCTCGAGGAAGAGCGCCGCCGCCACCACCGCGGCGCCCGCGACCACGGCCAGCCCCGCATACACCGCCTGATCCCTGCGCGCCGGGATACCGAGCTGGGAGAGGACGAGGAAGACCCCAACGCCCGCATAGACCCCCGCGACCAATGCGGCCACCAGCGCGCTCGCCTGCCCAAAGACCACCGCTCGCGCAGCCAGCAGCGGATCCACGCCCTTCGCTCCCGGGATGCGCTCGCGCTGCGCCCGTAGCCGCTGCCGCAGTGACAACGCCGTCGCGACGAGCACAACGGCGATGACTGCAAGGACGATGGGCGCGGCCACCGGCACTCCCGGCAGCGTGCCGAGCGCGTTCCACAGCTTCGCACCGGCCCACGCCAGCACCCCGGCCACCACGAACAGCCCGACCAGCACCCTGAACCGCAGCTGCTTCAACGACTTCTCCTCGTCACGTCCTCGTCACCACGCCGGCCGGGGTGCGCGGTGCCATTCCTCGCTCCTGCGACGTGGAGCGTCGCAGCTCCATGCTAAAGCGCCTAAATCCGCCAGCGATAACCAAGTTGGCGAAATCCGGCAGATCACCGATCTGCCCGGCGGTCGGAAAGCTCGTCGTATGGGCAGAAGCAAGGGCCGTCAAACCCTTCGGGGCGATCCAGAAGGGCAATCTCCCGCCCATGAGCGGGAGAAAGCTTCAATCAGGCAGGTGCAGTTCCACGTCGACGCGCGGCCATACCTTTGCGCGGCCAACGTAGGCGAGCAGCTGGGTCACGGTGCCGTGGCCCGGCAGGACCGCCTCCGGGTCGACGTCGTGCCACGGCGCGAGAACGAAGGCCCGCTCGTGCGCACGCGGATGCGGCAGGGTCAGCCGCGGATCGTTGGAGACCACACCCTGGTAGGAGACGAGGTCCACATCGATCGTCCGTGGCCCCCAGCGCTCATAGCGCACCCGTGCGAACGCCTCCTCGATCGCATGGCCGCGCTCCAGCAGGGAAGCGGGCGGCAGCGTCGTCTTCACCAGTACCACGGCGTTGAAGTAGTTCGGCTGGCTGCCCGGCTCCACGCCCCAGGGCTCGGTCTCGTAGATCGGAGAGACGGCTTTGACGCGCAGACCGGGAGTGTCCTCAAGCGCGTCGACTGCGCCTTGGAGCGTCTCCAGACGGTTGCCGAGATTGCTGCCGAGCGCGACCACAGCCCATTTCGGGTTCTGCAAGGCGGTGTCGGCGTCGTCAACCTTGCGCTCGACGGAGGCGGGTACCGGCTGGACGATGGGGTCGGAACTCACGGGCGCCTCCTGTGGATGGTGAGGGTCACGTCGTCGAACGGCACGATGATCGGGGCTTCCGGTTTGTGCACGGTCACCTCGACCTCCTGCACCACCGCGTGGGTCAGGCACTGGTCGGCGATGCGCTGGGCGAGGGTCTCGACCAGCTTGACCGGCTCACCCTGCACGACGTCCACGACCTCTTCAGCCACCACGCCGTAATCAACGGTCTTGGTCAGGTCGTCCCCGATGGCAGCAGGGGCAGTGTCGAGGCCCAGCACAAGATCCACCACGAAGGTCTGGCCTTCCTCGCGTTCCTGCGGGTAGACACCATGGTGCCCGCGAGCCTTCAAGCCGCGCAGCACGACATGATCCACTAGACATCTCCCCTGCTGGTCGCCAAAGATCCGGGGACGATCGCGCCCACCGCGACGACCGTCCACCCATCGAATCTACCTGCGAGCACCGACACCGTGCGCCGATGAGGTGCGTAGCCAACTGACGGACGGCCAAGCCCGCGAAGCGGAGCCCGCCGACGCGCAGGGGCTCGCCGCCGCATGCAGCTGCCTCTACCCGACAGCCATGGATTCCACTCCTGCCTTGAGAGTTCTTGGCTCGAACGAGTGGTTCACTCGCGTGTCGGCTGGCTCCAGCTACGAAGTAGCGCCCGTTCCGTCCCCTCCGTCCTCGTTCATCCCTTCTTCCTCGCCATCTTCTGCCTCGGCCATCACAGGCGAGGCGTGATGCGACCACAACCGCCAACCGTCACCGGTGCGCCGGAAGACGTTGGTCGCTACGACCAGGCCCCCGATCAGTTCCCCCGCCGAGCCGTCCGGCTCGGCGGGACCTCCGCTGAGGATGTTCTCACTGCAGGTGAGCAGCGCAGTGTCCCCGGCGACCGCGACCTCGACGTCGGTGAGGAAGAACTGCATGTAGTCGGTATTCGCCATGATCAGCGCAAATGAGCGAAGTGCTTCCCCGCGCCCGCGCAGCACGGGCCAGCCCGGGTGCACCACGGACACGGAACCGGCGAGTGCGCCGTCGAGCAGCACATCCTCCAGCGCCGTGAGGTCGCCGTTCTCCACGGCGTCGTAGAAGGCCTGATTGGTCTGCTCGACCACCTGCCGTTCATCCAAACGATCCTGGGAACGACCAGTCACAGCTCCTCCTCATGAGCCCTGCCGCGCCAGCGGCTCGTGTCACAGTCGCCCACTCGCGCGCTCCGCGGACGACCTGACGTGCCAAAAACACACCCCCCGATCAAAGTCCCGGCCGCCCACTCCGCTTCCTCGTGTGCGTCGCTCACAGTGCCTCCTCGATGGCGCGTGCCACCCGGACCGCGTCCACGGAAGGGCGGACCTCGTGGACCCGTACCGCCCACGCGCCCTCACGTGCAGCGATCGCCGAGACCGCGGCCGTCGCCGCATCCCGCTCTCGCGCCGGCGGAATAGGGGCGTGCAGCTCCGTTGAGGGCGGGGGGAAACGGGCGGGCGAATCGCCCTTACCGCCCGCAAGCACCCAGCCCAGGAAGCGCTTACGGGACGCCGCTACCAGCAGCGGCCGGCCAAGCGCCCGCAGCTCCTGAAGATGGGCCATAAGCGCGAGATCGTGCGGGGCATTCTTGGCGAACCCCAGGCCAGGATCGACGATGATGCGTTCCGGGTCGACGCCGCCCGCGACTACCTCGTCAAGTCGGCGGCGCAGCTCGTCGACCACCTCGGTGACCACATCGCCATATATCGCACGGTTGTTCATATCGACGCTCTGGCCGCGCCAGTGCATCACCACGAATGGAATCCCGGCCTCCGCCGCCATCGGCACCATCGCCGGGTCCGCGAGGCCCCCGCTCACGTCGTTGACCAGACGTGCCCCCGCCTCCACGGCGCGCGCAGCGACCGACGCACGCATCGTGTCCACGCTCACCAGCACGCCCGCAGCAGCCAGCTCCCGTACCACCGGGATGACCCGCCGCAGTTCCTCGGCCGCGTCCACCCGGCGCGCCCCCGGCCTGGTCGACTCGCCGCCGACGTCCACCAGATCGGCTCCTGCCGCGATCAGGTCGAGGCCGTGCTTGACGGCGAGCTCCTGGTCGAACCACAGGCCGCCGTCGGAGAAGGAGTCGGGCGTGACGTTGACCACACCCATCACCGCGCACCGGTCCCATTCGGGAAGGCCGGCCACTCGGCCTCGCAATGCACTCATGTGCTAGAGCCTAGGCGTTCGCCCCCGACCAGGAGCCCCCACGTCTGTCAGGCCGCGTGATCGCCAATCTCGGTGACGGGCTTGTTGATCTCCACGTGAGCACACTCGTACACCTGCGGTTCCTTGCTCAGTCCCGGGATCCAACGACGCACCCGCGCCGGGAGCTCCAGTGTGATAAACGCCTCGGCCTGCATGACGGCGAAGCCGATGCGCGGCAGATATCGGTTGTTCGGGAAGACCATGAAGCGCGGCTCCCACACCGGCTGGAACTTGGCGTTGAACTTGTACAGCGACTCGATCTGGAACCAGCGGGAGAGGAAGACCAGCAGCCCGCGCCAGAAGCGCAATACCGGCCCGGCGCCGATTCGTTCACCGCGTGCCAGCGCCGAGCGGAACATCGCGAAGTTGAGGGAGACCCGGGTGATCCCCAGCTCCTCCGCGTGCTGCAGGGCGTGGACGATCAGCAGTTCGTTCATGCCCGCGTCCGCGCTGCGGTCACGGCGCATGAGCTCCAGTGAGATGCCGTCTTTACCCCACGGGACGAAGTGCAGTACGGCTTTGAGGTCGCCGTGCGGTGACAGCTCGTTCTCCTCCGTCTTGTGCGCGGTGACAACGACGCAGTCCCCGTCTTCCGGATCGCCGAACCGGCCGAGCGCCATCGAGAAACCACGCTCGGTGTCGGTGCCACGCCAGTCGGCAGCGGCCGATCGGATCCGCGCCTTCTCCTCGTCGGTGAGCTCGCTCACCCGCCGCATCGTGCACGTGTAGCCATTGCGTTCGACGCGTTTGACCATCTGCCGTACGTTTCGCATCGCGCGCCCGGAGAGTGAGAAGTCGGCCGTCTCGACAATCGCCTCGTCGCCGAGTTCCAGGGCGTCGAGCCCAGTCTCCCGTGTCCATACCTCGCCGCCGGTCTCGCTGCAGCCGACGACCGCGGGGATCCAGGCGTGCGTACGGGCCTCCTCCATGAAGCGGTCGATCGCGCCCGGCCATGCCTCGACGTCGCCGATGGGGTCGCCACTCGCGAGCATCACGCCGGAGATCACCCGGTAGGAGATCGCGGCCTTGCCGGTGGGCGAGAAAATCACACTTTTATCACGACGCAACGCGAAGTGGCCGAGCGAGTCGCGGCAGCCGTGCTTGGCGAGCAGCTCGCGGATGCGCCGTTCGTCCTCGGCGTTGAGCACAGCCGTGGGGTGCTCGGGGCGCAGCACCAGGTAGACGGTGGTGAACAGGATCAGGAAGCCGAGGCCGCCAAGGGAGTAGCCGACGATGTCGCCCGTCCGGTCGGAGCTGTAGTGCACCGGGCCACCGAAGCCGAAGAGCCCGTAGAAAACGGTCTCGACGCGGTCGACGATGCCGGGGTTGCCGAGCTCGTCACTCGGGTGGGAGCTGACGATCACCAGGCCGATACTGAAGCTGACCACCGTCAAGACGATGAAGTTGAACAGGGCTCGCCACCGCGTCCGCGGGTCGGAGAGCGCACAGAATTCACCCCTATGGGTGAGAAGCACCACAAGGAGGACCACCGTAAGGATGACATGTCCGATGCCGCCACGGTGGTGCAGCGCATCGATGACCAAGCTTGAGGGAAGCAGGACGACCGCGGTCCGCCACGCCCGCCGCTTACGCCGTTTCAGGCCATGCGCCAGCATCAGCAGCAGGATGCCGACGATGATCGATGCGGCGAGTGCGATGCTAGTCACAGTGCCTGGGAGATAACCAGCAAGGGTGTGGACCTTACTGTGGCGAAGCGTGGGGATGATGCCGGTGGCAAGGTCAAGCAGCCCGATGAGAGCGACCAGGGTGCCCACCAGCGTCGGCACTTTACTGCTCGGCTGGAGGCGCGGTAGTCGTGGACGTGTGACGGACGAATCAGTCATTGATGCCACCTCTTGAGGGAACCCATTCAAGGCAAGCAGCATCTTTGTGTGCAGACATCGGTCTCCCAGCCCCGATCAGCGGCTCGTCCGGCCCGTTTGGCGAGGGCACGAATGTTGTGCGTCCTCTATGACGGAACCACGGTCCGCGAGGTTCCAGCACGGCGGCTGCGGCGACCGAGACATCGAACGGAAAGCACCTCATGGGTCTCACAAGCGTGAAGCTCCTCGTCCTGGTCATCGTCATCGCGGTGGCCGCTTTCGTGGCCACGATCTGGTTGTGGCCACGAGTGTCGCAAAGAGGGATCAAGCCGATAGCGTGCCGGGTAGGCCTGCTACTCGGCGGCCAACTCGCCATTCTCGCTGCCTTGGGCCTGGCGATCAACTCGTACTTCGGTTTCTACGCATCTTTCGCCGACCTATTCGGCACGAATCAGGACCCGGGCACGGTGGTCGACTACTCGGCGGGCGGGGCCCCATCGGGCAAGCTCGGTCTGCAGCACCTGGGCAGCCAGGAGGTGGGCGTGCCTGGCGGCGGCCAGGCCGACAAGGCCGGCCGGATCGAGAAGGTGCAGATTGACGGCGCGAAGACTGGCATCGTCACACCGGCGTACGTCTACCTCCCCCCGCAGTACTTTCAGGCGGCGTTCAAGGAACAGAATTTCCCGGCCGCGGTCATCCTCACCGGCTACCCGGGTACGACGGACTCGCTGATCACCCGGATGAAGTACCCACAGACAGCAACGGAGCACATACAACAGGGCAAAATGCAGCCCACGATCCTGATCATGCTGCGTCCGACGGTAATGCCGCCACGCGACACCGAGTGCATCGACATCCCGCACGGGCCGCAAGTGGAGACTTTCTTCACCCAGGACCTGCGCAACACGATTTCGGCCAACTACCGGGTCGGCAACCGCGCCGTCAACTGGGGCATTATGGGCGACTCGACCGGCGGCTACTGCGCCCTGAAGATGACGATGCGCCACCCGGAGGCCTACTCGGCCGCGGTCTCCCTCTCGGGTTACTACAGCACGCACGACGATCCGACCACGGGCGACCTGTTCGGCGGCAGCAAGCAGCTGCAGAACGAAAACGACATGATGTGGTGGCTCCAGCACAAGCCGGTGCCGCAGGTCTGGGCGCTCCTGACCAGCAGCCAGCGCGGCGAATACGATTACAAGGCGACGATGGCCTTCATCAAGGCCGTCAAGCCGCCGATGACGGTATCGTCGATCATCTTGCCCAGCGGCGGTCACAACTTCACCACCTGGAACCGCGAGCTGCCGGTGGCCCTCGATGCCCTGAGCCAGCACCTGGCGCAGTAAACAGACCTGGGAGCAGTAAGAGGCCGCGCGAGGCGCCCCCTTCACCCCGTTCGACTGTGGCCGGGAAGGCAATGCCTTCCCGGCCACAGTGTGTGATCGGACAATTGCGTGATCCGACAATTCGGCTGGCGGGCCGTTATCGAGCCATTATGAGGCTCATCGCCTCTGCACGGGTGGCCGGGTCGCGTAGCTGGCCTCGGACCGCAGAAGTCAGCGTCTTGGCGCCGGGCTTGCGGACACCTCGCAGCGTCATGCACATGTGCTCGCATTCGATCACGACAATCACTCCGCGCGGCTCCAGGATCTCCATCAGAGAGTCGGCGATCTGGGTGGTCAATCGTTCCTGAACCTGCGGACGGCGCGCGAAAACATCCACGAGGCGGGCCAACTTCGACAATCCTGTGATCTTGCCATCGGTCGACGGGATGTAACCGACGTGGGCGGATCCCACGAAGGGCACCAGATGATGCTCACACGACGACAGCACCTCGATGTCCTTGACCAGCACCATCTCGTCGTGGCCGAGATCGAAGGTAGTGGTCAGCACATCCTCAGGCTTCTGCCACAGCCCTGCGAAGATCTCCCTGTAGGCGCGTGCGACCCGGGCGGGGGTTTCCCGCAGGCCTTCGCGGTCGGGGTTTTCGCCCACCGCGATGAGCAGCTCGCGGACGGCGTTCTCGGCCCGCTTCTCGTCGAACTCGCCCACAGTGGCCGCGGCGGGGTCCAGCGTCACCGGGTCGGTCATCCATGCCTCGTTCCTCGTGCGGGTCACATCAGTCGTGCGGATCATGCAGATCGTACAGATGCGTCGATGCCGCGGTCCCCCAGGCTAAAACCTGGGGGACCGCGGCGTTCATTCCGGAAGGAAGGAAGCGCTGCCTCCGCCGGTCAACCCTCGTCGTCCGAGGGGTTATGCGTCCTCAGCGGGGAGCTCCACCGTGTCCGCCTTCTGGGACGGCTTGACTGCCGACGTCGACGAGGGGGCGGCGCCGTTCGCTCCATTGGCCAGCGCCAGCTCGCGCGGAGAGAGCACCGCCGGGCGGGTCGACGGTGTACGGCGCGAGGAACCCGTCCACGCCGGCCGCGGCGGGCGCTTGACGATCGGCTTGAAGATCTCGGCGATCTCCTCCTTGTTGAGCGTCTCCTTCTCCAAGAGCGCCAGCACCAGGTTGTCAAGCACGTCGCGGTTCTCGACGAGGATCTCCCATGCCTCGTTGTGCGCGTTCTCGATCAGCTTCTTGACCTCTTCGTCCACCAGCCCGGCGACCTCTTCTGAGTAATCGCGCTGGTGAGCCATCTCACGTCCCAGGAAGGGCTCGGAGTTGTCGGTGCCGAACTTGATCGCGCCGAGGCGCTCGGTCATGCCGTACTGCGTGACCATTGCCCGAGCTGTGGCGGTCGCCTTCTCGATGTCGTTCGCCGCGCCCGTGGTCGGGTCGTGGAAGACGAGCTCCTCGGCCGCGCGACCACCCAGCATGTAGGCGAGCTGGTCGAGCATCTCATTGCGCGTGGTGGAGTACTTGTCCTCGTCGGGCAGCACCATCGTGTAGCCGAGCGCACGGCCTCGCGACAAGATCGTGATCTTGTGCACCGGGTCACTGTTCGGAGAAGCAGCCGCAACCAGGGCGTGTCCGCCCTCGTGGTACGCGGTGATCTTCTTCTCCTTCTCGCTCATGATCCGGGTCCGCTTCTGCGGTCCGGCCACGACGCGATCGATCGCCTCGTCGAGGAACTTGTTGTCGACCAGCTTCTTGTCGCTGCGCGCGGTGAGCAGCGCGGCTTCATTGAGCACGTTGGCCAGGTCGGCGCCGGTGAAACCGGGGGTGCGGCGGGCGACAGCCTGCAGGTCGACGTCCGGAGCGACTGGCTTGCCCTTCTGGTGGACCTTGAGGATTTCGAGCCGTCCTTGCAGGTCGGGGCGGTCGACGGTGATCTGGCGATCGAAGCGGCCCGGACGCAGCAGCGCCGGGTCGAGGATGTCCGGCCGGTTGGTGGCGGCGATCAGGATGACGCCGCCCTTGACGTCGAAGCCGTCCATCTCGACGAGCAGCTGGTTGAGGGTCTGCTCACGCTCGTCGTGGCCGCCGCCAAGACCCGCGCCGCGGTGTCGTCCGACGGCGTCGATCTCATCGACGAAGACAATCGCCGGGGCGTTCGCCTTGGCCTGCTCGAACAGGTCACGTACGCGGGAGGCACCGACACCGACAAACATCTCGACGAAGTCAGAGCCGGAGATCGAATAGAACGGCACGCCGGCCTCACCCGCGACGGCTCGCGCGAGCAGCGTTTTGCCGGTACCGGGCGGGCCGTAGAGCAGCACGCCCTTGGGGATCTTGGCGCCGACGGCCTGGAACTTGGCAGGCTCCTGCAGGAACTCCTTGATCTCCTGGAGCTCCTCGACGGCCTCATCAGCGCCCGCCACATCGCTGAACGTCGTCTTCGGCGTGTCCTTGGTGATCAGCTTGGCCTTCGACTTGCCGAAGTTCATCACCCGGGAGCCGCCGCCCTGCATCTGGTTCATCAAGAACAGGAAGATGACGACGATCAACACGAACGGCAGCAAAGAGATCAGGACGCTGACGAACGGGTTCTCCTTCGACGGCGAGACGGTGTAGCCGTTGGGGAGCACATCCGGGTGGATCTTGCGTCGGTCGATCTGGGACTGCAGCGTGCTCGCGATCTGCACACCCTGATTGCCGACGTAGGAAGCCTGGATCTTGTCGCCCAGGTCCTTTCCGTCGACCTTGGTGCCCGGCTTGAGCTGGACCTGAATGGTCTGGGAATCGCCCGTGGTGATCTTGGCCGACTGGGCCTGGCCTGAATCGATCGCGGCGACCACCTGCCCGGTGTCCACCGTTTTGTAGCCGCCTGTGGAGCCGACGACGTTCATCAAGACGACGACGGCAAGGACGGCCAGCACGATCCACATGACCGGCCCACGGAAGTAGCGTTTGACGTCCATCCATGCGGGGCTGTTAGGCCCCGTCCCTCCTGCCACAGTGAGAGCACCTCGGCCAATGAAGCCGCTGTGCGCCAGCTAGGTGTACGACTCGACCTTCGGACGGTACCTCAGCATTGTCACCCGATGCTGCCGAGGACCGGTAACGAACCCCTCTGCTTGCTCCAACGGCAGGAAGCCGTGAACCGTTCCCGAGGGGTGGCCAGCGGGGGTCAGCCGCCGTAGACGTGTGGAGCGAGAGTACCGACGAACGGCAGATTGCGATACTTCTCGGCGTAATCGAGACCGTAGCCGACAACGAACTCGTTCGGAATGTCAAAACCGACGTACTTCACATCAATATCCACCTTGGCCGCCTCAGGCTTGCGCAACAGGGTGCACACCTGCAGTGACGCGGGACCGCGCGAGCTGAGGTTGGACAACAGCCAGGACAGGGTAAGCCCGGAATCGATGACGTCCTCGACGATCAGGACATGGCGGCCGACGATGTCGGTGTCGAGATCCTTGAGGATCCGGACCACGCCGGAGGACTTGGTGCCTGCCCCGTACGAGGAGACCGCCATCCAGTCCATGGTGACCGGCGTGGAGAGCGCCCGGGCAAGGTCGGCCATCACCATGGCCGCGCCCTTGAGGACGCCGACGATCAGCAAGTCCTTCCCCTCATAATCCTTGTCGATCTGCGCGGCAAGCTCAGCCAGCTTGGCGTCGATGTCTTCCTTGCCGATGAGCACCTGCTCCAGGTCGGTGCCCATGTCCTTCTCGTTCACCCGCGCTACTTCCTGCAAGGCCTGCCGGCTCAAGTGATCATTCAGACGCGATCGCGCGCTGGATGACCAGTTTGCCATTCCGCCGCCGGGCCTCGACGCCCCCGGGTAGATTGATGGGGCCCTGGCCGCGCCAGCCGGTCACCAGCCGGTCCATCTCCTCGACGTGACGGGCGAACAGCGAGCCGGACGGGCTGCCGGCCTCGACGGCGGTCATGCGCAGCACGCGGCGACGCACCGCGGGCGGCAGTGTGTAGAGCTTCGCGGTGTCCAGTGCTCCGCCGGGACGGCCATCGGGCTCGTCGTCGGCGATGACGTCACGGGCAGCGGTGGTGGCCCACTGGTCGAGCGCCTCGGCGTCGTCGCGGAAGAGCTGGGCGGTACGGGCGAGCGAGGCGACGACGCCACGGCCAAGCGACTTCTCCAGAACGGGCAGAGCCTCGTGCCGGACGCGGGCGCGCGTGTAGGCCGGGTCGGCGTTGTGGGGGTCCTCCCACACGTCGATGCCTTGGACGAGGCATGCCTTGCGGGTGGTATCGCGGTCGAGGAGCAGGAAGGGGCGGCGGTAACGGCCGCCAGGTCCAAAGATCGCGGGCATCCCGGCAAGCGAGCGGGTGCCGGAACCGCGGGCGAGTCCGAGCAGGACGGTCTCGGCCTGGTCGTCGCGGGTGTGGCCGAGCATGACGGCGACTGCGCCGAGCGAGGTGGCGCAAGCTTCGAGTGCGGCGTACCGGGCCTCGCGGGCGGCGGCTTCGGGACCGCCCTGGCGGCCCACGGTGACGCCGCGCGCCTCGACCGGGTCGAGGCCGAGGCCACGTAGGCGGTGGACGACGTCGACGGCGCGGGCGGCGGAGCCGGCCTGCAGGCCGTGGTCAATGGTGACACCTCCCGCGCGCACGCCCAACTTGCGGGCTTCGAAGGCGAGGGCAGAGGCGAGCGCCATGGAGTCGGCGCCTCCGCTGCAGGCTGCGAGAACGACGGGGTGCGTGGCGGAAGCGCCGACGGCATTGGTACGTGTCTGGTCGTTGAGGATGTCGTGGAGGACGCGGCGAACAGCCAGGCGTATCGCTGCGACCGCAGGATGGGGACCCATGTCCATTCCCTCCCAGAGGGGCTATCACTGAGCGTAGCTAGATGGTGACAGATTCGGAGTGCTACCTGAGCATCGCACGCCTACCCGCGAGCCATGGTCCCTCGGATGGGTGAAGTACACAGCGCTCAAGGTTCACGAATCGCTACGCCGGTGCACCCTTGCGATCCAATCCGCCGGTTTGGCGATCTCCGTCTTGGTGGGGAAGGTGTTGGGCGAGGTCCAGATCCGGTTGAAGCCATCCATGCCGACTTCATCAACCACGGAGCGCACGAAGCGTTCCCCGTCGCGGTACTGGCGCAGCTTGGCGTCGAGCCCGAGGAGCCGCCGCAGCGCGAGGTCGAGGCGGCCGGCGCCGCTGGCTCGCCGTTTCTGGAACTTCTCACGGATCTCGGCGACGGACGGGACGACCTCGGGCCCGACGCCGTCCATCACATAGTCGGCGTGGCCTTCGAGCAGCGACATCACAGCGGTCAGCCGGGCGAGGATCTCACGCTGGGCGGGGGTCTGGACGATCTCGACGATGCTCAACCCCTCCCCCGGCGGCCGCCCTTGGCCCTCACCCTTGCCACTCACCATCGACTGGGCGGCCTCACGAACCCGTTCCAGGAGGGTGACCGGGTCGATCTCGGTCTCGGCGAGAAACTCCTGGATCTCCGACTCGATATGGTCGCGCAGCCAGGGCACGGCACTGAACTGGGTGCGGTGGGTCTCTTCGTGCAAACACACCCAGAGCCTGAAGTCATGCGGTTCGACGTCGAGTTCACGCTCGACGTGGACGATGTTGGGGGCCACGAGCAGCAGCCGTCCGGCACGCGGGCTGCCGGGCTCGGCGTCGGCTGAGCCGGCGGGCAGTTCACGGGTGGCAGGGGCGAACGTTTCGTACTGGCCGAGTACACGGGAGGCAAGGAATGACAGCAGCGCCCCGACCTCGACCCCGGTGACCTTGCTACCGACGGTGCCGATCAGGGCTCCGCCGGGGAATGGGGCGCGGCGTGCCTGCATCTTGTCGAGCAGGGGCCGCAGGATCTCGCGGAAGCCGGCAACGTTTGCCTTGATCCATCCGGGCCGGTCGACGACGAGGACAGGGGTGCCGTGCTCGTACGATTCGGGGCCGCCGCCCGCGCCGTACATCCGGGTGAAGGAGCGCACATGCTCCTCCGACGACTTCGCGTGGCGGCGCAGCTCGGACACGACGGCCCGCGCCTCATCGCGGCTGACTTCGGGGCCCGGCCTCACCAGGCGCGTCGCGGTCGCTACCGCGAGGTTCCAGTCGACCATCTCCGCACCATCGATGCTCGTCATGGCTTCACCGTACGTGGCATGACGCGGATATGGGGGGCCTGGCTGCGGAATCCGGGTTTCCCTCCTTGAATGGGCGACTTGAACGGGCGACGCACGCGAACAAAGAAGCCGGGAAACTCCCCAGGTCGTAAGCTCAGCGGCAACCGCAACCCGTGACGACTGTGGCGAGACGGTCGAGTGTCGCCACAGCGGCGTTCGGGTCGCTGGTGCCCGAGGTCATGAAGGCGAAGACGAGCAGGCGGCCGTTGGCGTCAACGACCGTACCGGCAAGCGTGTTCACACCGGTAAGGGTGCCGGTCTTGGCGTGGACCAGTCCCGCGGCGCTCGCCCCGTCGTGGTCCGAGTTGTCCGATGCGTTGAAGCGGTCGCTGAGAGTGCCGGTGAAGCCAGCGATCGGCAGGCCACTGAGGACGGAGCGCAATTTCGGGTGGGCCGGGCTCGCGGCAGTGGCGAGCAGCCGGGCGAGCAGACCGGCGGTGAGGCGGTCCTCCCGGGCAAGGCCGCTGCCGTCGAGGAAAACAGTGCCGCCGAGCGGCAGGCCAAGCTTGGCGAGGGCCCGGCTGACCGCCGTGGCTCCCCCCGGGAAGTCGGCGGGCTGGTGCGCACCGATCGCGGTCTGCCGGGCCAGCGCCTCGGCGATGTCGTTGTCACTGTTGGTGAGCATCCGCTCGACCAGCGCCGACAGCGGCATCGACCGGATCTGGGCGATCGTGGTCCCGGAAGGCCCGGAGGAGCGAAAAGGTACGGGCGCAGTGGCAGGCGCCGGCGTCCCGCTGACCGTGATGCCGCGGGCTTGCAACATCCCGGCAAAGCTCTGCGCCGCGGAGGCAGCAGGGTCGGCGACGCGCGGGGCGCTCTCGGTGGAGTTCGGGTCGACCCGGCCTTCGTCGGTCATCAACGCGGTGACGGGAGCGATGTTGTCGTTTCTGCCGATGGGATGCACCTCAGGGCCGGTGTAGCGCGAGGTGTCATACGCCAGCTTGACCTTGGTTGTGCCGTGGACGCGCAACGCCTTGGCGGTGGCGTCGGCAAGCGCGGCCAGACTCGCCGGGTGTGCGGAGGGGCCGGCCTCGGGCGATGGCGCGGCGGCGGTGAGCGTGGGGTCGCCACCGCCGGCCAGCACAATGGTGCCGGGCCCCGGGCCGGGGACCACGGTGGTCGGGATGGTGAAGTCGGGCCCAAGGGTTTCCAGGGCGGCGACCGCTGTGGCGATCTTCGTCGTCGAGGCGGGAGCGGTGGGCAGGTCGGCCTGGTGATCGAAGAGTTCACGGCCGGTCGCGGCGTCGAGGACGGCGCCGGTGCGGATCCCGCCAAGCGCGGGAGCGTTGAAAAGCGGCCCGAGAGCGGCGTTCAGGCCCTGACTGGTCGGCAGCGGCTTTTCCGGGCTGCCCAGCCCGTTGGCCGTGGTCACGCCAGCCGCGTCGATGCCGGTGAGCACGGCCGGTGCGCTGGGCACGGGGGCGATGCGGTACTCAGCGGCGATGGCGCGGTTCACCCCGTCCCGGGCGGCGGCCCAGGAGCGTTCCGCCACGCGCTGGCCCGACTGCCACGGCCCAGTGACTGCGGTCGCCACGCCGGCGGTGAGGAGGCCGGCTCCGGCGGATCCAGCGACGAGCTTCAGCGTCGAGCGGGCAGGGCCGGAGAGGGGGGCAGAGAGGGGGGTGGCAAAGAGGGGGCCGGAGAGGTCTGACACGTACGACTTCGCCGCGACCACTTGCGATCGCGCCAGGTCCGCCCACTTCGACAGGGCTCTCATGGCTGTCATGCTCCTGGCTTTGTCCACCTCGAACCAGCCCCTTTCGCCAGCACCCACCTGCGTGAGGGACACTTAACCACCCAAAGCCAATCACCCGAAGCATGCAGCTGATCATGGAGGAGCAGTGGAGTTCGACGTCACGATCGAGATCCCGAAGGGTTCGCGGAACAAGTACGAGGTGGACCACGAGACCGGTCGTATCCGCCTGGACCGCAGGCTCTTCACCTCGACCAGCTACCCCGCCGACTACGGCTTCGTTGAGAACACTCTCGGCGAGGACGGTGACCCGCTGGACGCCCTCGTCATCCTCGACGAGCCGACCTTCCCAGGCTGTCTGATCCGCTGCCGGGCCATCGGCATGTTCCGAATGACCGACGAGAAGGGCGGCGACGACAAGCTGCTGTGCGTCCCGGCCTCCGACCCGCGCGTGGAGCACCTGCGTGACATTCATCATGTGAGCGAGTTCGACCGCCTGGAGATCCAGCACTTTTTCGAGGTGTACAAGGACCTCGAGCCAGGCAAGTCGGTCGAGGGCGCGGCCTGGGTGGGGCGTGCCGAGGCGGAGACCGAAGTCAAGGCATCCATAGAGCGCCTGGAGAGCTCCGGCCACAGCCACTGATCTCCAGCTCTCCAGTGACTCCCCAACGTATGTCGAAGGGCCCGCGTCTGCGTTCGCGCGGGGCCTTCGACTGCGGGCGGACGTACAGGCGCGGTGTGCAGGCACGGTGTGCAGGCGCGGTGTGCAGGCGCGGTGTGCAGGCGGCAGATCAAAATCCGCGGGTGCGTTTCGCCGCGCGGCGCCGTGCCGGACCGCCGCCCGGCGAGCGGATCGTCAGCCGGGCGATCTCGCTGCCGAGATTGACGCCGACCGCGACCGCGAGCGCCAGAGCCGCCGCCCTGCCGAGCGAGGCGAGTCCCGCATCCTGTCGGCCCTGGGTGAAGGCGAGCAGCCCGAAATATGTGGCACTACCGGGCAGCAGTGGCCCGATCGCGGCCGTGACATACGGCAGTGCGGAGGCCGAGCGGTAGCGCGAGAGCAACTGCCCGAAGAGGCCGACGAGGCCGGCTGCGATGGAGGTGGCCGCAATCGGCGAGATGTGGGCGTTGAAGTGCAGCACATCGTAAGTAACCCACGCGATGCCACCGTTGAGCGCCACGACCGCGAGCACACTGCGCTGGCACTGCAGTAGCACGGCGAAGGCGAGCGTCACCAGCATCGCCGCGATCAGCTGGACGAGTGGATTGTGGTACGCCTGCAGCGTCTGCTCGGGGTTGAGCCGCGCGCCGACACTGACGCCGAAATAGAGCACCATCGTCACACCGACGACGATTCCGACAACGAGATACACCCCTTCGAGCAGGCGCGCCGAGGCGGTGATGTAGAAGCCGGTGAGGCCGTCCTGCACACCGGCGACCAGGGCGCTGCCAGGGATCAGCGCATACAGCCCACCAGTGATCACCGCTGAGCTCTGGACGTGGCTTCCGCCCGGCAGGTGGCTGCCGTAGAGAGTCATCAGCACGCCCATCGCGGCGGCGGGCATCGCTGCGGCGACGAACTGGTAGAACTCGGGCAGTCCGCGGCCCGCGCACAGCCACGCCAGCCGGTCGCCGAGCATCGCGCCGAGCGCGGCGACGATGAAGACGGCCGAGTTACCGCCCACCAGCATGCTCGCCGCACCGGCGAGCACTCCGGCGGCGGCGGTGAGCAGCCAGCCGGGGTAGGGGTGCCGGTTGCGGCGGATCTCGGCGAGGCTGCGGTATGCCTCCTCGAGCGTCGCCTCGTGGGCGGTGATGTGGTCGATGAGCCGAAAGACGGCAGCGAGGCGGGTGTAGTCGGTGCCGCGGCGGCGTACGGTGCGCGATGCGGTGACCGGGTCGTCGATGAGAGACGGCTGGTGGCTGATCGACAGCAAAGTGAAGGTGACGGTGGGCTCGCAACGGTCGAGGCCGTAGGCGTGCGCGACGCCGAACATCGCCGCCTCGACATCCTCCGCTCCCTCGCCGCCGGCCAGCAGCAGCTCGCCGATGCGCAGTGTCAGGTCGAGGATGCGCGGCACCGGCGGGCCGCCGGAGTCGGTCCGTCCCGCGAGTTCGGGGGCCGGGCGCTCGGCGACCGGAGTACGCACCATGGCGCGCATACGGTCCTGCCAGGGTGCGTCGGCACCGACCCGGACAAGAGGGATGCCCTCAGGCGGGGTGAACGCATTGTTGAACGGCTGAGACGGCGACGGATGCGGGCTGGTGATGGGGCCGGAAGTAGTCCCGGAAGCGATGCCGGAAGCAAGGGGCGCAAAGGCCGACCCCTCCAGCGCGGAGGAGGGCGGCGGCAATGGCACGCCAAGCGGAGGAGTGAAGGCGGAGTGCGCCTCGTCGGATTCCGGCTTGGTGCTCTGCATGCCGACTCCGGACGTGCCGATGTCACCGGTCCGCCCGATGTCGCCGGTCCGCCTGTACTCCGTCACTTGAGTCGCTCCTGTTATGCCCGATCGCAGGGTCATCAACCCTGGTGTATTGCCACACCAGTGTGCAGCAGGGCAGCGAGTGCGGTGTGAGGTGCCCGTCCTTCTGTTGTGCGTGCGGTCCGTGCATGCTGTCCGTGAATGCTGTCCGTGCATGCGCGACCAGCGTGCAGCCTTACATCAGGTGAGGTGCAGTCAGCAGCGGAAGCGAGCAGCCAGGACGGCGATGTCGTCTTCGGCGGGCTCGGTCACCAGTGTGGAGAGCATACGGTCGAGGAAGGCGCTGAGGCCGCCTTCGGACTCCAGTTTTACCTGCGAGAGGCGGCTGAGCGAGATGTCTATGTCCTCGCCGCGCCGCTCGATCAGGCCGTCGGTGTACAAGAGCACCACGCGCCCGGGTTCCAGCCGGGTGGTGACCAGTTCATAGCCGCCGACGCCGGTGCCGAGCGGTGGGCCGACGGGCAGGTCGAGCAGCTCGGTGTGGTCGTCGTCTCCAATTATGGCGGGCGGCAGATGCCCGGCACTGGCGAATGAGCACTTACCCCGCGCGGGGTCGGTCAGGGCGAGTACGGCGGTGGCGGGGCGGCCCCGCTCGCTCTCCGCGATCATGGTGTCGAGCCGCCGCAGGATCCGGTGCGGCGGCAGGTCGGAGGAGGCCACGACCCGCAGCATCGAGCGGTACTGGCTCATGTCGACGGATGCCTCGACTCCGTGGCCCATCACGTCGCCGAGAGCGAGCAGCGTACGGCCGTACGGCAGCCGGACGGCGTCGTACCAGTCGCCTCCGACCAGAGCGCTGCTGCCGGCCGGCTGGTAGCGGAAGGCCACCTCGACGTCCGGGTGCGGGCTGCCCGGTTCGGAGAGCAGAGCACGCTGCAGCTCGACGGCGATGCCGTGCTCGCGGGTATAACGGCGGGCGTTGTCGAGGCTGATGGCGGCGCGGCCGGCGAGGTCCTGGGCGGCGATCACGTTCTCGTCGCTGAAGGCGGGTGAGTCACCTGCCCGGACCATCGTCACGGTACCGATCGGGTTGCCGCGGGCGATGAGCGGGACGATGAGGATGGAGTGGATACCGAGCTCGCGATAGGGCGCGACGCGATCGTTGCTGGGCGCCTGACGGCCGAGCGCCTCGTCGTCGATCAGATTCAGCACCACGGGCTCACCGGTCCTCAAGGCGTTCGGGATCGCGGAGTCCTGCTGGTACTCGACGTAGTCGCCCGGGTTGCCGAAAACCTCCAGGCGTCCGCACAGGCTGGGTATCGCGGCCACGGCCACCCGGAGTTGCTGCAGTGCACCACCCGGCATCACATATCGGCGCGGCGCGTCGGCGTGTTCCGGCGGGACGACCTGGACAGTCGCCACATCGGCGAAGACCGGCACCAAGAATTCGGCAAGCTCGTAGCAGGTGGTGTCGATGTCGAGCGTGGTACCGATGCAGGTGGCAGCCTTGTCGAGCAGCACGAGCCGCTGCCGAGCACGTTCCAGATCGCGTTGCTGCCGCTGGGAGTCAGTGACCTCGACCACGACGCCGACGAGGCCGATCACCCGACCGCCCTCTTCGAGGCGGTGGTAGGTGCCATGGAAGTAGCGACGGTCCAGGAAGGAGGCGGCCTGGGGCCGGCCGCTCGAGGTGATTTCGCGGGGGCAGCCGTCGGCGAGCACGGCACGCAGCACTTCCTCGCGGACTTTGCATGCGGGGGACACCTCAGCGACGGTGCGGCCGGTGTGGGCGGCGGCGGGTATGCCGTTCATCGCGGCGAACGCAGGATTGACGTAGAGGTAGCGCAGTTCGGTGTCGACGATGCCGATGCCGGCGGTCGTGCCCTTCAGGAGTCCGTGCAGCACCGACTCCCCCGGCGGCTGTGAGGCGTCGTCGGGCTGTGGGAATCCGGGCCGTGAGGCGTCGGTCTCCACCGGCGTCCTCCTCGTCTGCCCTGTACCCACGTGCCCCGCTACGTCGTGCTGTTCGGTCGCGCGGCGCGCTTTCCCGTCGTGCGTCGTCTTCTCATCGTGCGTTGTCTTCTCATCGTGCGTTGTCTCGCCGTCTCTTGTCTCGCCGTCTCTTGTCTCGCCGGTGGTCAGGGCACACGGGGATTGTTGTCGGCCCCCGGGAAGGCGCGGGCTTCGCCCTCCGGCCTCCATGGTGGGCCGTGCCGGGGAGGTGCGCATCCGCGCACGCAGATTGCGGCAAGGTCGTTATACTCGCCCGCTTCGCAGTCCGGGGCCGCTGCGGGGCCGGTGGATCGCGCGGGCTGGTTTTTCGTCGCTCCAGGCAACCAATGGTAAACACACCTAATTGGGCAATTGGGCATGCACTTGATCAAAGCGGCCCGTGGGAGGGACGTCGGCGGACCGCGCGTGGCAGTACGAGGCCGAGTCGTGTCTCGCCCTTCTTCGCCAAGCAGGACTGGAGCAACCGGCTGCAGAGGGAAAGCTGCGCGTGTGCGGGATATGGGAGTCGTGTCTTTCGTGCTCCATGGTGTGCGTCGGCGACTGGGCGCGGGCCTGACGGTGGAGGATGCCTTCGGGGCGACCCGACGCTGTGCTCAGTGGGGTGGTTCCCGCGGTTCCGCTCGGGAACCACCCGTCGTGCCTTCATATGCCTGGTATGGGCGTTCCGGGCCGCCGGGGTGGCCGGTCACGGCTGAGGAGGCTGTCGACCGCGCAGACCGCGATCTTCTGGATCACGCTATAGGCGAGCACGGGCACCAGCACCGCCGGCTGGTCGACCAGCCGCGTCGCCGCCAAGACGGCGGACGCGCTGGAGTTGTTCATCCCTGAGCTCACCGTCACCGCGATCGCCTCCGGCCGGGCCAGTTTCATCACCCGCCCCAGCCAGTGCCCGCATGCCAAGGACGCCGTGCACATCGCCGCAGCGGCGAGGACGTCGGCGACGAGCAGCGGCACATCGGGCTGTTTGACCACAGCGCCCAGTGCACCGGCCGCGTTGAGGTATGTCAGGGCGACACTGGCGACGAGCGCGGCGAGCTTCACCCACGGCAGGACCGACCGGACGAACCGCTCCGGCAGCAGCCTGCGCGCGAAGAGTGCGGCGACGCACGGCAGCACCACGGAGACCAGGGCGAACGCTCCGCCCGCGGTACGGCTCAGCCTGCTTAAGTCCTCACAGGCCGCACCGCCGGTGAGCCGGGCGGCCTCGGCCAAGGTGAGCGGAAGCGTGACGGGGCTGAGGACCGTGGAAGCCAGCACCACCGCGACGGTGAGCGCCGTATTGGCCCCGGCCCTCGCTCCGTACACCGTCGCCCCGGCGGCGACCGGCATCGCACCGATCAGCGCGATGCCGACCAGCAGGCTGGCGCTGCGACCGCCGTGTGGCCATAAATGAACGCCGAGCGCGAGCAGGGGCAAGGCGAGCAAGGGCAGGATGACGTTCGCGCACACTCCGGTGATCAACGCCACTGGTCTGCGGGCCAGCTCGGCGAGCAGCCCCGGCTGGATACCGAACGCCGCGGTGAACAGGACAAAGCCGAGCAGCACCGCCGATATCGTCAACGGCACCTCGCCGAGGCCGGGCAGCCCAGGCATGACAAGCACCGCCGCACGCCATACAAGACCGGGCCCAGGCAGCAGCGCTGCGCACACGTATGCGGCGAGCACCGCCCACAGCAGCCTGCGGCGTGCGAAATCCAAGAGACGAAGAGAACGGACGGAATGGATGGCACGGACGGAACGGACGGCGGTGATCGGCGCATCGGACATGACACCGAGGGTTCCAGCGAGTGATCAGCTTGTCACTGTCTGTGGATAACCCTGCCCGATCGCTCCCCTCCAGCCTGTGGACAACGACTCGCGGGGCTCACGGATTGACCAGCAGCGGCCGAAGCCGGCCGCTGCGCGCCCGCTCCACCGAGGCCGCCGCGTACCGACCCGCGAGCAGCGTCAGCGGAATCGCCACCACCACCCCGACGAGAGCTCCGACAATCACGTCGTGCGGATAGTGCGCACCGACATATACCCGCGACGCGCCCATGGCGACGGCCGCGACCAGTGCGACCCACCCGAGTGCGCGGTTGACGAAGAAGAGCGCGACGGCTGCGGAGAAGGCGACCACGGTGTGATTGCTCGGGAAGGCCCAGTCGCCGGGCCCCGGGCACGTCTCCAGGGTGAAGCTGTGTGCGATCTGCTGACAGGGTCGCACCTCCTGCACCATCGACTTGATCACATCGTTGACGACATAGGCCGCGACGACCACGGCGGGCGAGGCGAGCACCCGGGCCATCGTCACGGACGGCTGACGCCTCGCCCACCACCAGCCGATCACCATGAGCACGGCGAAGATCCCGACCCCCAGCGCCGACCAGTACTTGATGATGTCGTCCAGCCACGCCGGGGCCGTCCGGGCCCAGCCGGTGATGTGCGCGTAAAGGCCCCCGTCGATGCGCGAGCCGTTGAAGGCAAGAATGCCGACGGCCGGGGCATGCAGGGTGCTGTGGGCCACATCGTCGCCGGGAAGTGCGGGCACGGGCGAAGCTCCTCCGATAATCGACTCGGGGCTGCAGTACACGGCTCGCCCCGAGTGTCTACAGGTTCGTAGACTGAGGACTAACTGTAGATGACGGGAAAACGGGAAAGGGACGGAATTCCGTGACGGACGCCGCACGCCGCCCGGCTGGTGAGCTGGAGGCGGAAGTTCTCGCCGCCCTGTGGGCTGCCCGATCCCCGCTCACACCGCCGCAAGTCCAGCAGTCCCTCGGGGGAACCCTGGCCCGTACGACTGTGGCCACGATCCTGGCCCGGCTCCACGGCAAGGGCGCGGTGATACGCAGCCGGGCGGGCCGCGCCTACGTCTACACCCCGGCCGTCGAGGACGAGGCCGCGCTCACCGCCCGCCGCATGCATACCGAACTGGAGAAGGGCGACGACCGCTCCGGGGTGCTCGCGCGCTTCGTATCCCGTCTGACGCCCGACGACGAACAGGTGCTGCGCGGATTGCTGGCGCGCGCCGAGGAACCGGAGAGCCGCCAATGACCTGGGCTGTCTGGGCTCCGCTGCTCGCACCGCTGCTCGCAGTGCCCTCGGCGCGCCGGCTGGCCGATCTCCTTCCACCACGTGCCGCCGCGCTGCTGCTCGCCGCGACCGCCACGCTGCTCGCAGTGCTCAGCGCGGGCGCGCTGGCGATGCTGACGACGGCCGGACTGCTGCGGCTGCCGCTGATCGCCGGGCTCGCCCGGATGTCCGCCACGGATATGCGGCGCAGTACCCCGGTCATCCTGCCGATCGGCGCGCTGGCCGCGCTCACGCTCGGCGTCGCGGCGGTGGCCCTGCTGCGTACGGCGCAGCGCCACCGGGTGGATCTGCTGCGCGCGGCCGACACCGCCGAGCGACACGGCGGCGCAGGCGATCTGACCGTGCTGCCCGACCCGGGCGCCGATGCCTACGCGCTACCGGGGCTGCCCGGGCGCCCCGGGCGTGTCGTCGTCACCGCGGGCATGCTGCGGGGGCTCAACGCACGTGAACGCGAGGTGCTGCTGGCACATGAGCGTGCCCACCTCAAGTGTCGGCACCACATACTGATCATCCTCACCGACCTCGCGAGCTGCCTGGACCCGGCACTGCGCGGGCTGCGTAAACCGCTCGCCTTCCACCTGGAGCGGTGGGCGGACGAATCAGCGGCCCAGACGGTGGGCGACCGGCGGCTGACCGCGCAGGCGATCGGCCGGGCCGCGCTCGCCGCCTCCGCGGCACCCGCCCTGCCCCGACCTGCGATGGCGCTCGCAGCGTCCACCGGACCCGTCCCACGCCGGGTGGCAGCGCTACTGGCGGCAGAGCAACCGCGTACGCAGAGGTCCTCACGACTGCGCACTACGCGACCCGCGGCGGCTGTGGCGGCGTTGCTCACCGGATGTGTACTCTCCTCGGGCGTGTGCGCTCTGGATGCCGCGACCGATCTGCATGCCACTATCGAGGCCGCACAGGGTGCGCTGCCGACACGCGAGGGCCACGGGCATGCCCACCACCCTGTCCCCCATGGCATGTACCCACCGCCGCAGAGAGGCGCGACATGAACACACTTGTCCACGGATATCCGCTTGCCGTCAATGTGATGGATCCGACCTCACTGTTGTCGGCATTCGGCGCGCTCGGCATCCTGTTTGTGCTCTTCGCCGAAACCGGCCTGATGATCGGCTTCTTCCTACCCGGCGATTCGTTGCTGTTCACGGCGGGCCTGCTCACCACCACGACCACGAACTCGACGATCCATCTCTCCCTCACCTGGGTGCTGCTCGCGGCGGCTGCCGGTGCGCTGCTCGGTGCACAGACCGGTTACTACATCGGGCGACGCAGCGGCCCCACTCTCATCAGCCGTATCAAGAACCCCAAACTGCACCACGGGATCAAGCGTTCCGGTGAGATTCTCGACCAGTACGGGCACGCCAAGGCAATCGTGTTGGCCCGGTTCATTCCGGTGGTGCGCACGGTGCTCAACCCGATGGCCGGTGCGCTCGGCGTTCCCCCGAAGACGTTCGCCCTGTGGCAGGTCTTGGGCGGTCTGCTCTGGAGCATCGGCGTCACGCTCGCAGGGCACGCTCTCGGCTCCTCGATCCCCAACATCGACAACTATCTGCTGCCGATCATCGGTTTGATCGTCGTCCTCTCGCTGATCCCGGTCGCGCTGGAGATCCGCAAGGCCCACCGCGCCTCGGCGGATGAGGTCCGCGAGCCGGAGCAGGCCGCCACGTCCGGCAAACACCGCCAGGCATAGGGCAGCGAATCTGACCGCGGGCCTACGACTGCGGCACCAGCGGCGGCATCGTCCAACTCCCGTCTCGCACCGCCGTCGTGGGCCCATAGATGCTCATTACGAGCGTGAAGGGGCCTGCGGGCGCAGGAAGCCAGTTCGCAGCCTCGTCCGGCTCGGTCGGCCGCTCGCGCTGGACGTACAACGTCAATCCCCCGTCAGAGGCCTGGACCAGGCCGGGCGTTCGGTCGCCGATCCAGTAGCGGCCCTCGGGGTTGTCGACGAGGGTGTGCCCGGGTAGTCGATGGATCGCGACCGACCAGAAGAAGCGCGCAGGTGGCAGCTTTCCGGGCTCGAAGCGGAGGGTGTAATCGCGGGCTCCGGCATCGGGCGGCGCGTTGCCCTCGCTGTCGGCGGCCCAGCCTCCATACCATGCCTCGTCGCCGGGCAGCCCGTACAGACCGAGGTGGGCGCCGACCGCACGAGCGAGGATATTGCCGCCGTACTCGGCGCGGGTGCCGAACCAGCCGGAAGAGACGGTCGCCCGGGCGGTGGCCGTGCGCAGCAACTGGCGCGCGTCGAGGACGCCGAGTTCGACGGCGGTGCGGATTTCATGGGTGAGCGCATCGGGCTCGAAGACGCCGCTGCCATCGATGCCCAACTCGCCGAAATTGCCACGCAGTTCGGCCTCTTCAGGCAGGGCGGGGAAGAAGCCGAGGAGGAAGTCGAGCAGGCGGAAGCAGGCAGCGCTGCGCAGCGACTCCTCGTCCCAGGCGGGCCAGTCATGCCAGTCGCGTCGGCCGGGCTGGGGGGCGACCCGTGGCGCGGGCTCGCCGAGGCGTTCACTGAGCGGTGTGAGGCGGTAGCCCTCTTGGACCGTACGCAGGCCGGTCACGTCGTCGGGGCCGGCGAGGAAGGTGCGCCCGACGATGCCGACAAGGAAGGTGTCGGCGCGCAGCACGCTGTCGATGCCGTCGGGAACGGGATCTGCCCAATCAGGGCCCGCGATCAGGTGACTGCCAGGTTGCGTGCCGGTGGTCCGGGTGCCGACAAGACCGACGTAGCAGGTGTCGAGGTCATGGACAGGCAGGACGTAGTAGCGGTCGGTGGCGGGCACCGAGACGATCCACGGCTCGGCCCGCAGATCGAGCCAGGCCCAGGAGTACGGGGTGGCACTGACGGGCCGCGTGTCGTGGCGGAAGCGGCCGAAGCCCCCGACGTAGCCGGGGTCGGCGGGATCGGCGGGGCTGTCAAGGTCCGCTGGTTCGACGACATGGCGGTACATCGTGCGGTAGTTCAGCAGTATGGGGTACGCGTAGATCCAGGCCTCCGCGGCCGTCCGCCGCACGACGTCGACTGCTGAAACGCCCATGCCGACTACCGTCCTCCCGAACTCCTGTTGCGGATAGTAATCGCAGAGGGATGGGGGTGCGCGCCAGGCAGCGATCCCGGTGCGATTGCCATCCAGGAGTGGCGGACATTAAGCCAATTTATGGCATGCCCTGATCAACTCGACTTTCGCCGATTTTGAGGTTTCGCGGGCTCATCGCTGATGATGGTGGCATGGTCTCAAGTACAGCTCGGCAAGCCAGTGATCGAGTGATCACCACCACTCGATTTTCGCCTGCCCGCCCAGGTCAGCCCACCGATGAGGAAATTGGCGAAGCCTAACACGTCTGGGCCGTATCCAGCCTCGACTTCACTGCATGGTTGTTAATAACCCGCAGCCCCAGCAAAAGCCGAGCGATCAATTGGTATTGTAACCCGGTCGCCACGACGGGACAGTCGCGCTTTCTTGCGTGCTTGCGTACTCGCGCACCTGCGCATACCTGCGTATACCTGCATAACGAGTGGGAGATCTCGTCAAACGCTCCCCGGCCTGAAGGCCGGGGTATCCGATGCAAGAAAGGTTTCCCATGAACAGGACTCTTGCCGTCATGGCCACCGTCGTCTGCCTGGGCGCCGGAGCCGTCGGCTGTTCGTCGGGCAGCAAGGCCACCTCGCCGGCACCGAGCAGCGCCGCGGCGTCGACGCCGGCCTCCGACGCCGCGGCCCCGAGCCAGGGGTGCAACGCCTCGAGGCTGAAGGAGGCCGCACAGCTGCTGGACGAGAAGAAGGACACCATGAACCAGACGCTGAACTCCAGCGATACGGGAATGAAGATCACGAAGATCACCTCCGACGACTCGTGCTACCTGGTGGTGGAGACCAACGCGAAGAGCAGCGATGCCCAGGTAAAGCAGGAAATCCAGGCCCTGGGCCAGGGCATGAGAAGCGCCATCCCCTACTCCGGCACCAGCACGATCGAAGGCGTGAAGATCGTCGCTGCCGACAACAGCGTTCTCTACAAGGCCGCCGCCAAGTGACCTGAGCCGATCAACGGGAAGTGCGCGGCTTCACGCCTGCAAGACAGGCCCGCACACCTCCCGTTGATCGGCCGGCACACATACAAACTCAGCCATGCGCACGGCATACCGCTGGAGTTGGTCATACTTTCGCAAGTGGCGTGCGAACTCGTCATCAACGCCGTACAGCACGGGACCGGGCACGCTGCGGAACGTGCTCATAGCGTCGCATCGGGATAGGGCCAAGCAAGTCCAGTGCGCGCTTGGCCTCGTCCGTCAAGAGCTTCTTGCTCCGCACAAGACCACGCGGATGAGAGAGCATAAACTTCCGGAGCCGTCTGATGGCGGCTCCGGAAGCTGTCATGGAATGCGCGGTTACGGCCGATTGAGAGTGATCGAGTTGATCGGCGTGAGGTCGGCGTAGACGCCGGTCTTTGCGGCAATGGGGTTGCCGCAGCCCGCGCCGTCGTAACCGGTGCACAGGCTTGCGGTCGCGCCTCCCGTCTGGTTGTTGAGGACCCAGTGGTTACCGAACTGGTTGCTCAGATTGTGTGGACCGTAGCTGTAGAAGACCTGGCTCGGCGCAACAGCGGGGTTTTGGTCCTGAGGGTAGATGCAGACCGCTCCGTCCGGGCATCCGGCCCAACTGTCGGCCGGCTTGGCCTCGGCCGTACTGGTCAATGCCACTACGGCCGCAGTTGCAGCAGCGAGAGTGGCCGCGCCACGGATCATCTTGCGCATGATTTCCCCTTAACGGGTCTGGCTTGGTTCTGGCGACTTCAGCCTGCCGCCGGTGCGCACCGACATCGATGGGTTTCCTGTTGCCCACCGGGCGAGTAGCCGGGAAACCGCCTGTGACCAGGCTGGTCACCGCATCGAAGTCAACAAGTCGGGAAGCGCAGCGGGACACCGGAGCCTTGACCTGCGGACAGCTGCGAAGCCCTCGGCCTCGCACTGCCGCTTCTGCGGAAGGCTTTTGCAGAAGGCTTCTACGGAAGGCTTTTGTGATACGGCGGAAGGCGAGTTCAGGTGCCGGTGCAGTTTGCCTGGTAGGGCAGACCCGGGGCGATTTGCTGCCAACGCGCCCGGTTTATGGTGCCGGTCAGGCGGCAGATCCGCGTGAACTGGTCCGAGATGCTGGGGTCCCATAGCCGTACGGTGCCGTCGTTGCTGCCGCTGGCCAGCACCCGGCTGTCGGAGGAGAAGGCGACACTCCAAACGGCGCTGCTGTGCCCGGTCAAAGAAGCGGTCAGGGTCTGCCGACTCACGTCCCACAACCGGACTGTGCCGTCGGCGCCCGCGGTGCCCAGGGTTTGGCCGTCGAAAGAGAAGGCGACGCTGCGCACGGCACCGGTATGGCCGGTCAGAACGGCGAGTTGACAGTGCCGGGCAACGTCCCACAACCGGATCGTGCCGTCGTTGCTGCCGCTGGCCAAAACCCGGCTGTCGGGAGAGAAGGCGACGCTGCGCACGGCACCGGTGTGGCCGGTCAGAGCGGCGAGCTGACGGCGGCGGGCGACGTCCCACAGCAGGATCCGTTGATCGTCACTACCGCTGGCGAGTGTGCGCCCGTCGGAGCTGAAGGCCACATCGTTGACGAAATCCGAATGACCTGTGAGGACGTCGAGTTGACGATGCCGGGCGACGTCCCACAGTCGAACGGTGCCATCGGCGCCCCCTGAAGCGAGCAACCGTCCGTCAGGGCTGAAGGCAACACTGAATACCGTCCCTTCGTGCCCGACCAGCACCGCGAGCTGCTGACGGCGGGCGACGTCCCACAACCGGACGGTGCCGTCTCCGCAGGCGGTGCCAAGGATGTGGCTGTCAGGAGAGAAAGCGGTTTTCCAGATTTCAGTGAACGGCTGGGTCCGCAAGGTGGCCCGGTTCAGGTCCCATAGCGCGGCGGATCCGTCAAAACTGGCGGTGGCCAGCAGGTTTCCCTGGTAGTTGACTGCCACGTCCATGACGTAATCGGTGTGCCCCGCCAGGGTAGCGGTGATCCGGTGGCTCGCGGTGTCCCACAGCTTCACCGTGCCGTCGCCGGTGGCACCGAGCACGGTGGCACCGTCCGGGGTGAAGGCGACCGCGTTCACATCGTCGGTGGGGCCGGTGAGGACCGCACGCGGCTGGTGGCTTGCAGTGTCCCACAGGCGTACGGTGCGGTCGGAGCCGCCCGAGGCCAACGTGCGGCCATCCGGGCTGAACGCCACCCCCAGCACCACATCGGTATGACCGGTCAAGGTGGCGACTGGCTGGTGACTTGTGGTGTCCCATAGCTTGACGGTGCGGTCGGAACTTCCCGAGGCGAGCAGGCGCCCGTCAGGGGCGAAGGCCACCGTGTTCACGCCACCGCTGTGGCCCGTGAGGTCGGCAAGCATCCGCTGACCCTGGACGTCCCACAGTTCGATCGTGCTGTCCACGCCCCCCGAAGCAAGGGTGCGGCCGTCCGGGCTGAAGGCGACCGTGCGGACTACGCCATGGTGGCCGGCCAGAAGCGCCACTGTGTGCTGGGTGGCCACGTCCCACAGCCGTACGGTGCCGTCGGAGCCGCCCGAGGCCAACGTGCGGCCGTCCGGGCTGAAGGCCACGGTGAAGACTTTCCCGTGGTGTCCGGTAAGGGTCGCGACCGACCCACGGTCGAACACCCGCCACAATCGCACTGTGCCGTCCGAGCTCGCCGTGGCCAGCAGCGCCCCATCTGGGCTGAATGCCACTGCGTTGACCGGGCCTTGATGTCCAGTCAGACGACCGGCGAAGGGCTGGGTCTGGGTGCTCAGCACAGCCCCCCGTGCCTCGGTCGTCGGCGCCTGACTCCACGCCGCCGCGGCGACAAGCATGGATGCCTCCGGCTGCCCCACCGCCATGGCCGCGGACTGAGCCGCCATGGCGCGCGACAGCGCGATGCGGCGCTGCTGCACGGCAGTGGAGCGCTGTTGATAGGCCAGGAAACTCGCTCCCATCGCTACAGTCAGCAAGGCAGTGAGTACGACCAGCAGCCGACGCTGTCGGCGGGTATGGCGGCGGGCCGTCTCCTGCCGCCGTCGTTCCTCAGCCCAACTTGCGTCCAAGAAAGCGTTCTCGATCACGCTCAGTTCAGCCCACCGGTCCGCGGTAGCGGCCCACTCAGCGGCGGTAGCAAGCCTGCTGCCGCGGTACAAGACAGCAGGATCGCGCCGCTCCCGCTCCCACGCGGCAGCGGCCTCGGCGAGTTGCTGGTAGATCAGCAGCCCGGCTCGGTTGGCGTCAATCCAGCCGCGCAGCCTGGGCCAGGCCCGCAGCAGCGCCTCATGGGTGATCTCCACCGTGTCACGGTCCACCGTCAGCAGCCGGCCCCGGATGAAGGCGTCGAGTACCGATCCGGCTGCCGCCGGGTCGGGCAACTGCTCCAACAGCGGTTCCCAGGCAGTGCGGCGCCTGGTCTCCTCACCACCCTCACCGAGGTGGACCAGCCTGACCAGGATATGCCGGGCCATGTCCTGCTCAGCCGAGCTCAAGAAGGTGAAGACGTTCTCCGCGGTCCGGGCGATCGCACCATGGATCCCGCCAGTTGTCTCGTAGCCGGCCACGGTCAAGGTCTGTTCCTGCCGCTGCTGCCATGTCGCGAGCAGGGCGTGGGAGAGCAGTGGCAGCGCCCCCGAGGACGCCCCGGTAGCCCCGGTACAGGTGTTCCCCAGGGCTTGGTTTCCCAGGGGCTGGGAGCCGCGGTGCGTCCCCACGTCCCGCAGCAGCAGCTCGGCCAGGCCCGCCTCCAGCTGAAGCCCCGCCTGCTCGGCGGGCCGCGTGATGCACGCCCGCAGCTCTGTATCGGTCATCGGTGCGAGCGCATACAGGCCGTGGGTGAGCACCGCAGCCAGCTCCGGGTGTTCCAAGAAGCGACCGCAGAAGTCGGCCCGCATCCCGAGGACCACACCACCAGATGCCGCCGCAGCTTCCCAACCGACCAGGGCGCCCCTACCGGCACAGCCGACAGGGGCTGTGGGCTCTACGGGGCTGTCGGAACTGCCCAAGCTGCCAGCATTGGCAGCTTGGGCAGCAGGGCCAGCAGGGCCGGCGATGGCCAGCAGAGCCAGGATGAACGCCCGCCGCTCGGCCTCGTCCGTGCACAGCGTGAAGGACTCCTCGAACTGGTCCACCACCAGCACCAACCGCCGCCCTTGCCACCGGTGCTCGCCACCGCCCTCGCCATCGGACGTCCAGGGATCCTCCAAGATCCCGCGCAGACCACGGGCCAACCGTCCTGGATCGCCCAGCAAATCCTGCGGACTTATCCCGAGATCCGCCTCACAGGCCACCGCCACGCACTGCAGCAGTTCCTTGAGCGGATGCGCGGTCGGTGTGCATACCGCCACCGGCCACCGGCCCGACCCCGCTCCAGGCAGCGCACCACGCCGCAGCGCCGGCACCAACCCGGCCTTCAGTAGTGAAGATTTCCCTGCCCCCGAGGGAGCGACCAGCAGCAGCGGCCCACTTCCGAACCGGTCGGTAAGCCGACTGACCAGCTCGGCTGTAGCACGTTCCCGCCCGAAAAACCATCCTGCATGCTCAGACTCGAAAGCCGCCAGCCCCCGGTACGGACACTGTCCGAACGACCGTACTTCCGCTGTGCGTTCATCCCGTGCGGCAACCCGGCCCCGCTGCGTGGGATGTTCCACCAGTCGTACCAGAGCGCCCTTGGCTTGCAGGGCCTGTTCACAGCGACGGGCGAGATCGAGCGTAGGCGGTTTGGCACCGTTTTCTATCTTGCTCAGATATCCCTTGCTGTAGTGGAGCAGACAGGCCAGCGCCGACAGCGATAGACCCTGATGTTTCCTCAGCCGCCGCAGCTCCTCCCCGAACGAGGGCGGCGCTGACTCTTCCCACTTGGCCTCTGTTGTTTCCTGAGCCATCATCCGCTCCCCGTTCAACGCCCACCCCCTGGCCGCTCGCGCTGCGCTCCACTCACTCGCCGCCCCGGAACTCCGCTCGCGCCTGCGCGACGATGCTACCGGCACTACCGGCCGCAGGAGCCCGCCTTCCGAAGCAGGGAAGGAGAGAAAGTCAGAAAAAAAGCGGCTCTGGCCCGTAATCGGTGGTAGCGCTGTGTAGCGATCACTGGAGGAGAATGCGCTGGCGGAGTAGGGGGAACCCGGCACGGCCG
>JAFAUH010000269.1 GCA_019243445.1 Streptomycetaceae bacterium | reverse complement strand
CGTGCGTTCAGCCCGGAAAGGGCTGCGTCGCTTTGCCGGCCAAGGGCAGTTGGGAGAGCGAATCGCCGTCCGAGAGCGGTTTGGTCACATCCCTCGTGGAGATCGGCTTGAAGTCGGCGATCTGCGTGCCGACGCCGTTGGTGGTCGGATCGACCGGGGTACGGCCCAGCGGGTTGAGCTGCAGGTGGGTGACGGGGGCGATGGCCGGGCCGAGCGCTTGGGCCGTGCCTGTCACATCGCCCGACGTCTTGTCTGTGTTGTCTGCAGCAGCGGCGGCCCCGGCGCCGACTGCCAGGGCTGCGCCCGCGGCCGACAAGGCGAGGGCGGAGTGCATCAGGGCACGCGCAGCGGAACGGATGCGAAGCGACGACATGGAACCTACCTGACATCACGGAGCCAACGTATTGACAGCGTAGGGTAATTGATCGAATGCGCAGCGTCCACACGCGTATGGTGGTGCCCATAAGAGGCGCTTATAAGAAGAATAAGAAGAGCGGGACCGTATGTTTCCCGGACTTACGGTCCCGCTTCCTCCTCAAGGGCGGGACTATATGTTTCCCGGACCTACGGTCCCGCCCTTCGCACCCCCCAGTTCCCCCCAGGCCCCCCGGCTCTCGTCGCCGTCAGGCGACCAGCTCGCCGAAGACGTCACTCCGCTCGCGCCCGTGAGCCGCCAGCCACTCGTCCTCGCGCAGCCGGCGCAGCGAGCGCCAGATGCTGCTCTTGACGGTGCCGACGCTGATGCCGAGGATGTCGGCGATCTCCGGATCGGTGCGTCCCTCGTAGTAACGCAGTACGAGCATCGTGCGCTGCATCTCCGGTAGGCGCGCCAATGCCTGCCAGAGCACGGCACGCAGTTCGGTACCGCTCATCGTGTCCGTGTCGGCCGCCGTCTCGGGGAGCTCCTCAGTCGGGTACTCGTTGAGCTTGCGGCGGCGCCAGGCGCTGATGTGCAAGTTGGTCATGGTGCGGCGCAGGTAGCCGCCGACTGCCGCTTTGTCGCTGATCCGGTCCCAGGCGCGATAGGTCGAAAACAGCGCGTTCTGCAGCAGGTCTTCGGCCTCGTGCCGGTCACCGGTCAGGTGGTAGGCGGTGGCGTAGAGGGCAGCGTGGCGCTCATTGACGTATGCCGTGAAGTCCGCTTCGCTCGCGGCTTTCCGCTCGCTCTGGGCAACGGCTCCGCCTTCGATGGCCGTCATGTAGGGCGCGCGGTGACGTACGGGCGTACGTCCGGTGCCACGGGCACGCCCCCGCGCAACGGTGGCACCGGACAGCTCTGCGGCGTTCCACCCAGCGGCGGTGTGCGGACGCTGCCGCACAGGCGCAGTGGAGGTGGTGGTGTGCATGAAGCTCATCTCGTGCCCCCATGGGTGGAAATGGATGTGGACTCTTGCTCGCGGCAGTGGTGGTGTCCGCCGGTTCCATCAGAGTGTCGGACTACTTTCATGGGGCTGTCCGCCGAGTGTCACAGCCTCGCAACAGAACACGCACTGGAGGGCACACCGCAGGGCGCGGAGGTGGTCCGCTTCGTACGGACGATCCATTCCTTCGTCCACTTCGATGGAGTGCATGCCTTGGGCCACAATGGCCCCCGTGCCCTTCCTGTTGCTTATCGAGGACGACGATGCCATTCGCACTGGCCTTGAGTTCGCCCTGACCCGGCAGGGCCACCGCGTGGTGGCCGCCGCGACCGGTGAGGAGGGTCTGGACCGGCTGCGTGAGCAGCGTCCCGACCTGATCGTGCTGGATGTGATGCTGCCGGGTATCGACGGGTTCGAGGTGTGCCGGCGGATCCGCCGGACCGACCAGCTGCCGATCATCCTGCTCACCGCGCGCAGCGACGACATCGATGTGGTGGTGGGCCTCGAATCGGGCGCGGATGACTATGTCGTCAAGCCGATCCAGCCGCGGGTGCTCGACGCCCGTATCCGGGCGGTGCTGCGGCGCGGCGAGCGTGACAGCTCGGATGCCGCCTCGTTCGGCTCACTGGTGATCGATCGCTCGGCGATGACTGTGAGGAAGGACGGCGAGGATCTCCAGCTGACTCCGACCGAGCTGCGGCTGCTGCTCGAACTGAGCCGGCGGCCGGGACAGGCGCTTTCCCGTCAGCAGTTGCTGCGGCTGGTGTGGGAACACGACTACCTCGGCGACTCACGGCTTGTCGACGCATGCGTGCAGCGGCTGCGCGCGAAGGTCGAGGACGTGCCGTCGTCCCCGAAGCTGATCCGTACGGTCCGGGGGGTCGGTTACCGCTTGGACCCGCCGCAGTCATGAACGGTTTGGTTGTGAGGTTGTCCCGGTTGCGGTTCGGAAGCCTTCGGCTGCGTCTTGTCGCGGTGTTCGCCACGGTGGCGCTGACCGCCGCGGTCTTCGTGTCCGGCATCGCGTACTGGCTCAACCGCGACGCGGTGCTGACCCGTGTGCAGAACGCGGCGCTCGATGACTTCCGGGCGTCGATGACGCGCAATGTCGGCTCGCTTCCTGTCAACCCGCCCTGCGAGGACCTGCAGCAGGCCGCCAGCCGGATGGCGCAGAGCACGCAGAACTACCAGGTGCTACTGATCTCCCGTGACGCCGACGGCAATCAGTGCACGGCTATGTCCGACCGTAACGTCTTCACTCTCAGCAAGGTGCCGGCCGCGCTGCAAAAGGCAGTCGGAAAGGCCCGGTCGCTGAGCGACGGCAACCACGACCTGTACCACCTGTACTGGCAGCGGATGACGCCTCGCGGATGCCCATTCCTCGTCGGCGGTGCCAAGATGATCGGCAACGGCCCGACCGGCTATATGTACAAGTCGCTCGATGCTGAGCGTTCCGACCTCAATTCGCTTGCCTGGTCGCTCGGTATTGCCACGCTGCTCGCCCTGATCGGTGCGGCGCTGCTGGCGCAGGCCGCCGCATCCACGGTGCTCCGGCCGGTGCAGCGGCTCGGGGACGCGGCGCGTCGGCTCGGTGAGGGCCGTCTCGACACCCGGCTGAGGGTGACGGGCAGCGATGAACTCGCCGAATTGTCAAGGACGTTTAACAAAGCAGCCGAGGCGTTGCAGTGCAGGGTCGAGGAGTTGAGCAACCGCGAGGAGGCGTCGCGTCGCTTCGTGGCGGACATGTCGCACGAGTTGCGCACGCCGCTCACCGCGATCACCGCGGTGACCGAAGTGCTTGAGGACGAGGCGGATTCGCTCGATCCGATGATCGAGCCGGCAGTGCGGCTCGTCGTCAACGAGACGCGGCGGCTCAGCGATCTCGTGGAGAATCTGATGGAGGTGACCCGCTTTGATGCGGGTACCGCGAAGGTGCAGCTTGACCCGGTCGACGTCGCCGACTTGGTGACGGCGTGCATCGATGCCCGTGCGTGGCTGGACGCTGTCGAGTTGGACGCGCCGCGCGGTATCGTCGTCCGCCTCGACCCGCGGCGGATCGACGTGGTACTGGCCAATCTGATCGGCAACGCGCTCAAGCACGGCAGTTCACCGGTACGGGTGTCGGTGCGGGCGTCAGTGCAGGCATCGTTGCAGGCGTCGTTGCAGGCGTCGTTGCGGCAGGAGCTCACGGAGATCGATGAGCCAACAGAAGAGCCGGCAGACGAGCCGACAGAGGTGGTCGTGGAGGTCGTCGACAACGGTCCCGGCATCCCGGCCGACGTCCTGCCGCACGTCTTCGACCGCTTCTACAAGGCCGACGCCTCGCGCGCTCGCTCCGAAGGCAGCGGACTGGGCCTGTCGATCGCCATGGAGAACATACGCCTGCACGGCGGGACGATCACCGCGGCCAACCGTCCCGAAGGCGGAGCCGTGTTCACCATGCGGTTGCCGAACCCGCCGGAGGAGTCCGACCAGAGTGGCGATCCGCACTCGCCCGAACAACAGGCATCCGAACAGCAGGCGAACGACGTGGACGACGCGGACGACAGCCACCGGGGGCAGGACTGATGCGGCGGCCGACAGAGGCGACGACGAGGGCGACGAGGGTGATGGCGCTTGTGGTGCTCAGTCTGAGCGCAGTGGCAGGCTGCGGTATCCGGGCAACGAGCGTACCGGTGGACGCGGGCGCCGCGCCCAGCCGGGTCTCGTGCGCCGTACCGCTGTCGGAAGCGTCGACGCCCACCGCGGGCTCCGCAAAGGTGCAGGTCTATCTGGTGTGCGCGCAACGCGTCTCGCCCGTCGGCCGCATCGTCCAAGCCCTTCCCACCGACCGCCTGGCCGCCGCACGCCTGCTGCTCGCCCAGTTGCAAAGCAAGCCGGACACTGCGGAGGAGAACGGCGGCTTCGCCTCCGAGGTGCCCGGCGGGCTGTCCATCAGCGGCCCGGCGGGCGGCGATCCCGCTGGCACACTGCGGTTCAATCAGGCTCCGGACGGCCTGCCGTCATTTGCGGCAGCCCAGCTTGTGTGCACATTCGCAGGGACGGCGGCGGGCGCTGCGGAAGGCGGCGTGGTGCTCGGTGGGCCGGATGACACCATTCCGCCGCGCCGCTACCGATGCGACGAGGCGTTGCGCACCCGCCCTGACGCGGGCGCAACGGCCGGTACGAGCGTGTCGTAGGACGTGTCGTAAGGCATGCCGTAAAGCAGTCAAGCGTGTCGTAAAGCGTGCCGTAGGAATCGTACGCACGGAATCGCATGACCCAACCGGGCGAAAGTCCGGCGAAGATGGAACCGTACAGAAGCGGTGGGCGTCATTCCCCTCGTGCAGCAAGCAGTCCAAACACCAACCGTTGCCTGGGCGCGCCCTGTCGGCGTGGTGCTCACGGCGTTGTACTTGGGGGTCGTGGTCTGGCTCCTGCTGTGGCCGCAACCGCAGATGTGGGTGGCCGCGGGCAGCTTCACTCCACTGCACACCATCAAGGCCGATCTGGCACTCGCCCCGTCCGAGGCATGGCGGACACTCGGCGACGGGCTGCTGATGCTGGCGCCGCTCGGCATCCTGCTGCCGCTGGCCGGAGGGCGGGTGGATGTGCTGGGCGCCGCGTCATTCGCCCGTACGCTCTTCGCCGGTCTGATGATCTCGTTCGCTCTGCATGTGCTGCGCACATGGTTCGGCGGGCAGCCCTTCGACGTGGATGCCGTACTGCTCAACACGACGGGCATGGCGCTCGCCCATCTGGTGGTGGTGCCGACCGGGCGGGCACTGCTGCGGCGGCGCGGATACGGACGGTGCGCGGTTTCGTTTCAGGAGCCGACCCCGGCGTTTTCCAGGGTCGGAGTCGCCCATAGAGCGTGAGTGAGGTTTTCTCGGTGAACGGAAAACGGGACGTGCCCGGTGAAGTGCCAGTGGAGTGCCGACACAACAGGGCACGGCCCGCTTCCGTGTGCTCAGCCGTGTGATCAGGTGATCAGACGCCGCCGAGGCCGCTGATACCCGGCAGCATGCCGGTCGGCAGGCCACCGAGCAGATGGTTGCCCTGGTCGCCCACGTTCGGCAAAGCCGGCTTGACGGTCTTGACGGCGCCGGGGGCGTCCTCGATCGTACCCTTGGCCTTGCTGACCTGCTCCGGAGCGTCCTTGGTGAGGTGGTCCAGCGTCGAGGTCGCGCCGTTCGCCGTGGGGAGGTTCGGCAGCGCCGGGGTAGCGGGGGCAGCGCTCGCAGTCCCCGCCGCGGCAGCGGCGAAGGCCACGCCGAGCGCGGCGGCACCGAGGGTCTTGATGGTTCCCGTCTTCATCGAATTACATCCTCAGGGGTGGCTTGTGTCGGTCCGCAAAAGGGCGCCCTCGGCCCGGGGCCGAGGGAGGCGCTGACGCCTTACCTCGGAATTCCGGAGCATGACATCGAATGCGCGATCTCGAATGACGTGGATTTGACACCCGTCGGCACCCGATATTTCACGCGTCCGGCAACCGGTCGCCCGGCGAAGGGGAGTCACTCCTGGCTGCGAAGTGATCACCATTCGCAGACGCTAGCCAAGTGCTGCTGGCCGCGCAATCAACTGGACGCGGGCGCCATCTTGTGCTGACGCATACCGCCAGCCGAGCCGAGTATGTGTGCACTAACCCTGCTCGATCCCCTGGTCACAAGTGGATTCGCTGGCCACAGCGGTTTCCGCAGCCACCCACTGGAACAGTCATTCGGATTTCAGTCCCGCATAACCTGGCTTGATCACGTCGTTGATCATCACGAGACGTTCGTCAAAAGGAATGAATGCCGACTTCATCGCATTGACAGTGAACCACTGCATGTCGTCGAGCGTGTATGCGAAGGCGTTCACCAGATGCGCGAACTCCTGGCTCATGCTCGTACCGCTCATCAGGCGGTTGTCGGTGTTCACAGTCACCCGGAAATGCAATCGGCGAAGCAGTCCGATGGGATGCTCGGCATACGAAGATGCGGCGCCAGTCTGCAGGTTGGAAGTCGGGCACATCTCGAGCGGGACGCGCTTGTCCCGTACGTACGCAGCCAGCCGCCCGAGCTTGACCGAACCATCGTGCGCCACCTGGATGTCGTCGATCAGCCGCACGCCGTGGCCGAGCCGGTCGGCGCCACACCACTGCAGCGCCTGCCAGATCGAGGGCAGGCCAAATGCCTCACCCGCGTGGATGGTGAAGTGGTTGTTCTCCCGTTTGAGGTATTCAAATGCGTCGAGGTGACGAGTGGGAGGAAAGCCCGCCTCAGCACCCGCGATGTCGAAGCCGACGACGCCGAGGCCGCGGTAGCGGTTGGCGAGTTCGGCGATCTCGAACGAGCGGGCGGCGTGGCGCATCGCGGTGAGCAGCGCGCCGACCCGGATACGGTGGCCGGCAGCGAGTGCGCGCCGCTCGCCCTCACGGAATCCTTCGTTGACCGCCTCGACGACCTCTTCGAGGGTGAGCCCGGTCTCCAGGTGCTGTTCGGGGGCGTAGCGCACCTCGGCATAGACGACCCCGTCGGCGGCGAGATCCTGCGCACATTCGGCGGCGACCCGAAAGAGCGCGTCGCGAGTCTGCATGACGGCGCAGGTGTGGGCGAAGGTCTCCAGATACCGTTCGAGCCCGGCGCCGCCCTCGAGCGCCGGCGAATCCGCGGCCTCGCAGAACCAGGTGGCAAGCCGCGTGGGATCGGTCTCCGGCAGATTGCGGTAGCCGACGGCGTCGGCGAGTTCGACGACGGTGGCCGGGCGCAGCCCACCGTCGAGGTGATCGTGAAGCACGACTTTGGGTGCCCGGCGGATGCGGTCCATGGCAGGGACGCCAGGGGCGCCGGGAGCGCCCGGGGCTCCCGGTGCGGTGCTCTCGCTCTGCATTCGCCGATGCTAGCTCCTACGCGTGTAGAGCGCGCGGAGAGCGCCGTCGCAACCGATCCGGTATCGAAGATTGACCTGATGGCCAGGTGGAATCCCTCGCTCCTTCTGTCAAGGTTCTGCCATGGCTTCGCAAGCTCTACCGGTGCGTGGGGCGAGATTGAGCCGTGCGATCGGCGCCGAGGCGGGTTCGGCCGTGCGCGCGGCAGTACTCTTGCTGCCCGCAGGCAGCGCGGTGAGCACGCGCCGCTGCTCGCCCGTGACCACCGCGGCGGCGCTGCCGCTCACCCGCCGCCTGGTGCGGGCAGGACGCGCCGAAGGCCTTGTGGCACACGTCGTCCATTACCGCTTCCGCGGCTGGAACGGAGGCCATGCGCACCCGGCGGCCGACGCCGAATGGGCGGCGGACGAGATCGTACGGCGCTACGGCGACGTGCCGGTGTGCCTGCTCGGCGTGGACATGGGTGCCCGCGCCGCACTACGCGCTGCCGGCCACCCCGCCGTCAACTCCGTGGTGGCGCTTGCCCCTTGGTTCCCACCCGGCCGAGAGAGCCAGGAATCGGAACCGGTGAGTCATCTCATCGGCCGTCACGTCCTGATCGTCCACGGCACCGACGACGGTGCCTGCGATCCACATCTGTCGTACCGGTTCGCCGAACGCGTGAAGAAGATCAACCCGAACATCTGCCGCTTCGAGGTCCACTCCGACGGCCACTCACTCCATCAGCACCGCCCCGAAGTCTTCGCCCTGGCCACCGATTTCATCCTGGGCACGCTCTGCGACCACCCCTTCGCCCGCCCCGTGACGGACGCCCTGGCCGCACCCCCGCCCCTGGGGCTGCGCATGCCACTTGCGGCGGGCTTTGGGCGGTAGGCGGCCACGGTGAGCCCGGAACGGCGTAGGCTCGGGCCTGGGCGTGGCCATGAGCTGCGCCGCGGTGATCGACTCGTCTGCCGCCGGGAGAGGTATCCATGACCGTACACAGCACCATGCCCGACGAGCCTGTCATCCCCATGCCGGCGCTGACGCCGGGAGCACTGCGCTCAGCGGTCGCGCAGATCGCCCCTGCCTATTTGCCCGCATTCGTGGAGCACCTGGACGAAGCCGCGGAACAGGCAGCTGCCCAAAGCACTATTGCGCCCCTGCGCTCGTTCCTCCAACGGTGGGGGGAGTTTGTTGCCATTCAACGCTACCCGGCCCGCGCCGTGCGTCTACGTGAACTCGAGACCGCTGCCGAAAACGCCCCCGACCGTGAGGCGCTGCGGCCGATCCTCGCCGGCATCCGCGAGATCCTGGACGCTGCGCAGCGCGAGGTGGCCGGATGAGTGACGCCTGGTCCTGGGACTATGACCCGGACGCCGAGCACGTGGTGGGTGGTCTGCCCGAAGAGGCCGTAGCCGAAGTCGAGCGACTCACTGAACAGCTCACCGTGCTGGGGCACGACGCCCAGAACGTCGGACAGGGCAAACTCCACGGCGGAGGTTTGCGCACATTGGCAATCTTCGGCGGCCGAGGCTTCTTCAACTTCCTCGCATTGGAGCGGCTCCAGCTCGTCGTGATCACCCGCGTTACATGGCTGGACTGAGACCGCCAGTCTTCGGCCGCAATGTCCGCCATTCCAGACCCTGATCAGTCGAACCCGTCCGGCAAGTCATCAAAGTCATCAGGGATATGAAGTCGGCCTGGCAGAGATCCCCGCCCGGTGCGCTTGGTCTTCGGTGTCTTCGCCTTCACGATCGGTTGAATGTCTCTGCTGGCGACAATTCCCTCGCCATCAACGTCATGCTGCTGATCTGCCTCAACAGACGCCTCCGGCCGGGCGGAGCGACTCGAGCGATTCTTTCGAACCATAACCGCAACTGTAAGCGGTTCCGCGCGACGGATGATTCGGCCCAGGAAGCGACGCTGCCGTCGGCGAACGATCACCGCGGCAGCAACTGCCCTCGCCTGCTCAGCAGGAAGCGCTTGAATGCGGCGACCGGCGGCGTATCGGGGTGGCCGTCGAGCCAGGCGACACCGATCTCGCGGGCTGCGCGCGGCGCAGTGACGGCGAGCTCGACGACGCCCGGCCGGGGGAAAGCGGGCGGCGGAAGCAGCGCCAGGCCGAGCCCGGCGGCGACCAGGCCGCGCAGCGTTTCCGCCTCCTCGCCCTCGAACGCGACCTTCGGGGTGAAGCCGGCCTCGGCGCACAACTCGTCGGTGATGCGGCGCAGGCCGTAGCCGGGTTCCAGGGTGACGAAAATTTCGTCGGCTGCCTCGGCGAGCCGGACGCGCTTGCGGGCCGCAAGGCGGTGACCGTCGGGTACGACGAGGCGCAGCCGCTGCTCGTCAAGGGGGCGTACGACGAGATCGGGCGCGTCAGGCAGCGGCCCGATCAGGCACAGGTCCAGCTCTCCTGTGCGCAGCCGTTCAATCATGGCTTCGCCGTAGCTCTGTACGAGTTGGAAGCGGATCCGAGGGTAGTTCGCTCGGAATTCACTCATCAGGCCGGGTACGGTCTCGGGCCCGAGCGTGTGCAGGAAGCCGAAGGCAACCAGTCCGGAGGCGGGGTCGGCGTCCGTCCGTACCGCTTCGGCGGCGCGCTCGATGCCGTCCAAGGCGCGTTCTGCCGAGCGCAGGAAGGTGTGCCCGGCGGGGGTGAGCGAGACGTTCCTGCCGTGGCGGGCGAAGAGCGCCACCCCGAGGTCGGCTTCGAGCCGCACCATCGCCCGGCTGAGCGTGGATTGCGGCATGCCGAGTTCCTGGGCGGCACGCGTCACGTGCTCGTGCCGGGCAACGGCCGCGAACTGGGCGAGCCGCGGCGCGAGAGCGGTGGACCAGGAGGAATCAGTCACGGGGATGTCTTTCTCGTTGCAAAGCGGTAAAGAGAGCTTGGCTGAGCTGCATTGATGCTGTTGGGGAACGATTATCTGCCATTCACACATTGGACGCATCAAATTCGGCGGGTCTAGCGTCGCAGCATGCCTCCTCGAAAAAGCAGCAAGGCATCCACCGATCCCCTGACTTCCCCAACCACCGCGGCAGCGGCCAAGCTGCTGCCCGGCACTGCCGCATACCGCCGCGCCAGCCTTGCGCTCTTCGCCGCGGGCATGGCCACCTTCCTGCTGCTCTACTCCACCCAGGGCCTGCTGCCCGCGCTCTCCAACGGCTTCGGGGTGACCCCGGCACAGGCCGGTCTCACCGCCACCATGGCGACGGCGGGGCTCGCCGTCGCACTGATCCCGCTCAGCGCGCTGTCGGAGAAGTACGGGCGGACGCCGGTGATGGCCGCCTCCGTCCTCAGCGCCGCGCTGATCGGGCTCGTTATCCCCTTCTCCCCCGATCTCACCGTGCTCGTGATGCTGCGCACCCTGCAGGGTGTCGCACTCGCCGGCCTGCCGGCCACCGCCATGGCCTACCTCGCCGAAGAAGTCTCGCCCCAGGCGATCGCCTCCGCGATCGGACTGTACGTTGCGGGCAACAGCATCGGCGGCATGAGCTCGCGGGTGATCGCAGGGTTCGTCGCGCAGTTCGCAGGGTGGCGGGCGGCGCTGCTCGTGCTGGGTGTGATCTCACTGGTGTGCGCGATCGCATTCCGGCTTCTCGCGCCGAAGGCACGGCACTTCACGCCGGCTGCGATCAGCCCGCGTGCGCTGCTGCGCACGGTCACCGGGCATCTGGGCAATCCGCTGCTGGTGCGGCTGTATGCGCTGGGGCTGCTGTTCATGTCCGTCTTCGGGGCGGTCTACACCGTGCTCGGCTATCGCCTCACCGAGGCGCCCTTCCATCTGCCCGAGGGCGTTGTCGGATCGATCTTCCTGGTCTACCTGGTGGGCACGGCAAGCTCGGCGGCGGCCGGGAAGCTGGTGGCGAGGGCCGGCCGCCGGGGTGCGCTGTACTGCGGGATTGCGGCTGTGACGGTGGGGCTGGCGCTGACGCTGGCAGACTCGCTGGTCACAGTGTTCGCAGGGCTCGTGTTCATCACGGCCGGCTTCTTCATCGGCCACGCGGTCGCCTCCGGCGCGGTCTCCCGTACGGTGACATCGGGCCGTGCGCAGGCGAGCGCCCTGTACTTGACGGCGTATTACCTCGGCAACAGCGTGGGCGGCACACTCGGCGCAACGGCCTTCCATGCGACCGGCTGGCCGGGCACGGTGGCTGTCGGCCTGACAGCCGTGGTCGCGGCAACCGCGATCACGCTGTACGGAACGCGCTGCGCGGTTGCGGAACGGCGTGCTATGGCGGTCAGTTGAGGGAGAAGAAGCCGGTGTCGATCATAAAGATCCTCCGGCGATCGCCCAACGACCTGGGGAGCGATAGAGAGCGGGCTCCTTATCGCTCCCCAGGTCGTAAAGCCCATGATCGTCAGGCGATCCGGTCGAGCACGATCGGGTGCGCTTCATACACTGACACCATATCCCGCGGCGCGATCGTGATGCCGCTTTCCAGCGCCTGCAGCGCGTAGGCGAAGCGCTCTGGTGTGTCGGTGTGCAGGGTCAGCAGCGGCTGCCCCTTGGCGACCATCTCGCCCGGCCTGGTGTGGAGTTCGACCCCGGCGCCGGGCTGGACGGAGTCCTCCTTGCGCGCGCGTCCGGCGCCAAGGCGCCACGCGGCCACGCCGACCGCGTAGGCATCGAGCTCCCTCAGTACGCCGGAGGCCGACGCGGTGACGGTGTGCTGCTCACGGGCGACCGGGAGCGGTGCATCCGGGTCACCGCCCTGGGCCGCGATCATGCGACGCCACACATCCATCGCGGAGCCGCCGGCGAGCGCCTTGGCCGGGTCGGTGTCCGTGAGACCTGCCGCATCGAGCATTTCGCGGGCGAGCGCGAGCATCAACTCGACGACGTCGGCGGGACCGCCGCCGGCCAGCACCTCGACAGCTTCGCGGACTTCGAGGGCATTACCGGCTGTCAGGCCGAGCGGAGTGGACATGCCGGTGAGCAGCGCGACGGTCTTCACGCCGTGGTCGGTACCCAACCCGACCATGGTGCGGGCCAGTTCACGGGCGTCGTCGAGGTTCTTCATGAACGCACCCGAGCCGACTTTCACATCGAGCACCAGCGCACCCGTACCCTCGGCGATCTTCTTCGACATGATCGAGGATGCGATCAACGGGATCGCCTCGACCGTCCCCGTCACATCGCGCAGCGCATACAGCTTCTTGTCGGCAGGCGCGAGGCCCTCCCCCGCCGCGCAGACGACGGCACCGACGCCACGCAGCACTCGCATCATCTCGTCGTTGGACAGCTGTGCGCGCCAGCCCGGGATCGATTCCAGCTTGTCGAGTGTGCCGCCGGTGTGGCCGAGGCCGCGACCGGACAGCTGCGGTACGGCGGCGCCGCACGCGGCGACGAGCGGCGCGAGCGGCAGTGTGATCTTGTCACCGACGCCGCCCGTCGAGTGCTTGTCGGCGGTGGGACGCGGCAGCAAGGAAAAGTCCATCCGCTCACCGCTTGCGATCATCGCGGCGGTCCAGCGGGCGATCTCGGCACGGTCCATGCCATTGAGCAGGATCGCCATGGCGAGCGCGGACATCTGCTCGTCGGCGACCACACCGCGCGTGTATGCGTCGATCACCCAGTCGATCTGCTCGTCGCTGAGGCGGCCCTGGTCGCGTTTGGTGCGGATGACGGAGAGGGCATCCATGTCCATGGAGACTTCGTGTTCCTTACCGCTTGAGGAGGTCGTCGGGGCCGAAGGAGTCCGGAAGCAGCTCGGCGAGCGGCCGGATGCCGCGCTCGGTGTCCACCAGCAGCATCGGGCCGCCATGCTCCCACAGCAGCTGACGGCAGCGCCCGCACGGCATCAGCCGCTCGCCGCTGCGGTCGCAGCAGGTGAAGGCGGTGAGCCGCCCGCCGCCGGTGGCGTGCAGTGCACAGATCAGGCCGCATTCGGCGCACAGGCCAAGACCGTACGAGGCGTTCTCCACATTGCACCCCACGACCGTACGGCCGTCGTCCACCAGCGCTGCCGCACCGACCGGGAAACGCGAATACGGCGCGTAGGCGCGCGTCATGACCTTCTGCGCCTGCGCCCGCAGCGAAATCCAGTCGATCTCCGTCATCTCGCCTCCTTATGGAACCTGCCCGCTCCCTTTGAAGCTGAGGGGGAAGGTCCGGCAAGTGCTGGGCCGCGTGCCGTGGACAGTGGCGGAGGTGATCAAGAAACTGCAACAGCGAAAGGTTCGCATCCGACACCGCAGTCCCGCACCCGCGGGTGATCCGCTCTTACCGAGTCGCCGCAGGCAACACCTGAACGGACTGCATCCTCAGGACATATCCCAGAGCCTGACGCGCCCTCAGTCAAGCAGCGCCGCTGTCGTGAAGAGTTCGACGCCGACGCGGATCGCGCGCTCGTCCACGTCGAAGTCGCCGCGGTGGAGGTCGCGCACGACCGGGTCGCCGACGGAACGCACACCGAGGCGGGCGAGGGCGCCCGGGACATTCTCCAGATACCAGGAGAAGTCCTCGCCACCAAGGCTCTGTTCGGTGTCCTCGACCGCATGGGCGCCATAGCGGGCGGTCATCGCATCGCGCAACAGCTCCGTCGATGTGGACTCGTTGACCACCGGCGGCACACCACGGTGGTAGGTGAGCTCCCACTTGGCCCGGTACATCGCGGCGATCTGGTCCATCACCTCGTGGATGAGGTCCGGGGCCTCATGCCATGCCTCGAGTTCGAGGCAGCGGACCGTGCCCTCCAGCTCTGCGTGCTGCGGGATCACGTTGCACGCATGGCCTGCCTCGATGCGGCCCCAGACCACCGAGAGACCAGCCCGCGGGTCGACCCGGCGAGCGAGGGCGGCGGGCAGTTCGGTGGCCATCTTCGCGGCTGCCATCACCAGGTCGGTGGTCAGATGCGGGCGCGCGGTGTGACCGCCGGCGCCGTCGAGAGCCAACTCCAGGCGGTCGCAGGCCGAGGTGATCGCGCCGGAGCGCAGGCCGATCCGCCCGACCTCGATCTTCGGGTCGCAGTGCACGGCGAGCACACGGCCGACGCCGTCCAGGACATCGGCCTTGATCATGTCGAGGGCGCCGCCGGGCATGACCTCTTCCGCAGGCTGGAACACCAGCCGCACCGGCCGCGGCAGCTTCCCTTCCCGCTGCAGAGCGGCGAGCACCAGGCCGGCGCCGAGCACCACGGTGGTGTGGACGTCATGGCCGCAGGCGTGTGCGCACCCGGCGACCGTCGAGTGGTAGTCCACGGTCTTGGTATCGGGGAGGGGCAGCGCATCGATGTCGGCGCGCAGCGCGAGGAGCGATCCATCGCCCGGGTGACCGATATCACACACCAGGCCCGTGCCGCCGGGCATCTCGCGCGGCTGCAGGCCCGCCTGCTCCAGGCGCTCTTTGATCGCCGCAGTGGTCCGGAACTCCTGTCGGGAGAGCTCGGGGTGCATGTGCAAGTCGCGGCGGAACGCGATGAGTTCGCCTTCGAGCTGGTCGGACAGGAGGGGCAGCTGGGCGTCGGATGCAGGTAGCGAGTGATCCACCTCCGAAAGCGTACGACGCATGGCCACTCCTGGTGTCGGTACCAAATAAATCACGCCTATGAATCAAGCAAAATATCACCCCTGCGGCGCATACTCACCCGGCTGCACGGGTATGCCCAGCTGATTGAGTCTTATGTCACCTCCATGGTGAACCAGCGCACCCCTTGCCGCTCGGCAGCGGCTCCGGATGGCCTAGTGCCGCCCCAGCTCGCGCAGCGGTTCCCTCAGTGGCGTGCGTCGAGCAGCCTGGCGTACGTATCGAGCAGCGGCACCGACTGCACCTGCCAGGACCACTGGCGCAGCATGTCGGAGCGCTCGTAGGCCTTGCGGTAGCGGCGTTCGTTGGTGAGGACGGCACCCACCGCACGGACGAAGTCCGCGGTGTCGCGTGCACGGAAAACCTCCCCGTTGCCGAGTTTCAAGGTGGCCGCCGCCATCGCCCGTACGTCGCTGACCACGATGGGAAGGCGAGCGTGGGCGTACTCCAAGTAGCGTGTACTGAGGGTGACTTCATGGTGCGGCAGGTGGTGGACGGGCACGACGCCGATGTCGGCGGAGGCGAGGAAGCCGGGGACGGCCTCGGGCGGCACGTAGGAAAGGACGTGCAGCCGGGAGGCCACGCCGAGTTCAGTAGCGCGCTCGATCAGCGTGCCGACATACACATCGTCGGGATGCGGGACGAGGAACGCCGCATGCAGGTCGTACAGCTTCGGCAGCGCCTCGACGACGGTGAGCAGCCCGCGCTCCGGGGAGGCCGCGCCGCTGTGGACGAGCAGCGGCACTTCCGGGCCGAGCCCGCATGCCTCGCGCACTCCTCCATCCCGTTTGCCCGTTTTGCCCGATTCGCCTGTTTTACCCGTTGAATCCGCTTCGTGGCGTGGGGCATTGAGAGCGACGACGGGCGGGACGGGGAGCCGGCAGCCGACGCGCAGCCGTTCTGCGTACGCCTCACTGACGGTGACGACGACATCGGCCCCGGCCGCGTGTGCGCGCTCGTCGGCCTGCCTTGCGGCGGCCTCGCGGCGGGAGGATGTCGAAGGGACGGCGGCGCACTCGTCGGTGTCCCAGACCACCTTCACCGTGCACCCGGCCGCCTCGGCGCGCAGCGCGGCCCGTACCGCGACGCCGAGCGCCCGGTGCCCGCGGGCGTGGATGAGGTCGGGGCGCTGCTTGTCGAGGACCGGCCCGTAGGCCGCCTCCAGGTCGAGCAGCAGGGGGTCGAGCCTTCGCCATGCCCGCCGGGCGAACAGCAGCCTGATCAGCGCAGTGGCAGCGTTGTGAGTGAAGCCGCCGGGGGCGGTACGACGGCGGACGGCGGCGCGGTACTGGGCCGCGCGCGCCGCGGTCCAGGCACAGCGCAAGGAAAGGCAGGCGCGGGCTGCCGCATGCACGGCGCGCGCGACGGCGTGCCGGAGGAAGGAGCGGTAACCAATGCAGAGTTCCGCCGCTCGCGTCTCCAAGAGTAAAGAACGGGTAACGATACGGTCATGGCCGACAAGGAAGGTTTCTTCGCTCCGATACGCCAGCGGCCACCGCAACCCGGGGCGGGGCCGCCGCAGCCGGTGCCGGTGAAGCGTCTCGGACACCGGGACGGTGTGCACATCGACGCCCGGCAGTCGCAGCACGGGGCCGTCGGCGCGGCCGAGGAGGGTGACGCGGTAGCCCGCTTCGGCCGCCGCAAGGGCTACTCGCTGGGCTCGGGAGTCATGGCCGAGCGCGCGATCCGCGAGTACCGTGATGCGCGCGGTCTTCCGCGGTGCGCTTCTCATGGACCGAGGGAATACGACCTCGGTGATCATTAAATGACTCATAAATGACACCCGGTTGAACGCCCGAGGGAATTGGGTTAAATAATAAGGGATCTGTCGAACCATCACCTCAGATCGGCATCAGCTAAAATACGATCGAGACCATAGCGTTACATACATAGCGTAACACTTCTTCACCTTAAGTAACTTTGCAATTTCTTGGTAAGTGTTCGGCGGTTAAAGACCCAACAATTCTCCGTCAAGGACATGACTTAGGTCGCGACGGGGGGAAGTCCGTCGCTGTCCCCGACCCGGGGCGTCCCCATTGCCGCCAACCCTGCGGTCCCTCGTGACAGCACGAACCGCACGACCATTCATGACAGGAGCCCACATGACGGCCATTAGCACCAAGGGCGGTACCACCGCCGGATCGAGACATCTCCAGCGAGACGTCGGCTTCTGGGGCTTGATGTTCGTGTCACTGGGATCGATCATCGGTTCAGGCTGGCTGCTCGGCGCATTGACCGCGGCGCAGACAGCCGGCCCCGCCTCACTCATCTCGTGGATCCTCGCAGCGGCAATGCTGCTCATCCTGGCTCTCGTGCATGCCGAACTCGGCGGCGCATACCCGATGGCCGGCGGCACCGCACGATTCCCGTTCTTCGCATTCGGGCCGCTGGCAGGCTTCACGGCCGGGTGGATGGCCTGGCTGCAGGCCGTGTCCATCGCACCGATCGAGGTCATGGCCACGCTGTCGTACACCGCCCACCTCAGCTGGGTGAGCAAGAACCTCACCATCATGCATGCGAGCGGCGGCACGCTCACCGGGGTCGGCATCGCAGTAGCCAGCGTCATGATGATGATCTTTACGCTCATCAACCTTGTGGGCGTCAAACTGCTGTCCGAGACCAACTCGGTCGCGGTGATCTGGAAGACCGTTGTCCCGCTGCTGACGGTCGTCATACTGCTGGCGCTCTCCTTCCACTCGAGCAACTTCTCCGCCGGCGGCGGCTTCATGCCCTTCGGTGCGCACGGCGTCTTCGCCGCGCTGCCCGCAGGTGTGGTCTTCGCCTTGCAGGGCTTCGAACAGGCCATCCAGATGGCCGGTGAGGCACGGAACCCGCAAAGGGACATCTCCCGAGCAGTGATCGTGGCCACCATCGTCGGTACGATCGTCTACCTGCTGCTCGAGATCGCCTTCATCGGTGCCCTCGCTCCAAGCAACCTGGCGCACGGCTGGCTCAACCCGATCGGCAAGGGCGACTTCGGCCCGTATGCAGAGCTCGCAAGCGCAATCGGTGCCGGCTGGCTGGCGGCCGTGCTCTACATCGACGCCGTCATCTCGCCCGCCGCTACCGGTCTGGTCTACCTGGGTACTACGTCCCGTGTCACGTACGCCATGGCGCACGAGCGGTCGCTGCCGCAGTTCCTGTCCCGTGTGAGCTTGCGCGGCGTGCCGGTCTGGTCGATCATCAGTGCCTTCGTGGTCGGCGAAATCGCCTTCCTGCCGTTCCCGAGTTGGAAGTCCCTCGTCGGGCTCATCACCTCGGCTACGATGATCATGTACGGATACGCTCCGCTGGCGCTCCACGCACTGCGACTGCGAGACGCTGACCGCCCGCGCCCGTACAAGACGCCCGCATGGAAGGTGCTTTCCCCGGCTGCCTTCATCTCGGCCAACCTGATCATTTACTGGTCCGGCTTCGAGGCAAACTGGAAGATCATCGCTACCCTTGCGCTCGGCCTCGCGATCTTCTTCGGCACCAGGTTCTTCGGAATCCCGGCCGACCAGCGTACGGACCTCCAGTGGAAGTCGACGGTGTGGGTGTGGCCGTGGCTCGCCGGTGTGCTTGTCATCGGGCGGTTCGGCCAGTACGGCCCCCAAAACACCGGCTCCATCCCCGAGTGGTGGGACCTCGGCGTCGTCGCCGTGTTCAGCCTCGCGATCTACTACTGGGCGATCCAGCTGGCGATGCCCAGCAAGGACGTGCAGGCGGCGGTCGCCGGCGAGAGCGAGGAACTGCCTCAGGCCGCAGGGGAGCTCGAGACGGCGTGAGCTGTCTTCTGACCCCCTGAGCTGATCAGCTCACGCCAAGGGCTGGTGCGGTGCGTAAAGAGCCACTGCACCAGCCTTTGGGCGTCTCGGAGTCCGACGTCATCGAGGGCGAGGGCTCCCTCAGCACGGATGCCCGGTTCCAGCCGTCCGCCGCCTGGGCCCATCCCTGCTACGAGGCATAGGGATTGACGATGCTGTGAGGCCGCTGCGCAGTGGCCAGCACGGTGCTGGGGAAGGCGGGGCCGGGCACGTAGTAGCGGCCCTTGGCCTGCCATACAGCGGTCAGCAAGCCGGCTTTGGTCAGGGCCTGCATGTCCTGTGTCGCCTGCTGGGTGTTGATTCCTTCGGCCTTCTCATAGCGGGAGCGCCGGACCCGGCCCGTCATCGCCACCTCATGCAGGGCCGTCACCTGCCGTTCCATGACTCCGTCGGCCTCGGCTGTCTCCATCAGTTGCACCCAGCACTGGTTGGACCGGTTTACCCGGCACTGCACCCGCTGGGCCTGCTGGTGAGAGGCAAGGAGGTTGAACTTGATCCACGGCAGAGTGTCGCGCTTGGATGACCAGTGGGGACCGTCGACTTCGCGGAGCGCCTTGTAGTACTCCCAGATGTTTCCCGGCATCCCCAGCCATTCTTCGATCGAGGAGAACTCCGGGGCGAGAACACCACTCCGGGCAATCACCAGAGTCTGGAGCAAGCGGGACATGCGACCATTGCCGTCGGACCACGGGTGGATCTTCACCAGGTTCAGGTGCGCCATCGCAGCGCGCAGGAGGACGTGCTGGTCGAGGTCGCCCTCGTTGAGCCAAGCGACGAGTTCGCTCATCAGCCCGGGGACCAGTTCCTGGTCCGGCCCCTCGTAGTCGGTCGCGAGCTCGTCACCGGATGCCATGAGACGGATAGCGGTCTTGCGCCATTGCCCGGCGGTCTTGAGCGGGTGGTGGTGACCCTGGAGCATCCAGTGCAGGCTGTTGAGCAGTTCCTTGCTGTACCGGAAGTCGGCAACATCATGCAGCGACTGGATGTAGGTCATGGCCTGCCGGTAGGCGAGCGTCTCCGTCTTGTTCTCCTCGCTGGCATCGACCTCGCACTCGCCGTCCATCAGATCGGCCACGTCCTTGGCATCGACCTGGTAACCTTCGATCGTGTTCGACGCCGCGATCGCACTCGCCGTCAATGCCTTGCGGAGATCGAGCGTCCACCTCAGGGGAACTTGCTGCACGGCATGGCGCAGTTGGTCACGCATGGCGTCGACCTGCTCCAGGACCTGGCAATCACGGGAGTCGAGGCGAGGCATCCCATACAGCATGAGGCCACGATACCCACGGCCTATCATTCCCTCGCCTACGCTGAAGCCTCAGAACACGTCCGTCGGGACGTAGGCCCCCCACACCTCGCGCAGTGTGTTGCAGACCTCGCCGACCGTGGCGCGGGCGCGCAGGGCCTCCTTCATCGGGTAGAGGGCATTGTCCGTGCCCTGCGCGGCCTGCCGTAGGGAAGCGAGCGCCGCGTCGACCGCCGCCTGGTCGCGGTCGGCGCGCAGCTTCGCCAAGCGTTCGGCCTGCTGGGCCTCGATCGCCGGGTCGACGCGCAGCGGCTCGTACGGCTCCTCCTCATCGAGCTTGAAGCGGTTGACGCCGACTACGACGCGTTCGCCGGAGTCCGTCTCCTGCGCGATGCGGTAGGCGTTGCGTTCGATCTCACTCTTTTGGAAGCCATGCTCGATCGCATTGACCGCGCCGCCGAACTCCTCGACTCTGGCGATGAGTTCGACCGCCGCCTCCTCCACCTCGTCCGTCATCTTCTCAATGACGTACGAGCCTGCGAACGGGTCGACCGTCGCCGTCACATCCGTCTCGTAGGCGAGCACCTGCTGGGTGCGCAGGGCCAGGCGTGCCGACTTTTCCGTCGGGAGCGCGATCGCCTCGTCGAAGGAGTTGGTGTGCAGCGACTGTGTGCCACCCAGCACGGCGGCGAGTCCCTGAACGGCGACACGCACCAAGTTCACCTCGGGCTGCTGCGCGGTCAGTTGTACCCCTGCCGTCTGCGTGTGGAAGCGCAGCATCTGCGACTTGGGGCTCGATGCGCCGAACTCTTCGCGCATCACACGGGCCCAGATCCTGCGCGCCGCGCGGAACTTGGCGACCTCCTCCAGGATGGTGGTGCGGGAGACGAAGAAGAACGACAGGCGCGGCGCGAAGTCGTCGACATCCATGCCGGCCGCGATCGCGGTGCGCACGTACTCGATGCCGTCGGCGAGGGTGAAGGCGATCTCCTGCGCGGGCGAGGCGCCGGCCTCGGCCATGTGGTAGCCGGAGATAGAGATGGTGTTCCACTTGGGGATCTCGGCCTTGCAGTACTTGAAGATGTCCGCGATCAGTCGCAGTGACGGCTTGGGCGGGAAGATGTACGTCCCGCGGGCGATGTACTCCTTCAGCACGTCGTTTTGAATGGTGCCGGTGAGCTTGCCGGCCGGGACGCCCTGTTCCTCGGCGACGAGTTGGTAGAGCAAAAGCAGCAGAGCGGCCGGCGCGTTGATCGTCATCGACGTGGACACCTTGTCCAGCGGGATCCCGCCGAAGAGCATACGCATGTCGTCGATCGAATCGATCGCGACACCGACCTTGCCGACCTCACCGTGCGCGATCGGCGCGTCGGAGTCGTGGCCCATCTGGGTGGGCAGATCGAAGGCGACGGACAGGCCCATCGTGCCGTGCGCGATCAGCTCTTTGTAACGGGCATTGGATTCGGCCGCGGTGCCGAATCCCGCGTACTGGCGCATTGTCCACGGCTTGCCGGTGTACATCGTCGGGTACACGCCGCGGGTGAACGGGTATGCGCCCGGCTCGCCCAGCTTTTGTGCCGGATCCCAGTCCGCCAGGTCATGGGGCCCGTACACCGGCTCGATCGGCAGACCCGACTCTGACTCGCGTCCCATATGTCCGCGCCCTCCGTTCTGGCTACCGGCCCCGTTTGATTACCAGCGAGTATCCCTGCCCTCGCCACGGACTGTAGCGGCGACCATGCGAGCCGTGGAGACCCTCAGGCTGGGACCTTGCTCACAGGGTAGGGAGGAGAAGGGCAATGTACGAGGCGTACGGGACATCAGAGGCATAAGGGGGGGAATGAGCTTGTCGACGCGGGCGGGGCGGGGGGAAAGAACACCCCGCCCGCGTCAGGCGCGGACTTCGGCCAGTAACGGGGGAACCGGCACGTCCGCGGGTCGATGACCAGTCGACCCATACATAACTGCGTGGAGAGGCCGAAAAGTGTTACAGCCCCCGGCGGCCGGATCCGCTGCCCGTGCGCAGGGACGGTGTGAGCCAGGTGGAGGGCTTGGCGTGCTTGGGCCGTTTGGCATGCCTGGCCTGTCCGGTCCGCTGCGGCTGGGCGTACCGGGCATCCTGTGGGGGTGGGGTGAACGGCAGCCACGCAGAGGTCTGCTGCGGTTGCGGGGGCGTTTCAGCCGTCTTCGCAGGTGTCTCCCCTATGTCCGAGAAGCTGTCGGGGGCAAAGTACATCAGCTGCTCCGATGGGCCCGGCAGCGCGACGTGATGATGCTTGCCCGGAGCCTGGCGAACATCAGCCCCGGGGAAGTCAGCTTGAGGGAAGCCAACTTGAGGAACATCAGCCTCGGGTGTGCCCTTCCTGTGATCCGGCCCGGTGTGCCTGCGCTCCGGCCTGGTGTGCGCCGGTGCCGGGATGCCTGATACGGCCGCCCTGCCGGAGGAGTCGGGCACGCTCGGGGACGTCGACGGCGAGCCTGTGACCTGGAGTTCGCGTGGCGCCGCAGTGTCGTCCATCGACGGTATCGGGTCCTCCTTCGACGGAACCGGTCCGGGATCATTGCCAGTAGTCGTGAACGGGTACGGGAGCACGCCCGTACCGGCCGCCGCCGCGACCCCGCCGACCAACGCGGTCGTTGCGAACGCCGCCGCTACTGCTGCCTTCGCCGACCCGGGCAGGCCACGCAGCCGGTCCATCCTGGCGCGGTGACGACCGCCGGAGCCGAAGAAGAACCCGGGAGACCCAGAAGGCCCAGAAAGCCCGGAAGGCCCGGAAGGCCCGGAAGGCCCGGAAGGCCCGGAATGTGCCGCAACATCGAGGGAGACCGCCGTATCGCTGCGCATCGCGCGATATGCAGCCAGCGCCGCCTCCTCACCGGCCGGATCCAGCCGACCACCGACAGCAGCCGCAGCCAGCAGCGCGGCCAAAGGCTCGCTCGCGCAGGCGCGGCTGGAGTCGCCCCTTGCAGAGTCGACCCTTTCACCGCGCAGCAGACGCTCGGCGGTGTGTTCGTCCAGCCAGTCTTGACGGCTTCCGCTCATCTCACGTCCTTCTGCGTTGGCGCGCCCGCAAACGTCACACCACCGGACGCAGAAGATTCGTCCAGTAGTTCCGCAAGTTTCCGCAAACCCCGGTGTGCGGCCGTACGTACGGCGCCGGGGCGTTTGCCGAGCACCTCTGCGGCGCTCTTCGCGTCCAGCCCCACGACGGCACGCAGTACCACTGCCTCGGCCTGGTCCATCGGCAGGCGGGATATCAGTTCCATCGCGCACTCGGTGGCCAGCGACTCCATCGCCTCGCTCGCCGTATCGGCCCGGCGATCCGCCATTGCATAGAGCACGGACTCGTCGCCGTCGATGGCCGGCCTGCGGCCGAGCCGCCGTACGTGGTCGAGCGCGCGGTTGCGGGCGATCGTCGACGTCCAGCCGCGGAAGCGGTCCGCGTCCCCCTGGAACCGTCCCAGGTCACGGGTGATCTGCAGCCATGCCTCCGAGGCGACGTCTTCGGCGTCGGCGTCACCCACCAAAGTGCGCACATATGCGAGGAGTCGGGGGTGGACACTGCGGTAGACGGTGCGAAAGGACGCCTCATCTCCACACTGCGCCGCGGCTATGGCAGCCGTCACCTGCGCGTCGTCGCCCTCTCTGTCCCGCCCCAACACGTACCTCATCATGCCCGATCCGGTCCCCCCGAGCCGAGTCCCCAGCACTGCAGCCGCCTTGGTGTGACACTTTTCCTACACGGGACGCTGTGTATGGGTGAGCGGCGTGCGCAACAGTGCGCGTCGTGAGAGGGCGGCCGGGGAAGCTCCTGTGGGGGGAGGCAGATCCGGCCGCCTCTCCACATCCACGCGTCATCCACCCGTCTGTGATTCCGTCCATGTGGGGCGTCAACCATTGCCCGTACGGGTGAAATTTACGTATCTGTCACTCAACGGCTTCTCCATCTCAGTACGTTGACAGGGCGTTCTCCTTCCACTGCGTCATCCCACTGTTATTTCATTGCATTGCGCACCTCATCTGCTCATCTGCTGTTCGTTCCGCATCTCATGACGTTTCCGCTGTGTGGCCTCACCCCAGGAGTCCGAAGCTGGCCAGAAACCTTCCGGCCACCTCGTCGCCGATGGCGGCGGACCGACCGAGACCGTCGCTTCCACTGCCCGCACAGAGCTGTGACAGTGAAGCCCGTGTTGTCACTCCGGCCGACAGGCCGCCCATTCGTGACATTCTGAGCGCTCCAGACATTCCGGATGGAATCTCACGATTCAACTCCATCCCGCCTGAAGCTGCCGAAGCCCTTCTGCTCACTTGCTGCGGCAGCAGCCGCTGGGTGCGCAGGCTCATCGAGCACCGTCCGTATCCGGACCTTGGCGCGCTGCTCGCCGCCGCCGAGGAGGCCGTGTACGACATGCGGCCGGCCGATCTCGCCGAGGCGCTCGCCAATGAGAGCGCAAGCCCGAAGTTTCCGCCTTCCACCCTCAGGTGCCCTGTGGCCCGCACCGCGCTGCGTGCCGCCCACGCCGTGTACGAGTCACGCTTCGGCCATACCTTCGTGATCTGCCTCGACCCTGCCCATCCCGATGAACACCTCGACCAGGTGCTTACGGGCATCCACGCCCGGCTCGGCAATGAGCCCGAGGAGGAGCGCGCGATCGTCGCCGAGGAGCTGCGCGGAATCGCCCGCGCCCGCCTCGCCCACCTGGTGCGCGGCGGGGCGGACAAAGGAGCGGACGCCTTCTGACGCAGGCCCGCGTCCATCCGTTAAGCCGCACGTGCTGTTAAGCCGCACGTGCTAGTTCCCGTGCTAGATCGATCACACCTGGCCGACCCCGGAAGCGGGAGCCGATATCGCGTCGCTACCATGGCCTGGGCCGGTGACCGTCCCCGGCCGGGCCCGACCGACGGTGAAGCCGGCAGGTCCTGATCCCGTAAACGGAGGGTTTTCCGTGCCGGCTGGAACGCTGTACCGCGGCCGGGAAGGCATGTGGTCCTGGGTGGCTCACCGAGTCACCGGCGTCCTCATCTTCTTCTTCCTGTTCGTCCACGTCCTCGACACCGCGCTCGTGCGTGTCTCCCCGCACGATTACGACACCGTGGTGGCGACTTACAAAAACCCCGTTGTCAACCTGATGGAGTACGGCCTCGTCGCCGCCATCCTCTTCCACGCGCTGAACGGCCTGCGCGTCATCGCCGTCGACTTCTGGTCCAAGGGCCCGAAGTACCAGCGTCAGATGCTGTGGTCCGTAGTCGGAATCTGGATCGTGCTGATGGCGGGTGCCTTCTATCCCGTCCTGCAGAACACCCTGCGCACTCTGTTCGGGAGCTGAGGAACCGATTATGTCTGCCGAGACCTCGATCCCCTCCGACACGGTGGAGCCCACCCCCACCAGCGCCGGCGCCTACGGCCCGGACAACCCCGCACCGGTGATCGAGCCGCCGCGGGCCCGCACCTCACGCAGTCCCAAGAAGGCAAGCCGCACCAATTTCGAGATGTGGGCCTGGCTGTTCATGCGCCTGTCCGGCATCGTCCTGGTGGTGCTGGTACTGGGCCATTTGATCATCCAGCTCGTCCTCGACGGCGGTGTCAGCAAGATCGGCTTCGCCTTCGTGGCAGGTCGCTGGGCCTCGCCGTTCTGGCAGCTGTGGGACCTGGGCATGCTATGGCTCGCGATGCTGCACGGCGCCAACGGCTTGCGTACGGTCATCAACGACTACGCCGAGCGGGAGAAAACCCGCTTGTGGTTGAAGACGCTGCTCTACACCGCCACGGTGTTCACCGTCTTCCTCGGCACGCTGGTGATCTTCACCTTCGACCCGAACATCCAGTAGACCCGGGGCTGACGCAACAATGCAGATCCACAAGTACGACACCGTCATCGTAGGCGCCGGCGGCGCCGGCATGCGCGCGGCCATCGAGGCAACGAAGCGCAGCCGTACCGCCGTGCTGACCAAGCTCTACCCGACCCGTTCCCACACCGGCGCGGCCCAGGGCGGCATGGCCGCGGCCCTCGCCAATGTCGAGGAGGACAACTGGGAATGGCACACCTTCGACAC
>JAFAUH010000196.1 GCA_019243445.1 Streptomycetaceae bacterium | reverse complement strand
CGGGCGTGCTCGGCGAACAACTCGTGCAGGTCGGTGTACATGGTCGACTCGTTGTTCCAGATGGCCTGGAAGGTGGCGTCGGGGAAGCCGTTGTCGAGCATGTTCCGCAGGTGGAAGGTGACGGCGTGGGCGACGTCGCGGTCCTTGGCCTGCTGATTGGCGAAGTCGACCTGCTTGGCGGAGATGGAGATGCCGTCGACCTGGCAGCCGAAGCGGAGGTTGGCCATGAAGCTCGTGCCTCCGCGGCCACTGCCGGCGTCGAGGAGACGGTCCGCCGCACAGATGGGGCCGAGCTGGTCGAGGAGGTAGGTGGCCTGGGCGGTCTCCAGGCGGTGCATCTCGGCGATGATCCTGGCGTCGCGCTCCGGTCCGTCAGGGCCCTTCAGGACATCCCATGTGACGTCGCCGATACCGTAGTGGTGGTGGTAGGTGCCGGAGACCTCACCGAGTTTGAGGTTGACCGGATTCTCCTCGGCGTTCCAGTACGCCGCGACCGATTCCTGGTAGGGGGTGGTGGTGACCGGCACTCCGGTCTCTTTCCTGTTCATGGAGGCTTCTCCTGGTTACTGGTTGAGGAATGGGCTTTCGTGGCGGGCATTGGTGGCGTGCCAGTGCCGGTTGCCGCCGAGCCAGTTCCACAGGCCCGTCAGGAACCGAGTCAGCAGGGGGCCGCCGGTGAGGATCAGAGCGAGGCCAAGGTGCTGGAATTCGGTGATGAGTTCGTTGTGGATGCCGATGGCCTTCTCGTATCCGGTGGCGAGCGGCACCTTCTCCTCGGCGGCGATCACCTGGGGGAGGTTGATCTGCAGGCCGCCTTCCTGGGCGTCCTTGTGTACGGAGTACAGGTCGTTGACGATGGTGGAGCAGTTGCAGGCCAGGTCGACGCAGCGGCGCACCTGGGGGTCGGCGAGGATCTGCGGGGGAATCTCATAACCGCCGACGGTGTCGGTGAGGAGGATCGCCGGCCTGAAGTTGTTGAACTGCCGGTTCGTGAGGTACTCCCACACGCTGGGCATCCGGCCTTCGCGGCGCCAGGACTTCTCACCTTGGTAGCCGAGATACAGCACGGCCAGGTAGTGCCTCATGCGGTCCAGTTGGGTTCCCGTCGCGATGCGCTCCAGGTGGTCCATCGCCGAGCGTTGTGCGGTGAGTACGGGATCGTCGTCGACGTGTTTCCAGAACCCGGCTTCGATACGGGCCGGCAGGGCGGGAGGTTCGATGACGGCCTGCGCCAGCGACAGGCGGATTCCCAGCCTGGCTTTCTCCGTCTCGGTCAGCTCGGGGTCGTCGCAGTAGTAGTCGTCCAGGACGTTCTCGGCGACGTACCACTTCACCGCTGCCATCAGCCGGTCGGGGACGTCGCTGTCCGGGTGGCACATCACCATCGCCCTGGTGAATCCGCCATCGATGAGCTGCTGGCGTCGCTCGCCCGTGTAGAGGCCGAGTTCGTCAGCCCACACGATCATCTCGCGGTCCAGTACCGCGGTCAGCACGGGGTCGTCCCGTACCACCGGGGGGCACAGCAGGGCCGCCGAGCCGCTGCCGCCTGGGAGATTCATTTCGTGCTCGGCCGCCGGGGGCGGCAGTGCGGGAAAGGCCCGTAGCGGAAACGGGCCGGAGTCCGACGCCGACGCGGGCTTGTCGCGATGCGCGGGCTTGTCGCGGTGCGAGGGCAGGTCGCGAAGCAGGGCCGGGAGGTGGACGGACGCGGTGCCGACTCCGGTGGGAGCAGCGGGGATACGGTCGTTCACGCGTGCGACCTCGCGACGTCGACGTGCTCCAGAATGCCGATGGCGTCGGGGACCAGGATGGCGGCGGAGTAGTAGGCGGTCACCAGGTATTTGATGATCGCCTTGTCGTCGATGCCCATGTAGCGGACGTTCAGGCTCGGTTCGTACTCGTCGGGAATGCCGGTCTGATGGAGTCCGATGACGCCCTGGTCGTCCTCGCCGGTGCGCATGGCGATGATGCTGGTGGTGTGGTCGCCGCCGATCGCGATTTTCGAGCAGGGGAAAATCGGAACGCCGCGCCAGGCGGGTACCTCGTGGCCGTCGATCCGAGTCGAGGCCGGGTACAGTCCGCGTTGGTTGCATTCGCGGAAGAACGCGACGATGGCTTTGGGGTGGGCAAGGAACAGTTTTGTTGAGCGGCGCATGGACAGCAGGTTGTCCATGTCGTCAGGGGTCGGCGGGCCGGAATAGGTCGAGATCCGCTGCTCGTAGTCGGCGTTGTGGAGCAGACCGAACTCCCGGTTGTTCAGAAGTTCCCATTCCTGGCGTTCGCGGATCTCCTCAACGGTGAGCCGAAGTTGCTGTTCCACCTGGTTCATCGGGTTGTTGTACAGGTCGGCGACGCGGGAGTGGACGCGCAGGATGGTCTGGGTGAGGGAGAGTTCGTATTCGCGGGGCGCGAGGTCGTAGTCGACGAAAGTACCGGGGATTTCGGGTTCGCCTTCGTGACCGGCGGCGACGGCGATTTCGGCCTCGCCCTTGGAGTTGACCTTGCTTCCTGCGGCTTCGATAAAAGCGTCGAGATGGGCGCGCAGGTGAGGGGCCTGGTTGAGGAGGGTGAGGAAACTGGCCCAGGGGAGGACCATGATGGTGCCGCGTGTGGTGGCTTTGATACTGGCCAGCCACAGAGGGTCGGGGGTGAGGAGGGCTTCGTCGCCGATGTGGGCGCCGTCGGTGAGGGCGGCCAGGTGTTGCGGGTCGCCGTACTTGCCGGTGACTATGCGTTCGAGACGGCCATGGGCGAGGATGAAGACCTCTTCGATGGGGTGCCCTTCTTCGACGATGGTCTCGCCGGGGCGGAAGTCGCGGGGTGTGAAGCGGGCGGCGAGGTCGGCGAGGACGTCGGTGTCGGTGAAGCCGCGCAAAGGCGGGAGTTCGGTGAGGGTTTCTGGGATGATGCGGACATCGTCCGCGCCGTTTTGGACGAAGGAGACCCGGCCGCGGCCGACCTTGTGGGTGAGGCGGCGATTGACACGGTAGGTGCCACCCGAGGCATTCACCCACGGGAGTTGCCTGAGCAACCACCGGGAGGTGATGCTCTGCATCTGGGGGACGGACTTGGTGGTGGTGGCGAGATTGCGGGCAGCCTGGGTGGACAGTGACAGACGGAGGTCATCTTGCGCAAGGAGGCCGGAGGCGGGGATGGATTCGGTTGGCACGCTGCTCTCCGAGTGAGGGGATGTCAGAGGCGTTCTGAATGAGCGCCCGATCCCTTTCCACGGGCATGCCCTGTAAACGGCTGGCGCGAGAGGCGGAGGCGCACTCGATGGCGCACAATCACCGTCGCACGCCCCGGGGCTTCGGCGTAGTCGGATGAGATCTGGTTTGTGATGGCCTGCCAGTTCCACAAGACTTCGAGAACGCAAACAGGCACGGCTTCCACGATCATGGAGTTCTCGACCGTAGTACTTCACGATATGGTCAAAGGACGCGGTGTACTTGCTGTCCCGATCGCGGACCAACAAGCGCAGCGACCACGGACAGCCGCCACCCCGAAAGGTCCTACGCTGCGAACGCATGGTCGCCGGGGCGGCTTATGCGCACGACGGCGCGGACTGCGGGGGCGGCGTGCTTGAGAGTGTTGGTGAGTGCCTCCTGCACCAGCCGGTAGACGATCAGCTGGG
>JAFAUH010000028.1 GCA_019243445.1 Streptomycetaceae bacterium | reverse complement strand
GTGGCGGGGGGTGATAGCGCTTCCGTCAGTGCTGCGGGGAGTGTGGCAGGGCGCTTCGGGGGCGGTGGCGGAGGACTTCGCCGGCATGCTGGAGCGGTATCCGCGGCTGGCGCAGGCGGCCCGGACGCTGGGGTTCGCCGGAAAGGCCGGGATGTATGGGGGGGTGAACTTCGCGCGGCTGGCGGGGGCGTTGCTGACGCCGTTGAGGTTCGACGATATCGCGGCGTTGGGTTTCCGCGGGGCGTGGGCGCCGTTGCGGGACGCAGCAGACTGGAGCAAAGGGCTGGCGGAGTTCCGTGCGGGATGGGCGGGCTATGGGCGGTTGGGAGCAGTCGGCAAGGGGCTGACAGCGGCCGGGCTGCACGAGGTGGGTCTTACCGGCTCGCACGCGGGGGATGCGGGGTTGCACGAGCCCGAGGTGGCGCCGGCGGTGGCCGGAATGCAGTGGCATCGGATGCTGGGCAGCCTGGAGAAAATGCCGCAGGCCGAATTCCAGCAGCTGTTTGTGAAGGCGAGCGGGATCCTGCAGCCGGTCATGGGGATGCCCTCCACGCTGGTGCGGGAGGCGGGGGCGCCGGGGCTGCGGCAGGAGGAGTTCGCATCGCTGGTGACGGTGGCGTACATGCTGCACACCCAAGGGGAGACAGCAGCGCAGATGCGAGCCACCGCCCTGGCCACAGAGCTGGGCGCCACGCCGCTGCACGGCCTGGCAGGCGGAGCCCCGGTACGGGAGATGTGGGAGATACTGCCGGGGGAAAGCTCGGGGCAGGCGTCGGAGTCGGAGTGGTGGCTTACGCAGCCGGCGCGGACCCGTGGTGTGCGGGAGCTGGAGGAGCAGGGGACCCAGGCGGGCGAGGGGCAGTATTCGCCACTGTCGCTGCTGCCGGGTGAGCCGTCGTTGCTGCAGCAGAAGCTGGTTCAGGATGCGGCATGGGGGCTGATGAGCACCGACCGCGGTCTGGCGGTGCCGACCAGGAGCGTGCTGGAGCCCGAAAGCATGCAGTGGCTGCAGCAGTTGGAGCCGCGGGGCATCGAGTGGCTGCTGGCGGATGAGCCCAGCACCCTGGCCGACCCCGCCAGGCTCACCATACGCCGGGACGGGACCACTGCATACTCCGCATCCGCAGAGGCCGTACCACTCCCAGGGGTGTATGAGCGTGCGCATCCGGTCCTCGATCTCAGCGATAACCGGCCCGCGAAACGGACCCGCTGGGTGCCGGCGCAGACTGCCGACCAGCCCGGACCCAGCAGCATGCCGCACCTGCCCGGCGGGGACGGCTATTCCTTGGCATCCGGCGATGCGGCTGAGGGAAAGGCCGGTGGAGAAACTGACGCCACGCTTGCCTTCACCCCCGCACCTCTGCCGCACCCGGATCCGCCCAGCTTCGACATCCACGACATCCTGGAACTCCTGGAGCAGGACAACACCAGCCACATTGGCCTTCCACACACACCGACGCATGCACCAGACGCCCCTGCGGAGACGGCCTTTGGGCTCGAAGAGCCCGACGTGTCTCCCGCACCATCCGGTCACCTGGAGGCCACCCACGCCATACCGGGCCCCAGCCGGTCACCCCACCCCCAGCTGCCTCCCGGCTGGCTGAAGAACCTGCGCCACGACCTGAAAAACGGCAAAGCGGACTTCACCCCACAGATGACAAAGGCATGGCGCCAACTTATCCAGAAGGGATACCTCAAGCCTGGAATGCGCCTGCCGTCACGGGACAATCTGGTACGGCAACTTCAGCACCCCGGGATCAACCGTAAAACCGTGCAGGACACGTACAGGCAACTGCGTGGCGAGAGCTTGCTGCGCAGCGCGCGAGTCACTGGACCTGCCGAGCATCCGCTGCCCGTTCTTCCCGCCGACTGGTTGGCGAAACTACGCCGTGGACTGGAACTGGAAAAGCACCCCTTGCTTGAGCAGACATTGCGCAAGTACATCCTGAACCTCCCGCCTCGAACGCAACTGCCGTCGCATGAGGAGATGGCAGAGCTGCTGGAGATCCCGAAGATCTCGCCCTCCGCGGTACTGGAGGTGTATCGCCAACTGGCGCATGAACGCCTGCTGATCGTGGACGGCAACGAAAGGACGTGGCTCACCGAGACGACGGGGCAATTGGTCGCGGATCCACACCCCCGACTACCCCTTGACTGGATGGAAAATCTCCACCGCACACTGGAAAACAACCCCAAACCAGCCAAGGTCGACCACCAAACCTGGCTTGCACAGGCATTGCACACACACATCAAACCCCTCACACCTGGCACACGCCTGCCAACGCGCCAAGAGCTGACCACTCACCTGAAGGACGTGGGGGTCACGGAAAGGATCTCGCGAGTCGCGTATAGCCAGCTGGCCGACAAACATCTGCTGGTCTCCAAGGGGAACAAGGGCACGTATGTCGTTGACCCGGGGGAACGGGTGGGCCAAGCCGCGAAATCGGGAGCTTCGAAGACGACAGAAACCACCCTGCCCACCGACTGGATAGAAAATCTCCGCCACACGCTGGAAAACAACCCCAAACCAGCCAAGGTCGACCACAAAATCTGGCTTGCACAGGCGCTGCACATACACATCAAACCTCTCACACCTGGCACATGTCTGCCAGCGTACAAAGAGCTGAGTATTCGTCTGAAAGACCTGAAGCTCGGCTCCGGCAGCGTGCGCAGGGCGTACGATCTTCTGAAAAAAGCAGGTCAGCTGACCTCGGAGTTTGGTAATGGCACATGGGTCGCCAATCCCAAGGCATTGCTGGAGCAGGCCAGGGGATCGCGAAGTTCGCAGGGAGCAGAGGCTGCCCTGCCCGGGTCCTCGCGCCTGGAGGGGCGGGGGCTGGAGAACGTCGCTGAGGCGGAGCCGTCGCTCCGGGCTGAGCAGCTGCCTCAGCGGCCGCAGATGCCCGCGCACACCACCGGCGCGACCGACAACTTGGACAGTATCGCCGCAGGCAGCGAGTCGGCCCCGACGGATTCCAGCACCGCCTGGGACACCTGGACCGCAACAGGACATGAGAATGAACTGTTGACGATAGATCAGCTGATGTCGGATATACCTGACTTTACCGAGGAGCAGCACCGGGAGATCCTGTCTATGCTGGACAACGAGGAGCTCGGGCCGCCCTCCGGGCAGGTGGGCCAGCCCGGAACAGGGGATTTCGCCGCACTCCCACCAGGCCCGTCCGTACGGCCGCCCCTCCCCCGGCAGGTGCCCCTCCACCACGAACTGCTCGCGCCATACTCCGGAAAGTTCCATGTGCAGGTGGACACCGCAGACCCAAAGCAGCCGCCCTTGGTGGCGGGCGAGGCCGACGGTGACAGCGCAGTGGCCCCGGTGCCGTTCGCGGCGCAACTGGGCCACGACGGACTGCTGGAGGTCTGGCATGCCTGGTCAAAGGAAGCAGGCATCGCCGACCGCTTGGTTATCGATCCCCGTACGGATCGGCTGGTCGCCCACGTCATCGATGCGCGGGATGACTACGCAGCTCACCCCCTCGCCGATGGTGAGTGGCACATCGACTACGGACAGAGCAAGGCCACGCACATTGCGAATGGGAAAGAAACCGGACTGACCGCCACGGTGCAATTGCGCAAGGGCAGACTCCGACTGGTCGACTCCCGGCCAGGACAGGAGAATCGGCCAGAACAGGAGAAGGAGTACGTGAAGCAACTGGTGATGGAACCCACGTTCCAGACGATGCAAAAACTCACCGCCGGAGGCGGGACTTCGTAGACTTCAGCAGGACTCCATAGAGTTCATAGACTTCATAAGAGCACCGAGGCCACATAAGAAAACCGAAACCACACAACACAACCGTGATGGGCCGTCGACGCTTGATGACCGGCTGGGGGCCTCGTACCACGGACCCGTCGGTGTCAGCTTCCCGTGGGAGCGGGCGCCTCATCCCTCCGCGCACGCTCCGTCGTCGCGATCGTCGCCGAGCCGACGACGCGGGTGCCGTCGTAAAGCACGACCGCCTGCCCAGGCGCCACCCCGCGCACCGGGTGCTGGAAGCGGACGCGCAGCTCATTGTCGACCCGCTCGACCGTGACAGGGACGTCATCGCCATGGGCGCGCAACTGCGCGGTGTAGAAACCCGCGCCCGTCGGCGGCTCGCCGCACCAGCGCGGGTTGATGCCGGTGAGTGCGATCACGTCCAGCGCCTCGGCTGGACCGACCGTGACGGTGTTGTTCACCGGGGAGATGTCGAGGACGAAGCGCGGCTTGCCGTCCGGGGCCGGGACGCCGAGGCGCAGACCTTTGCGCTGGCCGATGGTGAAGCCGTACGCACCGGAATGGCTGCCGAGCTTCTGGCCGTTCTCGTCGACGATGTCGCCCTCGGCTGTGCCGAGACGCCCCGCGAGAAAGCCCTGGGTGTCGCCGTCGGCGATGAAGCAGATGTCGTGGCTGTCGGGCTTGCGGGCGACGGCGAGGCCACGGCGCTCAGCCTCCGCGCGGATCTCGTCCTTGGTGGTGTGGGTGTCGCCGAGCGGGAACATCGCATGCGCGAGCTGACGCTCGTCAAGGACGCCAAGCACGTAGCTCTGGTCCTTTGCGGCATCGTCGGCGCGGTGCAGTTCCCGGGAACCGTCATCGCGGGTGACGATAGTCGCGTAGTGGCCGGTGCAGACGGCGTCAAAGCCGAGGGCGAGGGCCTTGTCGAGCAGCGCAGCGAACTTGATCTTCTCGTTGCAGCGCAAGCAGGGGTTGGGGGTGCGGCCGGCCGCGTACTCGGCGACGAAGTCCTCGACGACGTCCGCACGGAACCGCTCGGCGAGATCCCAGACGTAGAAGGGGATGCCGATCACGTCGGCGGCGCGGCGGGCGTCGCGTGAGTCCTCGATGGTGCAGCAGCCGCGGGCGCCGGTACGGAAGGACTGCGGGTTGGCGGAGAGCGCAAGGTGCACGCCGGTGACGTCATGGCCGGCCTCGGCGGCACGCGCGGCGGCGACGGCGGAATCCACGCCGCCGGACATGGCGGCGAGCACACGCAGGCGGCCTCCGGTGCGCGGGCCGCTGGGAGCACCTGGGGTTTGTTCCAGGGCGCTCTTGTTCACAGACTCGGCAGACATCACTCGTCCAGGGTAAGGGGAGGCGTTAGCTGAGCCCTGCCGCGCGGGCGCGGGCAACGACGGGTGCGATGGCCTGGGCGACCTCGTCCACCTCGTCCTGAGTGGAGGTGTGGCCGAGGGAGAAGCGCAGCGAGCCGCGGGCCCGGTCGGGATCGGCGCCCATCGCGAGCAGGACGTGACTGGGCTGGGCGACGCCCGCAGTGCAAGCGGATCCGGTGGAGCACTCGATGCCCTGGGCGTCGAGGAGCAGCAGCAGCGAGTCGCCCTCGCAGCCGGGGAAGGAGAAGTGCGCATTGGCGGGGAGGCGGCCTTCGGGAGCCGGGTCGCCGTTGAGGACGGCGTCCGGGACGGCCTGCCGGATCTTGACGATCAGGTGGTCGCGCAGGGCGCCGACCGTCTCGGCGAAGTGTGCGCGCTGCTGGGTGGCGAGGGTTGCGGCGGTAGCGAAGGCGGCGATGGCTGGCACATCGAGGGTGCCGGAGCGTACGTCGCGCTCCTGGCCACCGCCGTGCAGCAGCGGTACCGGGGTGGCATCGCGGCGCAGGAGCAGCGCGCCGATGCCGTACGGGCCGCCGATCTTGTGGCCGGTCACGGCCATCGCGTCCAGGCCGGAGTCGGCGAAGTCGATGTCGAGCTGGCCGAATGCCTGGACGGCGTCGGAGTGGAGCGGGACGTCGAATTCGGCGGCTACCGTGGCGAGTTCACGGATCGGCAAGATAGTGCCGACTTCGTTGTTGGCCCACATCACGGTGGCCAGCGCTACGTCGGCGGGGTTGCGGGCGATGGCTTCGCGCAGCGCGTCCGGGTGCACCCGCCCGTAGGCATCGACGGGCAACCACTCGAGGCGGGCGCCCTCGTGGTCGGCGAGCCACTGCATGGCATCGAGGACGGCGTGGTGCTCGACGCGGCTGGCCAGTACGCGGGTGCGGCTCGGGTCGGCGGCGTGCCGTGCCCAGTACAGCCCCTTGATGGCGAGGTTGTCCGCCTCCGTACCGCCGCTGGTGAACACCACCTCGCTAGGGCGTGCGCCGATCGCCTCGGCGAGCGCCTCGCGCGCCTCCTCGACGGTACGACGGGCCTGTCGCCCGGCGGTGTGCAGAGACGAAGCGTTTCCGGTGACGGCAAGCTGCGCCGTCATCGCCTGAACCGCCTCCGGGAGCATCGGAGTGGTGGCGGCGTGGTCGAGGTAGGCCATGGTGAACTCGATTCTACGAGCCACGGCTGCGCCACACCTCCGCCGTATGATTCGGGCACCAGTTCCCCCCATGGCGAGGGGATGACAATAGTGCAGGATGGGGCTACACCGCCGAAAGAAATCATTGCGAGCGTCACCAAGGACTTCATGTCCTGACCCGTCCGGTCGGATCTCCCCAGGTCTCCTCGGCCACCTCCGCCTGTGCGATGTGGCGGCTCCAGGCGCAGGCCCCTGATCGATCGATACGGTCGGTGTCATGGACAATCGAATCCGATCGGTCTGCGACCTGATGGTCCCCGTGGTCCGCGAGATGGCCGGGCTGCACGAATACGACGGCACAGTGCAGGACCTCTCTCCCGAAGGCGTGCGCTGCGGACTTGGCGCGCTGGCACGCGCCCAGCGGGACGGGGAGCCGCTCGCTGATCTTCATGACGAGGCGCACCTTGCCGTCTTCGAGGAGGCGCTGCGGGTGCAGTTCGGGGAGCTTGAATTGCACCGCCGTGACCCGTATATGCATCTGTCCAACCTCGAACTCACCACTTACGACCGGGAGTACGCGCCGAAGGAGGAGCGAGCCGAGGCCCGGCGGCGCCATCTCGCGCAGTGGCCGGATGCGGTGGACGCTGCGATCGCCTCGCTCGACCGGGTGAGCGCGCCCGTCGCGGCGGCATTGCTGCGCGCGGTACGGGGGTTGACAGCCGGGCTCGAACAGGCAGAGGAGGTAGAGGGGGCGGAGACGGTGGCGGCGCGCGCGGCGCACCAGCGGCTTGTGGCGCACATCACACGGGCGGCGAAAACGGGCGACCCCGATCCGCGTCTGGGCGGCGTCGCGTTGGCTCGCCTGATGGGAAGTCAGGAGGGTGTGGAGGTCGATCTTTCGGCGCTCACCGGAGCGGCGGAGCGGGAGCGGGAACGGTTGTCCGGGCTGCTGGAGGAGGCGTGCCGGGTGTACGACTCGAAGCGCACGACGGCCGAAATCATCCCTGAGTTGCTCGCCGACCACCCCGACGCCGACGGTGTGATCCCGGAGGCGACTCGGCTCACCGAGGAGGTGATCGCGTTCACCCGTGAGCGGGATCTCGTTCCGTACGCGGACGGTGAGTGCCGCGTCGGTCCGGCGCCCGCGTCGCGGCGCTGGTCGTCGGCGATGATGATGTGGTCGGCACCGTATGAGGCGGACGCGCCGTCCTGGTACCACGTCACGCCGCCGCAGCCCGACTGGCCGGAGCGGGAGCGCGAGGAGTGGCTGACGATCTTCAGCCGTACCAGTCTGCCCGCGATCACCGCACATGAGGTCGCACCCGGCCATTTCGTGCACGGGCGGGCACTGCGGCATGCGCAGACAGATGTGCGGCGGGCGCTGCATTCGCTGTCGTTCTGTGAGGGGTGGGCGCATTACGCCGAGGAGATGTGCCTCGAAGAGGGGTTCCGAGAGGGGGATCCGCGGTTCGCGATCGGTGTGGCGCTGGAGGCGCTGGTCCGCGTCACCCGGCTGACATGCGCGATCGGGCTGCATACGGGTGCGATGGATGTCGCGGAGGCGACGGAGCGCTTTGTGCGCGACGCCCGTCTCGCGCGTACCGCGGCTGTCTCCGAGGCGCGCCGCGGGACGTTTGATGCCAGCTACGGTCGCTATACATGGGGGAAGTTGGAGCTGATGCGGCTGCGTGAGCGGGCGCGCAAGGAGTGGGGGCCCGGCTTCTCGCTCGGACGCTTCCATGGCGCACTGCTGGCGCTGGGTAGCCCGCCGTTGGGTCTTCTCGACCGGGCGTTGAGCGGCGGTCGGCCCTCCTCCTGACCCTGGTTCCGCCTCTGTCCCAACCCCTGTCGTGAGTCCGCTCTGGTGATGCGCCTTTTACGCCAGTTAACGAAAATGAAAACCAAGTTACGTAATATGGGCGCCACGACTGTTGACCGACACGCATCTACTGGTGACGTTCGGTCAACCGGATGCAGCAAAAGAGGTTAGGTTAGGCTCCCCTTCACGGCCGCTTGCGCATCTGCTTTCAGGGAACTGGTCAAGCCGGAGGGAGGGTGGCTGTTGTGGTGTCCGTTCTTGTGGATGCTGCTTCGTCGCGTTCGTTGCGTTCGTCGTGGGTCGAACCGGGGTCGCCGGGGTCGCCGGGGTGGTCGATGCTGGGGCTGGAGGGGGATCCGTTGCCGGGTGACCCA
>JAFAUH010000395.1 GCA_019243445.1 Streptomycetaceae bacterium | reverse complement strand
AGTTCTTCAACTGGATTGGCACCATGTGGAACGGCAGTCTGTCATTCGAAACCCCGATGCTCTGGTCGATCGGCTTCCTGGTGACCTTCCTGCTCGGCGGGCTCAGCGGTGTGGTCATCGCCTCCCCGCCCATGGACTTCCACGTCACCGACACCTACCTCATCGTCGCCCACCTGCACTATGTGCTCTTCGGCACCATTGTGTTTGCCATGTTCGGCGGCTTCTACTTCTGGTGGCCCAAGTGGACCGGCCGTATGCTCGACGAACGCCTTGGGAAAATCCATTTCTGGATTCTTTTCGTCGGATTCCAAACCACTTTCCTGGTCATGCACTGGCTGGGCGAGGAGGGCATGCCCCGCCGCTACGCCGACTACCTCGCCACCGATGGATTCACCATCCTCAACAGCATCTCGTCAATCGGCGCGTTCCTCCTGGGCTTGTCCACGCTGCCGTTCCTGTACAACGTGTGGAAAACGACCAAATACGCCCCTCAAGTCGAGGTCGATGACCCCTGGGGGTATGGGCGGTCCCTGGAATGGGCGACCTCGTGCCCGCCGCCGCGCCACAATTTCCACGCCCTGCCACGTGTGCGCTCCAACTCTCCCGCCTTCGACCTGCACCACCCCGAGGTGCGAGAGATCTGGCCGCAGGCGAGCGGCGCTGTCCAGCCGGCCCCGAGACTCTGGGAGAGCAGAGCGAATGAAGACTGAAGCGTACCTATTCGCCGGAGTGGCCGGATTCTTTTTGATCACAGATATCATCTACATCGTGTTTGCCAAGGAGTCGGCCGGGATTGCTGCACTGACCGTGTCATTCATCATGGCATCAATCATCTCGTTCTTCTTCACGATGAACTACAAGCGCAAAGGGCAACGTCCGGAGGACCGTCTGGACTCCGAGGTGCAAGACCGTACTGGCGTTTTGGACTTCTTCCCGCCACATAGTGGCTACCCTCCGATGACAGCCCTCGGAATCGCTCTGATGGGAGTCGGCATCATCTACGGCCTATGGCTGTTCATCATTGCTGTCGGCATTATGTTGGCTGGCGTCTTCGGTATGGTCTTCGAATTCTCCGGACGTGACGACTGACCCTCCCTGCTTTGCACGGATGCTGGCCGAGTCACGGCATTTTCGGTGATAAATCCGTTACTCTTCCGGGGCTGTGAGGGAGCCGGCGGTCTTGCTGGTCATCTGCAGTTGTTCCTCTGTGGTCGTGGGCATGTCGACGCGATCTCGGTAGTACCAGGCGCTGAGCGCTGCCCGGAGTCGGTGCCTGCGCGGCGCCCGGGCCCCAGGGTGCACCAGTGGCTGGGGAATCTCACGCACCACCAGCCTATAGCGTTGTTCAGCGGGAATCGGGCGGGTACTCTCACTGATCCCGCCGGAGACGTCCTGGCTGACTTTTCCTGTCTCCTCACCTTCTTCCAGCAACTGCCGGTCGTGATCCTGGAGTGCCAGGCAGATCCGCTTGGTGGCCAGAAAGGCGATAATGGGGCCGATGATCACCGCGATTCGGAAGATCCATGTCAATGCGTTGACAGAAAAGCGGAAGCTATAGGCGATCACATCGTTGCCGCCGGCCATCAAAAGCACTCCGTAGAAGACAATGGCGGCAACCCCCAGACCAGTACGGGTGGGACGGTCGCGGGGCCGGTCGCACAGATTGTGTTCTCCCAAATCTACCTCTACCCATTTTTCGACGAAGGGGTAGAGGTAGAGGACCAGGAACAGCAGGGCGGGCAGGATCACGGCCGGGACGAGGACATTCCACATGATGGTGTGTCCGGCGACGTTGTTCTCCCAGGCCGGCATGACTCGCAGGGCGCCTTCGAGGAAGCCCACGTACCAGTCGGGCTGGGCATTGGTGGCGATCTGGGAGGACCGATAAGGGCCGTAGAGCCAGATGGGATTGACTTGGGCGACCGCTCCGAGGATGGACAGCAGCCCGGCGACCATCATGAACAGGCCCGTCGATTTCGCGATGAACTGCGGGAACATTGGCTGGCCGACCACGTTGCGGTTGGTCTTGCCCCGCGCCGGCCACTGCGTGTGCTTGAGGTAGACCACGAGCTGCAGATGCACTGCGATCAACGCGATCAGGATGCCGGGGACGAACAACACGTGCACGATGTACAGCCGCGGAATGAGCGCATGTCCGGGAAATGATCCGCGCCAGATGAAAAAACTGAGATAGGTACCGACGATGGGGATGGACATCACGATCGTGTTGGCAGTCCGTAGCCCGGTTCCTGAGAGCAGGTCATCAGGAAGTGAATATCCGCAAAATCCCTCGAGCAGAGCAAGAAGAAAGAGAGTCACCCCAATGATCCAGTTGATCTCACGTGGCCTGCGGAATGCCCCTGTGAAGAAGATCCGCAGCATGTGCACTCCGATGGCGGCAATGAAGACCAGCGCTGCCCAGTGATGGATCTGCCGAACGAGCAGTCCGCCGCGTACGTCGAAACTGATGTCGAGAGTCGATGAGTAGGCCTGTGATACCCGTAGCCCCTGCAACGGCACATAGGCGCCGTGGTAGACGGTCGCAGTCATGCTTGGGTCGAAGAACAGCGTCAGGTAGCTGCCAGTGATCACCAGCACCACAAAGCTGTACAAGGCGATCTCGCCCAGCAAAAACGTCCAATGGTCCGGGAACGCCTTACGCAGCAGCTCCTTGCCTACCTCCGAGGCCGGCAACCTCCGGTCGAGCGCAACGAATCCGTTGACGGCCGCCTGCCTCGCTTTGGTCTCCAGCATTGCTTTCCGCTTCTGCAACAGCATGGACCATGCTCCCTTTTCACCAGCCCGTCGCGGCCTGCGGTGGCTGATAGATAACCGGCGGTACTTGGGTTCAATCGCTCGTGCGCTCTGGATTAGGCGGAACAGGGCACAGAAGTACCCTGCGGCTTGTCGTCGTCGGCCCGTCGGCTGTGAGCACGGTAGGGACGGCGTCGTACGCGGTGGGTTCATTGTGCAGTGGCCTGGTGACGGGGGTGGCCAGGGTCAGTACGGAGTTGCGGTCCACCGCGGCGTTCGCCGTGCTGATCATGGCGAGGGCCGCAAGGCGGCGGCCCAGGAAGAATGCCAGACCAAGGAATCGCTCGGCGTGTCACGGGTAGCCGCATATTGGTCGGGAAAAACGTGGAGGCGCTGACAATACCGGGAGGTAACCATGGCATCCTTCAGCCCTGTCGATCTGCAGAAGGCCCTCTCCGGAGCCGACTACCCAGCCGACCGCAAGAAGCTGGTCGAGTGCGCAGAGCACAACGGCGCTCCGAAGGAGCTCACCGAGCAGCTCTCGCACCTCAAGGAGAAGGAATTCAACAACCCGGCAGAGGTGAGCAAGGCGGTTTTCGGCGAACGCTGAGGCATGATCGCGCTACCGCCGGCCACCGTATTTCACCTTGTGGTGGCCACTTGTCAGGGGAGGGCTGTACACGGACGGTGAAAAAGCCTGAAAGCGTTTCGCAAGAGAGGATTGCATCATGAGCACTGCGAAGATGGAGCGTGCGGAAGCCGCCAAGCTCCCGGACGATGACGTAATCGGCATCCTGCTGACCCAACACGCCCGTATTCGTGACCTGTTCGCAGAAGTGAAGAGCGCTGACGGTGAGCACAAGAAGGTGGTGTTCGACGAGCTCAAGGCGCTGCTCGCGGTCCATGAAACGAGCGAGGAGATGATCCTGCGGCCGGTGGCGAAGAGGACGGCGGGCGAGAAAGAGGCCGACACGCGTAACCGCGAGGAAAAGGAGGCGAACAAGGTCCTTGCCGCGCTGGAGCGGATGGACGTGAGGAGCCCTGAATTCGACTCGCTCATCGCCACGTTCGAGAAAAGCGTCGTCGACCACGCGGAGCATGAGGAGAAGGAGGAGTTCCCGGCCGTGCACCGGGACTGCTCCGCGGACCAGTTGCGGACTATGGGCACGCGGTTGCTTGCGGTGGAGAAGCTCGCGCCGACTCATCCGCACCCCACCACGGCGGGTTCCCCAGTGGCGCAGGCGGCGATCGGACCGTTCGCTTCCCTCATCGACCGGACCAAGGACGCGCTCAAAGCCGCAGGAACCGGCGGCTGATGCGGGCAGCGGGCCCGGGGGTACCGGGCCCGCTTGCCATCCGTTGCCACCCGAGCCCGCCCCGTGCCCGCCACTACGGTGGCTGACCGGGGCGGCGCCCTGCGGTGGATCGTCTGCGGTCAGCTCTGGGGTCTGGCAGGTCCGGGGTCTGGGGGTTCAGTCCTGGATCTGTCAAGTCCTGGATCTGGGGATGCGTCTCGGAGTTCGCAGGCTCGGAACAGCGGCACCAGCGGCGGGAAGCATCCCGCCGCTGGTGCACAGACCTCTCACTTTCACTTGTGATGACTCAGCTCTGACAGGTCACCTCTTGGTATCACCGCGGGTAGGACGAGCCGCCCGGGCTGCCGCCCGTGTCCGAGCCACGTCCGCCTGTCTCAGGGCCGGCCCCCGGTTGGTAGTCCCTGGCGGGGTATTCGGGGCGTCCCCCGGATGCCGCCGACTGCCGGGATGACTGCACGCCACGACGTCCCGGGTGGGGCGTCTGCGCGGTGCCGGTCCGCATGGCAAGCCGCCGTGCGTCGACGCGTGCCAGGCTGCACATGGCCAGGGCCAGGGCCAGGGCCAGGGCGCCTGCGATGACGTTGCTGGTGATGCTGCGAGCAATGGCGGGGCTGCCGGCGATCGCCCAAGGCGCGATGATGGTCCACAGCCCGATCAGGCAAGCGGCCCAGCCGCGTGCGTGACTGCGTTCGAAGGCTGGTCCGAAGCCGCCGATGAGCAGGGCGTACGCCAGACCGGTGACCAGGTCGTTGACGGCCAGTGTGGCGAGGCCGTTGAATCCAACGATCCATGGTGATACTGCCAGGTACAGGCCGACCGCTATTGCCAGGGCCTCCATGGCCTGGCCGAACGGTGTGACAGAGGCGACTTCATAACGGGCGCGCAGCTCGACGATGTCTGGGTGCGTCTCCATGCTTGGCACATGGGTCGGAGCTGTCACCAGTACCACCTCCTCGAAGTGGTGGCTGACTACACACGTACCCTCTCTTCAGTACCCGGTTGGGCGACCGATATGCATACTTGTGCGCCATAAGTGCCTGGAGTGTTTCAATGCTGCGGCCCCTGGCGTATGCGGTCCGCGGCAGATGGCGGCGGGAACCCCGTCGGATCCCGGGGCAGCGCTCCTCCTCGCCTGGTCGATGAGGCCGGCCCCGTGCGCAGCGGTCACAGATGGCGGGTACGGGCGTGAGTCGTATCCGTGGCCGAAGGGCGTTGGGCGGTGTAGCGTCATGATCTGCAGTTGTCGTGGTTCCGAAGTACCGTTCGCCCGTGACACACGTCGCGGGCGTTCTTGCTGTTCAGTGCCTCGCTGTTCAGTGCCTCGCCGGACCAGGGCGATCACCTCCCGGCCTCGCACGGTGCGGGAGCCGGTACGAATTTCCTTGAAGGAGACAGGCATGGCCAGCGGCATCGTGAAGTGGTTCAACAGTGAGAAGGGCTTCGGCTTCATCGCGCAGGAGGGTGGCGGCCCCGACGTGTTCGCCCACTACTCGAACATTGATGCGTCCGGCTTCCGTGAGCTGCAGGAAGGCCAGAAGGTCACATTTGAGATCACCCAGGGGCAGAAGGGGCCGCAGGCGGAGCACATCCGCCCCGCGTAGTCGCGCCGCGAGGCGGGCGGAGGGCCCGGGGCCTGCTGCATGACTTAGGGCCCGCCGGAAAATAAGTTGTGCGTTGGATCTCTTGACACCACAGCTCAGACACAGTGTTCGCATACAACTTATTTCGAGGCGGGCCCTTAGGTCCGGCCTTGTGCACCCGCCTGGGTGGACTCGGATTGCAGCGGTGATACCGGGGCTGCATGCTGGAACAGGTCAGAACAGGACCCCTGCCCACTCCCCGTGGCTGGGGTGGCGCGACGAGGCCCCGGCCCGGGTGGATGCACCGGCCGGGGCCTCGTGCTGCGCGGACAGGGCCCAGGCCGACGGGCACCGGCTTGTCGGATCGCGAGGAAACCGGCTCAAGGGCTGGGCAACCGTCGCGGTCCAGCCGTATCGTCTCGGGCAGCAGGTCCGGGCAGAGCTCGCGCCCCGCGCACAGCGTTCACTTGGTGGCGAGTTGCTCCCCAGGTCGTAAACCTCGGCGGTCACCGGAGGTCATCGCTGTCCCGGTCACACCTCGACCGTGACAGTCGTACGCGCACCGTACACGCAACGTGACCGTGAATGACCTGACTTAATTGTGGGGAACCTGTTTCCGATTTCTTTCTTCGTGCCCTTTGATTGTGTGTGGCGTCGTCGGGAATCGAGGGCGCGCGCAACGTGATGTAAGGAGTTGGTGGCTGATGGCGACCGTCGGCTGCTCGCGGCTGGCTGAGGGCCATTCGTCCGGGAATGGCTCCATAGATGGCCCTAATCCCACAATCATCTCCATCTGTGAGCGGGAGACTGTGATCGCCGAGCGACTTGCGGCGCAGTGCCACGGCCATGCGGAGCCACGGGCCTGGCATGCTGCGGACACCGTTATGGATACCCCCCCTCAGAGGCCCTCGGATGCGCGCGAGGGGCACCACTTCGACACTCATGGGAAGACGATGCAGCCTTTTGCCCTGACGTACGCCCAGCCTCCTATACCGGAGCCGGAAACCCCGTACGCATACGATCCGGAGCAGCAGGTGAACCTCCTCGCCGACGGCAGCGTGGCCGTGCGGAACCGCGCCTTGCTGCTCGCCTGCGGTGCCACCACCTCGACCGCCGGATCGAAGACCCACTTCGACGACTGATGACGGTTCTGGTCCTGACATCCGCCGAGGACGTGACCGCCGACATGGTCATCGACCGCCTCGCGGCGATGAACGTGCCGGTGCTGCGCATCGACCCAGCCGGATTCCCGCACCAGGTGACGCTGACGGCTGCGTACACGTCGGGCGCCCTCACGGGCAGCATCACCGCCGGGCGCCGCACTGTCGACTTGCGTGAGATCCGCTCGATCTGGGTGCGGCGCCCCGGGACGCCGGGTTCCGGCGCACAGATACAGCCGCGATGGGTGGCGGCGGAGTCTGATCACGCCTGGTACGGGACGTTGCGGGCGCTGCCCGGTGTACGGTGGATGAACCCCCCGGACGCAGCGGCGGCGTGCCGCTACAAGATGCGGCAGCTCGTCCTGGCCCAGGCAGCGGGATTGCGCGTGCCCGCAACAGTGTTCACAACTGTGCCCGCCGATGCGAAAAGATTCGCTGACGACCACGGCCCGCTGGTGTGCAAGTCCGTCTCCGGTCGGTCACCCGACGACCCGCCACTGGCGTTGCCGACCACGGCCGTGCCCGGTGATGCGGACTTCGCTTCTGTCACCGAGGCGCCTACCTGCCTGCAGACCCGCATCGACAAGCACGCCGATGTGCGCTTGACGGTCGTCGGCTCCGAGACCTTCTGCGCGCGCACCGATCATGAGCCCACGGATGGCGGGGAATGCCGCGAACTGGACTGGCGCTACACGGATCCGCAGAGCGTACGCTGGCGCGCCGTCCGTGTGCCCTCGCACATCCAGCCGAAGATTGACGCTTTCATGAAGACCGCCGGGCTGGCATACGGCGCATTCGACTTCGCCGTCGCCGCAGAGGACACCTGGTACTTCCTGGAATGCAATGCTTCCGGCCAGTTCGGCTTCATCGAACTGGGCACAGGGCTCCCTGTCTCCCAGACCATCGCCGACTGGCTGGCGGCCGGTTGAACCGATCCACTTCCTCTTGCTCCCCAGGTCGTTACGACATTGTCAGCCACAGGGCTCCGTAAGGCGCATGGGCTCCATGTGCATGGTGGGGCGTTGTGTGATGGGCTAAATGGGTGTGACACCGCGTTCACCGTCGATTGACGAATGAGGTGGCGATGCCCATGTGTGCGCCGAAGCCTTTCTCGTCCGACCACAGACCGGGGGCTACGCGATCTGGTGCGATGCGGTTGAGGGCGACGGCCGTCGCTCTTGGGCTGGTGACCGTATTCGCCGGCTGTGGAAGCGGGCAGATCCACTCCGCCACCTCGACGCCGTCGTCACCGTCGCGCCCTGCAGGCTCGGGGGGCCACCTTGGCACTCCGCCCGCGCAGTCCTGCGTCAACACTGCGCTGGCGGGCATGTCCCAGGCCCAGCGCGTCGGCCAGCTCTTCATGGTCGGGGTGAGCTCCTCGGGTATCAGCGCGGCGCAGGCCGACGCTCTGCGCCGGACGCACGTGGGCGCCGTGCAGCTCACGGGCCGTAGCAGCGCCGGGATCGCGGCTACCAAGTCGGTCGTCGACCGGCTCCAGGCCTTGACCGTGCCGGTACACGGTGCGATATCCCGGCTGTTCGTCGCCACCGACCAGGAAGGCGGCAACGTTCAAACGCTCACCGGCCGGGGCTTTTCCACCATCCCGAGCGCAGTGGTGCAGGGGCGATGGCCGACCGCTCAGCTGGAGTCCCAAGCGGCCTCCTGGGGAGGGCAGTTGCGGGCGGCCGGGGTCAACGTGGACCTCGCACCGGTGGCAGACACCGTCCCGCCAGGACTGGCCGCCGTCAACGCCCCGATAGGTGCCCTCTCACGCGAGTACGGCAACAACCCGACGACAGTGGCGGCCCACAGCACATCCTTCCTGCGCGGAATGACCAGCTCCGGAGTCCTTGCCACGCTCAAACACTTCCCCGGCCTGGGGCGAGTACGCGGCAACACAGACCTCACCGCGAACGTCACCGACTACCAGACCACGCGCAACGATCCGTATCTGCAGCCGTTCCGCAGCGGCATCGAGGCCGGTGCGCCGTTCGTCATGGCGTCACTGGCCACCTACGCCCGCATCGACCCGGTCCATCAGGCCGTCTTCTCCTCCGTGATCCTGCGTGACGTGCTCCGAGGCGCTCTCGGATTCAACGGAGTGGTGATTTCGGACGATCTCGGCAACGCTGTCGCCGTCAAGAGCATCCCGGCCGGGCAACGGGCGCTGCGCTTCCTCACCGCAGGCGGCGACATGGTGCTCACCGACAACCCGGGCGCCGTCGGCCCGATGATCTCCGCCGTCCTCGCCCAGCTGCCGAAGAACGCCGCGCTGCGGTCCGACGTCGACAACAGCGTCCGGCGCGTCCTCACCATCAAGCAAAATGCAGGCCTGCTCACCTGCCAGGGATGACCTCGGCCATGAGCAGCGTGGAATGCCTCACCGCCTCACCGCCTCGCCGGATCCACGGTCACCGGCGAGGCGGAAGCGATCCTGTGGGGATCAGTGTGGGACTTGAGGAGGGGTCAGGCGAGGGAGATGACGACGGACTTGATCTTGGTGTATGACTCCAGCGCTTCCGGTCCGTATTCCCGCCCATAGCCGGATTGCTTGACTCCGCCGAAGGGGATCGCAGGGTCGAGTATCGCCCAGTCGTTGACCCAGATGATGCCTGCCCGCAGCCGTGCGGCGACCCGGTGGGCGCGGGCCAGGTCCTTGGTCTGCAAGCCTGAAGCCAGCCCGTACGGTGTGCTGTTGGCGAGTGCGACAGCCTCCTCCTCGGTATCGAAGGGCTGTACGGTCAGCAGCGGGCCGAAGATCTCCTCCTGCACAATGCGAGAGTCGTTGCCTAGATCAGCGATGATGGTGGGCTTGTAGTAGAAGCCGCCACTCAATTCGCCCCCGAGCTCCAGCTGTTCGCCGCCTGCGACGATACGGCCCCCCTCTTCTTGGGCAAAGCCCACGTACTGCTCGACCTTGGCCAGGTGGCGCTCTGCGGCCATCGGGCCGACGACGGTCACCGGATCAAACGGGTCACCGACCGGCACATGCGCGACGGCGCCCGCGAGAGCCTCCACTACGGCGTCGTGGAGGGAACGGTGGACGAGCAGGCGCGGCCCGCTCATGCAGAACTGGCCGCTGTTGAAGACGAATCCCCTGATCGCAGAGCCGATGGCGGTCTCCAGGTCGGCGTCTTCGAAGATGATCTGTGCTGCATTTCCGCCGAGTTCCATCGTGACGGGCTTGAGTGCCTCGCCCGCGGTGCTCGCCGCGTGCCGACCGACCGCTGTCGACCCGGTGAAGGCGATCTTGTCGACCATGGGGTGGCGCAGCAGCGCCTCGCCGACGACGGCCCCGCTGCCGGTCACCACGTTCAGCACCCCGTCCGGCACTCCGGCCTCGGCCAGAATCTCGGCCATGAGCAGCGCGCTGAGCGGCGTCTCCTCGGCGGGCTTGTGCACGACCGTATTGCCGACCGCCAGTGCCGGGGCAATCTTCGAACTGCTCAGTATCAGCGGGAAGTTGAAGGGCGTGATCGCGCCGACCACGCCGAGAGGTTCACGCCGGGTGTAGGCGTGGGCGGGGACGGGGATCTGCCGGGTGGCGCCGTCGATGCTCTGTGCCATCGCCGAGTAGTACTCGTACTCCTCGGCCGCGGTCGACACGTCGACGGCGCGGCAGAGCGAGACTGGTTTGCCCACATCGACGCTTTCAAGGGCGACGAGTTCGTCTGCGCGCTGCCGGATGAGATCGGCAGCCCGGTGCAGGATGCGGGCCCGTTCCCGGCCCGAGACCTGCGCCCAGGGGCCCTCGTCGAAAGCATGCCGCGCCGCGTCGACCGCCGCATCGAGGTCCGAGGCGTCGGCCTCGGCAACGCTGGTGACCATCTTGCCGGTGGAGGGATCGATGATTTCCCGGTGAGCCTTGGAATCCGCGTCGTGCCAGCCGCCATTGATGAAGAGTCGGCCTGGCTCCAGGTGTTGTGGCCTGCGGAGGACGGATTGCTCTGCGCTTTCAGACATGGCCCCGACCGCCTTTCAATGACAGGTTTTCTGATGATTGCGTGCAAGTGACGCGGAAGGTAAGAGATCTGCTATGACTGGAAATCTTGAATATTGAGCCAGGTCGGCCCACCACGTACGCAGCGTCGAAGCTGGAGTCCAGGTTTGTCGACGCGGCGGTCTGCGCGCCGACAACCGGGTGGACCTGCACACCGGCAAGCGGCTGCCGGTGTGCACCACTTTCATACACCTCGACCGCTCCACACTTACCAGACACTTACCAGGCCGAAGAGCCGTCAACTGTCGTAGTCGATGGTCAGTTTCTCGGAGACGGGATAGGACTGACAGGTCAGGACATAGCCCGCGTCGACTTCGGCGGGTTCCAGGGCGAAGTTGCGACGCATGTCGACCTCACCGCATCTGACCAGCGCGCGGCAGGTGCCGCAGACGCCGCCCTTGCAGGCGAACGGGAGGTCGGGACGGGAGCGCTGTGCCCCGTCGAGCACTGTGCGGTTGCGGGGGAGAATCGATTCCGTGATGCGTCCGTCGAGGATGACGGCGACGGTGCTCACGGGGCCGACGGGGGCGGCGTCCTCGTGGCGGAACGTTTCTACGGTGGTGTCCTCGGTGTAGAACAACTCCTGATGGACTCGCTCGGCGGGCACACTGAGGGCGGTCAGGACCCGATGGGCGTCCAGCACCAGACCGTGCGGTCCGCACAGCCACCAGTGGTCGGCCGCCTCGACGTCGACGAGCGCGTCGATGAGCGCGGGGAGCCGCTGTGCGTCGAGGCGGCCGGAGAACAGCTCGACCTCGCGTGGTTCGCGCGAGAGGACATGCACGAGCTGGAACCGGCCGGGATACAGATCCTTCAGATCGGCCAGCTCATCGGCGAACATCACCGTGTCGGTACGGCGATTTCCATAGAAGAGCGTCACCTTGGAGTGCGGGTGCGCCGCGAGTACGGAGGCGGCTATCGACAGCATGGGGGTTATGCCGGAGCCTGCAGCGATCAGAACGTGATGGGCCGGGGTGTCGAGATCGGGGGTGAAGGCGCCCAGTGGAGGCAGCACCTCGACGGTGTCGCCCGGCCCTACATGATGGACCAGCCACGAGGAGAACAGCCCACCCGGCACCTCGCGCACGCCTATCCGCAACGGACCGCCGACGGGCGAGCATATGGAGTACGAGCGGCGCTCGTCCCGGCCGTCGACGACGCGGCGCAGTGTGAGCGTCTGCCCCGGGGCGAAGGCGTACTCCTCAGCGAGTTCCTCAGGGACGTCGAACGTGATGGCTGTCGCGTCCTCGCAGAGCCGCTCAGTACGGGTGACCCGCAAGGTGCGAAACACCGGGCGGCGACGGCGTTCCCGCATGGTCACAGCGGGAGCGGTGGCGGAGGCTGTCGCATCTCCCATCAGATCTCCTTGAGGTGCTCAAATGGCTCGAGGCAGCTGTAGCAGCGCCACAGGGCCTTGCACGAAGTGGCCGAGAAGCGCGAGGTCTCCTCGGTCTCCAGCGAGCCGCAGTGCGGACACGCCACGGCACGAGGGGTGGGCGAGAGCGTGAGCGGTACCGGGCCGGCCGCCCTCCGTGGTGCGGGGCCGGGCGGGGCGATGCCGTATTCGGCCAGTTTGCGGCGGCCTTCGGCACTGATCCAATCCGTCGTCCACGGCGGGTCAAGCACGGTGCGTATGCGCACCTCCGAGAAGCCCGCCGCACGTAGCCGTGCCGCCACGTCCGACCGCATCTCGGCCATTGCCGGGCAGCCCGAGTAGGTGGGAGTGATGCTCGCGGTCACCGTTCCGTCCGCGTCCACCTCAACCTCCCGCAGCACACCGAGGTCGGCGAGGGTGAGCACCGGCAACTCGGGATCGGGGACCTCCGCCGCGACTTGGCGGGCGCGAGCGCTTATCAGCTCTCGCTCCTCCGGGCCGGTTCCATGCTCTGCGGTCACCATGTCGCCTCCGGGTGGGCACGGGCCACGCTCTGCAACTCGGTGAGGAGCGGGGCCAAGGCGTCGGTGTGCTTGCCGACACGACCTCCGCCGGTCCGGGGACTGGCTGTCAGGGTCGGGATCACCGGGAGGGTGAGCGTGGCCGCGTCGGCGACCTGGCGCAGTGTCGCCTCGACATCCTCCCGCACGGTCGCCGGATCGATCCCTATACCCGCTTCGGTGGCCTCCCGTTCGGGCGGGGCAGTGGTGAACAGTTCGCCGGTGTACGGCCAGATCTCCTCGATGCCGCGCTGCATCCGGCGGTGGGATTCCTGCGTGCCGTCGCCGAGGCGTACTGTCCACTGGGCTGTGTAATCGCGGTGATATGTCAGCTCCTTGACGCCCTTGGCGGCGACAGCCGCGAGCACCGGATCCTTGGACTCGGTGAGGCGCTCGAAGAGCGCGAGCCGCCACGTGGCCATTACCAGCAGCCGCGCTATGGAGAAGGCAAAATCACCGTTGGGCAGTTCGGCGAGGCGTACGTTGCGGAAGGCATCCGCATTGCGGAAGTACGCGAGCGCGTCCTCGTCACGGCCGGCTCCCTCTGCTTGGCCTGCTCGCGAGAGCAGCAGCCGGGCCTGTCCGAGCAGGTCGAGGCCTATGTTGGCCAGTGCCACCTCCTCCTCCAGCTCTGGCGCGCGGGTGCACCACTCGGCCAGCCGCTGTGCCAACACCAGTGCGTCGTCGCCGAGCGCCAGGCAGTACGCGGCGAGTATGCGGCTGTCCAGTTCCTCGGGAACGGCTGTGTCGACGCCGTGCAGCGGGTCCTCGAAGCCGGTGCCGAATGCCCAACGCGCCTCGCCTTCCTCGGAGCCCTCGGCCAGCGAGAGGTACACATGGTCATCAGTCATCAAAGTCTCCTTAAAGTCTCCTTGCGTCGGATACTCCCTATTCCAGAGCAAGCTGCTGAGGAAGCACAGCCTGGTGAGCCTTCTCTCCTGCACGGAACGTAGCCAACTTCGCTCACTTCCCTCGGGTGTTGGCCGGCGCTGGTAACACACGGGCCTCAGCCGGTTCGACTGAAAGCTCCGCCACTATGCGAGATCTGGTTACGGCGAGCCCTTATGACCTGGGGGAGCAATAGGGAGCGGGCTCCCTATTGCTCCCCCAGGTTGTTAGACCCTAGATGTGGGGGACGTCTTCTGGGATGTCATAGAAGGTGGGATGCCGATACACCTTGTCGCCGCTCGGGGCGAAGAAGGGGTCCTTCTCGTCCGGTGTCGAGGCGGTGATGGCGTCGCTGCGCACCACCCAGATGCTCACTCCTTCGTTTCTGCGGGTGTAGAGGTCACGGGCGTGAGTGAGCGCCATCCGGTCGTCGGCCGCGTGCAGGGATCCGACGTGCACGTGATTGAGACCGCGCTTGCCACGTATGAAGACCTCGTACAGTGGCCATTTGCGTCTGTCTCTTGTCATCCCGCCGGTCCTTCCTGCCTCTTTTTGCCGGCTTCATGGGCGGCCTGCTTCGCTGCGTATGCGCCGGCCGCCTCCCGCACCCACGCGCCCTCCTCGTGCGCCGCGCGGCGACGGGCCATCCGCTGGGCGTTGCACGGGCCGTCACCGTCTATGACGCGCTTGAGTTCGGACCAGTCGGGAGTGCTGAAGTCATGGTGTCCGCGTTCGTTGTTCCATCGAAGCTGCGGATCGGGGAGCACGACACCGAGCTTTTCGGCTTGAGGTACCGTCATGTCCACAAATCGTTGGCGCAGTTCGTCATTGGTGTGCAGCTTTATGCGCCAGGCCATCGATTGCACGGTATGGGACGATTCGCTGTCCGGCGGACCGAACATCATCAACGAGGGCCACCACCACCGGTCGACGGCGTCCTGCACCATCTGCCGTTGGGCCTCGGTGCCGCGCATCATGGTCATCAGCAGTTCGTAGCCCTGCCGTTGGTGGAACGACTCCTCCTTGCAGATCCGCACCATCGCGCGTGCGTACGGGCCGTAGGAGCTGCGGCACAGCGGCACCTGGTTGCATATCGCGGCGCCGTCCACGAACCAGCCGATTACGCCCACGTCGGCGAAGTTCAGTGTCGGGTAGTTGAAGATCGACGAATACTTCTGACGCCCTTCGATGAGCCGCTCGGTCAGATCGGCGCGGTCGGCGCCGAGGGTCTCGGCGGCCGAGTACAGATACAGGCCGTGTCCCGCCTCGTCCTGCACCTTGGCAAAGAGAATCGCCTTGCGTCGCAGTGAGGGAGCCCGCGTGATCCACTCGCCCTCGGGCTGCATGCCGATGATCTCCGAGTGAGCGTGCTGCGCGATCTGCCGGATGAGGGTCTTGCGATACCCCTCGGGCATCCAGTCGCGGGGTTCGATCCGTTGATTGTGCGAGATCGTGCGGTCGAAATGCGCTTGGAGTCGCCGCTCCCCAGTCCCGCTCTGCGCGTGATGCTGGGCGTGGTGCTGGGCGTCGTTTTCAACTTCAACGTTGCTCATATCCACCCGGGCCTCCCCTTCTTGCCCGACCGACCATTCGTTCGGCACTGTTCAGTCTCGCCCACTGTGCGACCGCTGGCAACCCCACTGTCGAGTGACGTTCGAAGGATCATGGCCAGGTGTAGAAGCCCTGCCCCGTCTTGCGTCCCAGCTCGCCGCGGGCGACCTTCTCGCGCAGCAGTCGCGGGGGCGTGAAGCGCTCGCCCAGGCGGGAGTGGAGATATTCGGCGATTGCGAGCCGTACATCGAGTCCCACCAAGTCGGTCAGGCGCAGTGGTCCCATGGGGTGCCGGTAGCCCAGGCGCATCGCGTCGTCAATGGCTTTCGGCGTGGCTACACCCTCCTCGACCATCCGGATTGCTTCCAGCCCGAGCGCGACGCCCAGTCGGCTGCTGGCGAACCCGGGCGAGTCCTTGATCACCACGTCTGTCTTGCCCAGAGCATGCGTCCAGGCCATGGCCGACCGCACGGTCTCCTCGGCGGTTTCGGGTGCGATCACCAGCTCCACCAGCTCGGAGGCCGGCACCGGGTTGAAGAAATGCATGCCGAGGAAACGTGCGGGACGGGACAGGGGGGCGGCCAGCTCGGTCACCGACAGTGAGCTGGTGTTGGTGGCGAGCACCGTCGCCTCGCCTACCCGCTCCTCGACTGCGGTGAGCAGCGAAGCCTTGAGCGCCGCGTCTTCCGGCACTGCCTCCACGACGAGCTCGGCGTCCGGCGACAGCCTGTCCACGGAATCGACCGTCTCGATCCGTGCCAGCACCTGCTCGGGCGGTCCTGCGAGCTTTCCGCGCTCGGCTGCCCGCCGCAGTGCCGACTCGATCCGCTCCAGTGCGGCAGCGGCGGCCGCTTCATCGCTTTCCACCACTGTCACCGAGGATCCGGCGGCAGCGAAGGACTGTGCGATGCCGGCCCCCATTCGGCCGCCCCCGATCACCCCGATGGCTCCCGGCGCTGCTGCGGTCATGGCACCGCTCCTCCCTGCTGTCCTGCTGCGTTTTGTCTCCGCCGGCCTCTTGCCCCCTTGACAGGCGGGTCTGGCTGCTGGGTTACTTGATTGCATTGCGAGACTAACCGAATGTTCGGTCGGTTTACAAGGGTGCGCACAACGGCGTGCGGAGGAGGTGCGCGATGAGGGCGAAGCCTGCGCCCAACGAACTGGACGCCGGGGAAAGCATGAGCGCTGATGAGTTGGCTCGACACCAAATCACCTGCCTGCAGTACACCTTGAAGCGGGCGCACGACAATGTCCCTTTCTATCGCAGGGCGTTCGATGCCGCCGGGGTCACCCCCGAGGACTGCCGCAATCTCGCCGATCTCGCCCGCTTCCCTTTCACCACCAAGGTCGATCTGCGTGAGCACTACCCGTTCGGCATGTTCGCCGTCCCCATGTCCGACGTCCGCCGCCTCCACGCGTCGAGCGGCACCACCGGCCGCCCCACCGTCGTCGGCTACACCGACCGGGATCTGTCCGTCTGGGCGGATGTCGTTGCCCGCTCGATCCGCGCCGCGGGTGGGCGGCCGGGCCACAAAGTGCACATCAGTTACGGATACGGCCTGTTCACCGGTGGCCTGGGGGCGCACTACGGCGCCGAACGGGCAGGCTGCACCGTCATCCCAGCCTCCGGCGGTATGACGGCACGCCAGGTGCAGATCATCCAGGATTTCCACCCCGAGATCATCATGATCATTCCCTCCTACATGCTGACCCTTCTCGACGAGTTCGAGCGCCAGGGGATCGATCCGCGCACGACATCACTACAGGTCGGAATCTTCGGAGCCGAGCAGTGGACGGAGGAGATGCGCCGGGAAATAGAAGGGCGCATGGGTATCGACGCCGTGGACATCTACGGTCTTTCGGAGGTGATGGGTCCTGGTGTGGCCCAAGAATGCGTCGAGACTAAGGACGGCCTGCACATTTGGGAAGATCACTTTTACCCCGAGGTAGTCGACCCGCTCACGGACGAAGTGATGGCCGAAGGCGCAGATGGCGAATTGGTCTTCACCTCGCTCACCAAGGAGGCGCTGCCGATTATCCGCTACCGCACGCGCGATCTGACGCGGCTGATACCCGGCACCGCGCGTCCCGCGTTCCGCCGGATGGCGAGGATCACCGGCCGCGGCGACGACATGATCATTCTACGCGGGGTGAACCTCTTCCCCAGCCAGATAGAGGAGACCGTGCTGCGCACGCCCGGCGTTGCGCCGCACTTTCAGACACACCTGAGCCGTCGCGGCCGCATGGACCACATGACCGTACGCGTCGAGGCGAGACCCGATGCCCCCGCCGGGCGCCGCGCCGCGGCTGGCGCCGAGATCGCCAAGGCGGTGAAGGACGGCGTTGGGGTCAGCGTCGAGGTGGATGTCGTCGACCCCGACTCGCTGGAGCGCTCGGTCGGTAAGATACGCCGGGTCATCGACTCGCGGACCGAGTGACGACAGTGGGGGCGGGACGGTCCCGACTTGGGCATCCGCAGCTTCCGCGTCCGCTGAGCAGTTTTGCCGTCAAGTTTTGCCGTCGGATAAGTCGGATAAGCAGAGTGACCGCGTGGTACGAGCTCCAACAGGCCCTGGGCCCGGACAGGGCCTAACGGCGTTTGCCGTGGTCGGCAGGCCAGTACGGCGGAATATCACGCCCGGGCTGATAGTGCGCACCCTGGTGGATGTGGCGGATGACCACGCCCATGTCGAGAAGGGCGGCGAGGACGATAGCCCCGAAGACGCCCGCCCAGCCGGGCTGGCCCAAGGCCATGAAGAGAACTACTCCGCCGACACCCCAGAGCAACCCCCACGTGCTCAGTCCGAGTCGTAGCCGCAGTGCACTCCGTGCTTGCGTCGGCTCACTTCCGGTACGCATCGTCATGCATCTCCCACCACCAACGTACTCGCCACCCAGCGGTCCGGCCTCGAGGGTGCGGGGACCACTGCGGCCGCAGTGGTTCCCGGGTCGTACCGGGCCGTAAGAGTCCCTCACGGAATGGGCGGCACTGCAGTTAGGATCTTTCCCCTTATGAGTGCAACTCTCCTCGCCAAGGGACTCGCCGCAGGGCACGGCGACCGCGTCCTTTTCTCGGGTCTCGACCTGGTCGTCGCTCCTGGGGACGTCGTCGGTCTGGTGGGCGTCAACGGCGCCGGGAAGTCGACGCTGCTGCGCCTGCTCGCAGGGCTCGACACCCCCGAGGAGGGCACGCTGCGACTCAGCCCGCCGGATGCCACCGTCGGTCACCTGCCGCAAGAGCCCGAGCGCCGCGACGGCGAGACCGTCCGGGCTTTCCTTGCCCGACGCACCGGAGTGGCCGCCGCTCAGGCCGCGCTGGATGCCGCGACCCAGGCGCTGGTGGACAGCGCGCCAGGCGCTGACGATGCATACGCCGCCGGCCTGGAGCGGTGGCTCGCGCTCGGCGGTGCCGACCTCGACGAGCGGGCCGAGGAAGTCGCAGCCGAGCTCGGCCTCACGGTCGGTCCCGACCAGCTGATGACCTCGCTCTCCGGAGGCCAGGCGGCCCGTGCCGGCCTCGCCTCACTGCTGCTCAGCCGCTATGACGTCTTCCTGCTCGACGAGCCCACCAATGACCTTGACCTGGAGGGCCTCGAGCGTCTCGAAAGCTTCGTCTGCGGGCTGCGGGCCGGCATCGTCCTCGTCAGCCACGACCGGGAGTTTCTGGCCAGGACCGTCACCCGTGTCGTCGAACTCGATCTCGCTCAGCGCCAGGTCACCACCTATGGTGGCGGCTACGAGGCATATCTGGAGGAGCGCGAGATCGGGCGCAGGCACGCCCGTGAGGAGTACGACGAGTACGCGGAGAAGAAAGCCGCCTTGGAGGAGCGCGCCCGTACTCAGCGTGCCTGGATGGAGAAGGGCGTCAAGAACGCCCGGCGCAAAGCGGGTGACAGCGACAAAATCGGACGTAAGTTCCGCAGTGAGGCGACTGAAAAACAGGCGGGCAAGGCCCGGCAGACCGAACGGCTCATCGAGCGCCTTGACGTCGTGGAGGAGCCGCGCAAGGAGTGGAAGCTGCACATGGAGATCGCCGCGGCGTCTCGCTCGGGAGCGGTGGTGGCGACGCTACGCGGCGCCGAGGTACGGCGCGGGTCCTTCCGCCTCGGCCCGCTCGACCTGCAGATCGACTGGGCCGACCGGGTCGCGATCATGGGAGCCAACGGTGCCGGGAAGTCCACGCTGCTTGCGGCGATGCTCGGCCGAATCGCACTCGACGGCGGATATGTGGCGCTCGGCCCGGGAGTGGTGGTCGGCGAAGTCGACCAGGCACGGCGACTCTTCGACGGGGACGAGGCGCTGCTTGACGCGTTCGGCGCCGCCGTCCCGGAGCTGGCGCCCGCCGATATCCGGACACTTCTGGCCAAGTTCGGGTTGAAGGCCGCCCATGTGCTGCGGTCTGCCGTGACCTTGTCGCCGGGGGAACGGACGCGTGCCGCGCTGGCACTTCTCCAGGCGCGTGGAGTCAATCTGCTCGTGCTCGACGAGCCCACCAACCACCTTGATCTGCCTGCGATCGAGCAGCTGGAATCGGCGCTCGACGCGTACAAGGGCACGCTCCTTCTCGTCACCCACGACCGCCGCATGCTCGATGCCGTCCACGTGACGCGTCGACTGCGAGTGGCGGATGGGCAGGTCGCCGAGGTCTG